>CAKPKG010000023.1 GCA_934167165.1 uncultured Clostridia bacterium
GAATTTAAAGCCATCTCTAAAGCTTTCATATTTCCTTCTATTACTTCTGGTTTTTTAGCAAATTTATGTTTAAATGAACCTTTCATATCATTTAATAATTCTTCATCTGACATAACTTTACTAACTTTTACTATTGCTGCAAGCATTGGTGTGTTAGGAAAATATCTTCCTAATGCTTCCTCTGATATTTTTCTTGCATCTATTTTATATACTTTTCCTTCATAACCTTTAAGTAAGCCTTTTATCTCTTCTGCATTTTTTGTAGTGTTTATTACTATTGCTCCTGTGTTCTTTAATCCAGCTGTTACTGGAACTGTTTCTAATAAAGTATCATCTACAACCACTACATAATCTGGTTCATAAATATTGCTATGTATTGTAATTGGTTTATCGCTTATTCTGTTGTATGCTGTAATTGGTGCACCCATTCTTTCTGGTCCATATTCTGGAAATCCTTGAATGTATTTGCCTGTGTTGAATGCTGCATCTGCTAAAAGAAGTGATGCTGTTTTTGCACCTTGACCTCCACGTCCGTGCCATCTAATCTCTATTAAGCCTTCCATCTCTATTAACCTCCCTTTATTAATTTATATGTCTTAATTTTACTGTTACACAAGATAAAGTATATTTCGAAAATGCATAAAAGTCAACCCATAGTTTTTGCGAAATTTGAATTTTTGTTTGATAAGTGATATAATATAATTACTATAAAATTTTTTGGGAGGAAACTTCAATGAAAAAGACAACAATTGCAAAACTCATCCAATCCCTTTGTGCAGGTTTCTGCGCAGTCATGTTCCTTTGGCTTGCCGGTGCAGGGCTCCAGGTAACATCCGAATATGAAGCAGCAGCTTCATATCAGCAAACAGAAAATCAGAATCCGTTTATGTCAGACTCTGAAAAAACTTCTTGGGAAGTAAGATCTGAAGAAGTAAAAGCAGAATTTGCCAACGGAAGTTGGGCTGTTCGCATTGCTTCTGGCAACGCAGACAAAGCCTTCTCCATTATTATTGTTACAGCATTAATCTTTTGCTTTGTTTCTTCTGTAACAGGTCTGATGTTTATCAGATTTGTTGAGAACAAAAAAGCAAAAGCTAGGGCTAAAGCAGAAAGCTTGAAAAAAGCTGATGCTGAAGCCAAGGCTCGTAAGGAAAAGATGGTTTCTGATTTAGTATCTGGTAGGCTGTATCCTAATAGTTCAAAGTAAAAAAACAAAGCGATTTCAACTGAAATCGCTCTGTTTTTTATTTTATTCTTCTTCTGGTGCTTCTACTGGGCAAACTCCTGCACATGTTCCACACCCTATGCATGTATTTTCATCTATTATGTATTTTCCTTCTCCTTGTGAAATGCATCCTACTGGGCATTCTGCTGCACATGCTCCACAAGATATACATTTATCTGATATTTTATATGCCATTCTTAATTCACCACCTTTTCATAAGTCGCTATGGGCAATGGCCCTACGTTTTTTGATTATTTTTAATATAAAATTAATATCTAAATTATTTGTTGTTTTTTTCATCCATTTTCTCTAATTTTTCTAGTTCTTGCAATTCTTTTAAGTCTTCTGGATTTTCCGCCTCTATTTTATCGTCATCTTTTTCTACATTTTTTATAATTTTTATATCTTTAGAATTGTATTTTTTAAAAAATGTATCTTCTCCATCATGGAATTTAACTTTTATTATTTCTTTTAAAGTTTCTACTCCACACACTTCGCCTTCTCCATCTTCTGTTTTTACTATCGCACCTACTTTTGGTAATCTTTTAAGTTTTTCTTCATATACTTCTTGTTCATATTTTAGGCAACACATTAGTCTTCCACAATTTCCTGATATTTTTGCTGGGTTTAGTGATATGTTTTGTTCTTTTGCCATTTTTATTGATACTGCTTCAAAGTTTCCTAAAAATGAACAACAACATAGTTCTCTTCCACACATTCCATTTCCACCTAAGCTTCTAACTTCATCTCTTACTCCTATTTGTCTTAACTCTATTCTTGTTTTAAATATTGATGCTAAATCTTTTACTAAATCTCTAAAATCTATTCTTCCATCTGCTTTAAAAAAGAAAAGTAATTTACTTCTATCAAATTTGTATTCTACATCTGTTAGTTTCATGTCTAATCCATGTTCTTTTACTTTTTTTTCACAAATTTTTAAAGCTTCTTTTTCTTTTTCTTTGTTTTCTTCATGTTGTTTTCTGTCTTTGTTTGTTGCAACTCTAATTATTTTTTTTAATGGTTTTACCAATTTATCATCTGGAATTATTCTGTTTGCTATTGCAACTTCTCCATATTCTTTTCCCATTGCCGTTTCTACAATAACATGTTTCCCTTGTTCTATTTCTATTCCATCTGGATCAAAAAAATATATTTTCCCAGGTTTTTTAAATCTAACTCCTATAATATTAGCCATTTATTTCCTCCCATACATTTAGCATAAAATTATCTATTGTCATATCATAATTACTGTTTTTTCTTAATCTTTCTTTTGTTTTTTCTGCAATGTTTATACAACCAATATATTTGTTATTTATTTTAATTTTCTCAAAAAATATTGTAATAATATAGTCTAATATATTATTTATTTCTTCTTTATCTTTAAAAATTAAATCTTTGCTGTTTATTAAATCAATTATATTTATAGTTTCTAAATTGCTAAAAATTTTATTTATAGTTTCGAACTCACTTTGTCTTTCTATAACTTGAATTGATTTATTTATACTTCCATTAGAAGTTTTATATACTATGTCTGCAACATTTTGATAATTGTACTTGTTTTTTAATATATTTAGCATTTCTTCTTTTGTAAGTTTGTTAAAGTTTATTTTTGAACATCTTGATTTTATTGTTGGTAAAAATGCACTTTCACTTGTTGTAATTAATATTATTGTAACATATTCTGGTGGTTCTTCTAAAGTTTTTAGTAATGCATTTTGAGCTTCTTTTGTTATATTTTGTCCATCATTTATTATATATACTTTTTTTGTTGAAACTATAGGCTTTTCTACTACTTTTCTATTTAGTTCTCTTATTTGTTCTATTTTTACATTGTTGCCATCTGGTTCAATTATTGTTAAATCTGGATTGTTTGAATTGTCAAATTCTAAACATGATTTACATGTATTACATGGCTTGTTTGGATTCAAACATAATATAGCTTTTGCGAACTCTTTTGCAAACAAAAACTTTCCTATACTTTCTTGCCCAATAAACATATATGCATTCGCTATTTTATTTTTTATTATAATATCTTCAAGTAATTTTTTGTTTTTTTCATTTCCTACAATATTCTCAAAAATCATATTTATCTTCCTATAATTGATTATTTAACTTTTCCAAATTTATTTAATGGCCAAAATCTAATTACTACTTTACTTTCAACTTTTTTTACTGGAATACATCCAAAGCTTCTACTATCCATACTTTGAGGTCTATTATCTCCCATAACAAATATGCAGTTTTCTGGAACAACAATATCTGTAAATACTTTTTGTTCTGTTTGTATTCCATCTCTTAAATATGGTTCATCTAGTTCTTGTCCATTTAAGTATACTTTGCCACCTTCAATTTTTATATGATCTCCAGCTACTCCTATTACTCTTTTTATATAACTTGTTTTATTAAATTCTAGTATATAATATGAAAATTTTCCTAAAATTCCTTTTGGTTCATAATCATATATTGCAACTGGATTATTCATATCTACATCAAATGTAGATATTTGTGTTTGGCTTGGTGCTTCAAATGTAACTATATCTCCTCTATTGTATGTTCCTTTTACAGTTCTTGTCCATCTACTTAAAATAAGTCTTTGGCCTTCTTCTAATGTATTATACATTGATGGCTGTTTTACTACTGTTGGAGTTCCAATATAGTATCTAAATAATATAGCTAAAACTATTGCAATTATTATGCAATATGCCCATTCTAATATATCTTTTAATTTTGAATTTGCTTGTTCTTCCATTACTTTTCCTTCTTTCGAATACATTACTTTCTCATTATACATTACTATCTACATTTTTTCAATTATTTCATTGTACAAATTGGAATTTGTTTAATTGAAGTGTGAGGTGTGATGTGGGAGGTGAGATTTATAGGGCTGTGACTTCGTAGGCTTTTCTCTATTTTTCACACTTCGCACCTCAAACCTCGCACTTTGTGAAATCACAACTTATTTGCTTTTTGTTGGTATTGTTATTACTACTTCTGTTCCTTCGTGTACTTTGCTTTTTATATCAATTCTTCCATTGTTTTGGTCTAATATTTCTTTTGCAATTGAAAGGCCAAGTCCTGTTCCTCCCATTGCTCTAGTTCTTGCTTTGTCTACTCTATAAAATCTTTCAAATATCTTGTTTAAGTCTTCTTCTGGAATTCCTATTCCATTGTCAATTACTTTTATATATGCGTCATTGTATACAAATCCTACATATATTTTTATTGTTCCACCTTCTCCTGTATATTTTATACTGTTTGATAATATGTTTAAAACTACTCTTTCTATGCCATCTCTGTCTGCATAAACATTTGGAACATTTGCAGTTACAAAACATTCTACTTTTTGATGTTTTTTGTCCATCTCTATTTGTAAGTTTTCTTGTGCTTGTTTTACAAGTTCTCCTAAATCAAATTCAGTTTTTTCTGTATTTGTTTTTTTGTTATCATATTTAGAAAGTGTTAATAAGTCATTTACTAATTTGGTCATTCGCACTGCTTCTGATGATATAACATTTAAGAATTTTGTTTGTAATTCTTTATCATATTCACTTGTTGCAAGTGTTTCCGAATATCCTAAAATTGATGTAAGTGGAGTTTTTAATTCATGTGATACATCTGCAACAAATTCTTTTCTCATATTGTCTAGTCTTACATGTTCTGTTATGTCTTGAATTAGTACCATAACTCCTGCTGGTCTATTATTTTCATCTTTGAATGGAGCAAAAAACATATTTACATATGTATCATCTATATTTAACTTTTGTTCTGTTGATGTCCAATTTTCTAAATATATTATTTTTTCCATATTCATATCTATTTTTAGTTTTTTAAATATTTTATCAAATGTGTTATCATCTTCTGTTATTTTCAAAAGTCTGCTTGCTGCTGGGTTTATATGAATTATACTCCCATCTATATTAAATGCTATAATTCCGTCTGTCATGTGAAGTAAAATTGTTTCTATTTGCATTTTTTGCCTTGTTACTTCATTTAAATTTTCCTTTAGACCTGCTGTCATAACATTAAATGCTTGTACTAGTTCATCTATTTCTGTATTTGTTTTTCCTTTATCTACTTCTTTTAATTCTATGTTTTCTGTTTCATCTCCTGATGATATTCTTTCTACTTTTTTTATTAGTTTTGAAATTGGTGAAACTACATTTTTAGATGTAAATATAAGAATTATAGTAGATATAATTAAAAAACTTCCTGTTAGTATTGATAAAACTATTCTTCCTGTCGCAATGTTTCTTTCTAGCAATTCTGGATTTTGTGTTAAATTATCTATTTTTGCAATATATATGTATTCTGGTATTGCAAGCATTAATATTGCAAGTGCAATAATTATTAATATCATTTTTATTTGAACACTTTTAAACATTTTTTCACCTCAAAAAAATAAATTGTAATTTGCACAATAGATGTGTGCAGTGTGATGTGGGAGGTGGGATTTATAGAGTTAAAGCTTTGCAAGCCTTTCCCTATTTTTCACACTTCGCACCTCACACTTCGCATTTCGTGTCAAATTACAATTTATATATTAATTTGCTTTTATATAATATCCTACGCCTCTTTTTGTTATTAATATTTTTGGATTTGCAGTGTCTTTTTCTATTTTTCCTCTAATTCTTCTTACTGTAACGTCTACTGTTCTTATATCTCCATAATATTCATAACCCCAAACTTTTTCTAGTAATACTTCTCTTGTTATTACTTGACCTGCTTGGCTTGCTAGGAATTTTAAAACTTCAAATTCTCTTAAAGTTAAATCAATTACTTCTCCATCTACTTTTGCTTCAAATTTATCTAAATCTAATGTTAAGCTTCCTACAACAATTTTTTTAGTTTTTTCATTGCTAACTTCTACTGAATTTTCTTTTATTTCTGATTTTCTTAAATTTGCTTTTATTCTTGCCATTAGTTCTCTTACACTAAATGGTTTTGTTATATAATCATCTGCACCTAGTTCTAATCCTAATATTTTATCTATTTCTTCATCTTTTGCTGTAAGCATAAGAATTGGTACATTAAGAGAAGCTCTTATTTTTTTGCATACTGTTAACCCATCCATTTTAGGTAGCATTATATCTAATAATATTAAATCTGGTTTTTTTGTAGTAGCTATTTCTACTGCTGTAAGTCCATCATTTGCTTCTAATGTGTTATACCCTTCTTTTTGTAGATTGTATACTAATATTTCTACTATTGGCTTTTCATCATCAACTATTAAAATTGTCTTTTTATCTTTTTCATCAATATTTTCCACTAGAAAGCCCCACCTTTCTCTGTTTCAATTTTATACATTCTTTATATCATATAACTTAAATTTAGACAAGTTTTTTTTACAATTTTATTACGGAAATATGACATTTATAAAATTATTTCTATTTCATTTATTGTTTTATCGTCCTCTAATTTTACTTGTTTTTCCTCTATTTTGTTTCCATTTAAATAAAATTCCCTTACTCCGTGAATTTCTTGCATCTGGATTTTTTATTTTTATATTATATATACTTGTTTTATATCTATATTTTATGCTGTATTCTTCCCATTTTTCTGGTATGCTTGGTTCTATTTTTAATATTCCATTTTCTACTTTTAGTCCTAATATATTTTCTATTCCTGCATTTAAAAACCAACTACTTGAACCTGTGTACCAAGTCCAACCGCCTCTTCCCGCAAGGTTATTTGCTCCATATATATCTGCTGGTATAACATATGGTTCTTGTTTATATTTTATTGTTGCTTCTTTTGTTCTTGTATGTTCTATTGGATTAATCATTCTATAGTATTCCAAAGCCTTATCTCCAAATCCAAGTTTTGCAAAAGCAATTATTGCCCACATTGCTGCATGTGTATATTGTCCTCCGTTTTCTCTTACTCCTGGTAAATATGCTTTTATATAACCTGGCTCTAACTTTGTTTTATTAAATGGTGGGTCCAATAATTTTATTATTCCATTCTCTGTATCTATTAAATGATTTTCTAAACTTTCCATTGATATATATTTTTTGTCATTGTCAGCTGCATTTGATATTACTCCCCAACTTTGTGATATGCTATCTATTCTACATTCTTCATTTTCTATGCTTCCGCAAAGGTTCTCCGGTTATCCATATATGCTCTTCTGAACCACCTTCCATCCCAACCTGCTGTGTTTAATGCTTTTTTTAGATTTTCTTTTTTTATCTTATATTCGTTTACTCTTGATATATCTCCTCTTTTTTCACATATAGGAATAAATTTTTCAAGTATATTGTATATAAAAAACCCTAACCAAATGCTTTCACCTTTTTGTTTGTTTCCTACTGTATTTAAGCCGTCATTCCAGTCTCCTGAGCCTATTTTAGGCAATCCATGTTCTCCAAAGTTTAGACTTCTATCTATTGCTCTTATGCAATGTGTATATACGTTTTCTTTTTGTTTTGATTCTAAATACACATCATATCTTTCGTCAACACCATCTGGTAAAAGTTCTCCCATAACATAAGGTTGTTCTTCTTCTAAAATAGTATAGTCTCCTGTAAAATTTATATATTCATATACCAAGTAACAAAGCCATAATAAATCATCCGAAAATCTGGTTCTTATTCCTCTATTAATGTCATCATGCCACCAGTGTTCTACGTCTCCTTCTATAAATTGATGTCTACATGCAATTAATATTTGTTCTTTCATAAAGTTTATATCTGTATATTTTAATCCTATTGTGTCTTGCAATTGATCTCTAAATCCTATTGCTCCACCTGATTGTTGGTAACCTGTTCTTGACCACAGCCTAGATACTATTGTTTGATATGTTGCCCAACCATTAAGCATTATATTTATTGATTCTATTGGTGTTTTTACTTGTACTCTGCTTACTAATTCATACCAAAAAGCTTTTTCTTTGTTTAGTTCTTGAGTACAATTTGTTATTTTAGAATATTTATATGCAGTATTTTTTGCATTTAGTTTACTCTCTTCTTCTCCAAATACTATACTAATTTCTTTGCTTTCATATCCTTCTAATTCAACTTCTAATTCTATTGCAATACAAGAATTTTGACCTAATCCAGAACTATTGTCTAATGAAACCAAATCTAGTGCAATTGGGTTTTTTATACTTTGATTTCCTATAAATGACTTTTTATTCCCTGTATAACTTTTTATATTCTCGCTTGTTGTAATATATGGAATACATTTTTTAAAACTATCTTTATATAAATTGTTTGCAAAAATTACATTTGCTTCTTTTACTAGTTGTATGTTTCCATTTGTTTTAATTTCATCTTCTCCAAATACATCTTTAATATAATATAACAATTTTAACTTTTTCTTTTTAGAATTCAAGTTTTTAAGTTTTAAAATATTTATTTTTACTGTATCTTCTTTTGGAACAAAAATATTTAACTCTTGATATATTCCATTATATATTTTTTTAAAGTTTACAAATCCTAAACCATAAGTTATATACGAATTTGTTTGTATATCATTTAAATTGTTTGAAAGTGACCATTTTTTGCCATTTTCTTTATCTTTTAGATATATAATTTCAGAAGGTATATCTAGCACAGGCTCATTATTCCATGCAGATAATCTGTTTAATCTACTGTTTTTATGCCATGTAAATCCTCCTATGTTTTGAGTTACCAAAGTACCGAACTTAGGATTTGCAAGTATCATACTCCATGCAGTTGGAAGTTTATTGTCTTTTCCAATTTTTATTTTGTATTCCAAACCATCTTCACTAAATCCACCATATTCGTTATAGTATTTTAATTCCTCCATATTTTCTTCTAGTTCTTCTTCTTTTTCTGTTTCTACTATTGGTTCATTTTCTTCTATTCCTATATTTTTAATTGTTTTTAAATACTCTTCTTCCAAGTCTGTTATTGCTGTTTCTAGGCTACCTGATTCAGCTTTTAAAAATACTGATGCTTTAAATTTTAGTAAATCAATATCTTCTAAATCTATTTCGTTTTTGCATATTGTAAATATTCCGCCAAAAATATTTTTTAAATATGCCAATTGCTTGTTTATTATTGCATCTTCTATTTCATATTTTAAATATGAATCATAAGAATTTGGTTCTTCATTTATTATTACTAAATCTATTTTTATATCTTTGTTTCTAAAAAACTCATACGCTTTTAGACATTCTTTCACAACATAAATATCGTTTATATCTTTTATTTCTAGTAACAGAATTGGTAAATCTCCTGATATTCCATATTTCCACAGCTTGCTTTGAGAATATATCCTTTTAGGTAGTTTTTCTAAAACCAATTTTCTTAATGGATTATGGAATAATAAATAAGAAAGTAATTTTTGATAAGTTTCTACTTCTTTTCCTTTTAGTCCTAAATATATATTTTCTGCTTCTACTTTTGCTCGTGACACTTCAAAGGCCTTTGTTATTATTTTTTCATTTTTATACTTTTCTAATGCTGATATTGCCTCTTCTTTATTATTTGAAATACTTAAAATTAAGTCAATTATTATTGTTTCAGATGGTTTTATTTTAATAGTTTTTTTAGTCGCTAAACATGGTTCTGTAACTAACCCCATTGTTTTAGAATATGGTTTTGAATCTTCTACTAACTCTGGAATAAGTGTGTTTCTCTTACCTAAAAATTTTTCTTGGCTTATTTCATATTCAAAATCTCCAACTGTTTCATGTTCTGTATATAAATTCACTGCTAAATATATATCTTTATCTTTTACTCCTCTTTTCTTTCTTTTTACTAAAATATTATCTTTTTCTAGGTTTTCAAATGTTATAAATAAATTATTAAATGCCTGATGAGCATAATCTTGTTCCGGCTTTGATAAAACAGGTTCAAAATAGTTAGTTATCTCTAGCGTTTCTTCCATATTTCCGTTGTTTTTTAATTCAAGCCTTCTTATTTCTACCGGATCATTTGCACAAGCAATTATTTTTGTTTTTGTTTCTATGTTTCCATCTGTTCTCGTAAAATTTGTTTCAGATGGTGTAAAAGAAACTTTGAGCTTATCTTGCCTTTTATCTATTGGAATGTTTGTCCATATTCGTTTATTTGATACATTTTTTATATAAAAAATTATTCCTTGCTTTTTATCTGCTGTTTCTTTAAATCTGTTTATTAGAATTCCTTTATATTTACTAAATCCTTCTCCATTTGATTTTGTGCATATTGTATAATTCCCATTTGATATTGTATTTACTTCATTCAATTCATAATTTATTTTTGTATACGTTTGTTCTGTATAGTTTTCGTAATCTTTTGGTTTTAGTTTTTCTACTTTTTCTTTTTTCTCTTTTGTAATTATTGCTTTTTCTGGCATTCTTTCTTGCAATAATATTTTAATTCCTTCAATTTCTGGATTTTTCATAAACCTTTTTACTAGTATATTTTTATTTATTAAATTATTAATTGATAAAAGACTTAATCCCTGATGATGTGCCATATATGTTTTTACTGTTTCATATTTCTTGCCATATTTTAATCTTGAAAGTGTATAATCTATTGATTCATAAAAGCCATATTTGCTATTCATTCCTTCATTTTCTAATAGTTTTAAATTTTCTATTCCCTGTTTTGGTACATAGTTTAAACTTAAAAATACAGAATATGGTGATACTACCATATCGTCTTCAAGTCCTCTTTTTAAACCTAGCCATGGTATTCCAAATGCTTTGTATTGATAATTATTATTTAAATCTCTTAAATTAAAAGCCGCTTCCGAAATGCCAAATGGTATTCCTAATTTTTTTGCATATTCCATTTGACTCATTATTAAAAATCTACATGCTTCGTCTAGTAAACTCCCCTCATATTGTTCTATATTTATATTTGGCATTAAATATTCAAATGCTGTTCCAGACCATGATACAAGCCCTTTATATTTTTTTAAGCTTGTTAATGTTCTACTTAAGCTGTTCCAATGTTTTGATGGTATATCTTTTTTAGCTATTGCAACTAAACTAGCTTGTCTTGCTTCTGAAGCTAGCAAATCATAATACGAATTTGTAAGTTTATTTTCTTCTATATTAAATCCTATTGAAAACAATCGTTTTTTAGGGCTATATAACACAGAAAAATCTGTACTCTGTATAATGTTATCTATAATTTGTATCATTTGATTAATCTTTTCTATATATCCATATGTGTTAGGAGCACTTAATTTTAGATTTCTTTCGGCATTTATTAAAAATTGTTTTACAGTATACAAATACCCAATAAAATTGCCATTATCTACTGTTGAAACATATCTTGGATTTAATGGTTCCAAAGTTTCTGTATTATACCAATTATATAAATGTCCATTCCATTTTTGCAATTTTTGTATTGTTTCTAATGTTTTACTTATTCTTTCTATAGCATCTTCTAACTCTATATATTTCAAGTCATAAGCAGATACAATTGCAAGCATACCGAAGTCCTATATTGGTTGGAGATGTTCTTTTTGCTATTACTTCTTTTCTGTCTTCCTGGTAATTATCTGGAGGCAAAAAATTATTTTCTTCATTCATTGTATCATCAAAGAAATTCCAAATTTTTTTACCTGTTTCTAAAAGATAATCTTTATCTTGCTTTGATATTTTCTCTACTGCTTCTATCTTATTTGAATCTTTGCTTAAATAATATGCTTCAATAGGTCCAAAAAGCCATATAATACCAAATATTGCTTCAAATACTTGCTTTGTAAATATACCAGTTAACAAAATTAAAATTCCAAATAAAGCATTTGCCCACATAAATTTATAATATGATATAATGTCTATTTTGGCTTGTTTTTCTGCCTCTTCTGCTGTTAGCCATTCTAATAAATGTTCTTTGCTAACTTTTGTTCTATATATTGTTTTTATTATTGAATTTAATGTTATTATAGCTTTATTAGGTAGAAAACTTATTTCTAATATTCCTCTTAATACACTCGCCTTTAAAGCTCCTATAACTGGTATTATATTTTTATGTGCAGAAATATAGTTAGAATCTACATTCTTTTTAAAAATCATATAATTTAATATATCAATTACACTTGAAAAAGTTATTCCTAATAAAGAAATTGTAACTATTGGCCATATCTTTACACTTGTGGTCATTTTTAAAATTACAGAAAAAATTAGTCCGATAAATGCAGTAACTGGCATTATACTTCTCTTTAAATTATCTAATATTTTAAATCTAGATAATTTATTTAATGGGTTTAATTTTCTGCTTCCATTCTTTATTGTAATCTGTTTATTAAGCCACATTTTTATCTGCCAGTCTCCACGTATCCATCTGCTTAATCTGGTAATATAACTTATATATTTGCTGGGATAATCATCTAGTAATACGATATCTGTTGCAAGTCCACATCTTAAATAATTTCCTTCTAGTAAATCATGGCTTAATACTGTATTTTCTGGTATTTCTTCACATAGTACTTTATGAAAAATTTCTACGTCATATATCCCTTTACCTGTAAAAATCCCTTCATCAAAATTATCGTAATAGATATCTGATACAGCATTTGTATATGAATCTGTTCCTCCGAAGTCCTGCATAAATTTTAGTGAATAGATTTTTTCTACTTGCTTCTAAATCAATTCCAATTCGCGGTTGAATTATTGCATGTCCTTGTTCTACAATATTTTTTTCTTTTGCTAAAACAGGACTGTTCAAAATATGTGCCATTGCACCTATTAGTTCTTGTGCAGAATCTAAAACAAGATTAGTGTCAGAATCTAGTGTTATTACATATTTAATTTTATTGCGAATGTCTTTCTCCTCATTTGCTATTGTGTTTACTCTAAAAGAATTTACCCCATTTACTATAAAATCGTTAAACTGGCATAATAAGCCTCTTTTTCTTTCCCAACCTAAAAAACTCTTTTCTCCTGCATTCCAAACTCTGTTTCTATACAAAAAATAGAATTTATCATTTTCTTCTACTAGAGTTTTATATTTTTTATTTAACCTTTCTGCTTCTTCTAATCCTGTTTTTATTATTTCTTCGTCAAAGCTCTCTTTTTCGTTCTTGCTAGATGTACAATCTCCTAGCAAAGCAAAATATATATTTTCACTTTTGTTTGCTAAATAATATACTTCTAATTTTTCAAATAGTTCTTTTACCTTATCTTTTGAATTTATAATTGTTGGTATTACAATAAATGTAGAATATTGCTCTGGAATGCCTTTACTAAAATCTAATTTTGGCATTAATTTAGGTTTTACCTTTTTACTTAAAATATAGTTTAGCACTTGCATAAACATTTGAGAAATAAGTACATATAATATAATTCCAGAGGCTATTGAAATTACTATATTTTTGCTTATATAGTTAAAGCTTATAACAAATAGTATTGTAAGTAATATAGAGACTAGATTTATACTAAAAATATACCTTTTTGCTTTTTGTTCTTTTGATATAATTTTTGTATTTTTAATACCTAATTCTTTTAGTAATTCTGCTTTTCCATCTTCTATTAAATAATAGCCTATATGTGTCTTTTTTCTATTTTTCCCTTGATATGTTCTTGCCATTTCTAATATTTTATTTGCAATATATATTTCAGATATCTTAGTTTTTTCTGATATTTGTTTTATTTTATTTCTATAATCTTCTTTTGTTTTATAATCCATTTTGCTATATACATTTGCAGGATCTTTTTTTAATATTTCTTCTACCCCATTTATATTTTCAAATAAATCTAAAAAATTTACTCTTAATATTTCTTTTATACTAATAATACTATTTCCCATAGAAACCTTAGATGCTGCAATATCATAGTGTTCTTTTGTTATAACTTCAGAAATTGTCATTCCCATTTTATTTACTTGTTCTTCTAATATTTCTAAATATGGTAATCCTTTTTTCCCTGTGCTCTTTAGCTTATATGACATATATTCAATAAAAGGATATTTCATTTCTTTATATGAAACATTCTCTTTATATTCATCTTTAATTGGTTTAAAAACTTGAGTATTTGCCTCTTTTTTCTCAACTAATCTTTCTATAATGCTTTCTACTTTATATTTTTGTATTTGTGAAGAATATATCTTTTCGCATATATTTCTTATATTTTCTATAATAGCTATCTCTAAAAAAATCCAAAGATTCCATATTTCCTCCATAGCAAGAGTTTTTCTTCTTTGATACGCAGATATTGCCATACTTAAGATTTCATCATTTATTTTATTATCTGTGTATGCAACTATTTCTGATGCTACTACATATATTCTGCTAAATCCTTTGTACATGCCTGTTGTTATTCCTGGTAGTTTTTTATATTTTGTAATTGTCATTTCTTTACATACAGTTTTAAATGTTTCTTCTATTATATAAAAGTTATCTAATAGCCATTCTCCTGCTGGATATAGGTTTATTCCCATTTTTATGTGTTTATTTAATAAATCATAAGTTTTTTCTATAAACCTATAATTATCTTTTAATCTTGGAATTGGGTATGTTGCAATATTAGATGTTAATTCCACATCATGACTTGTTGCAATCTTTTCCATATATTGCTCTAATTGATAGTTATCTAACACTGCCCCTTTTATATTTAAATATTTATAATTAGTTTTTTTCAAAATTCTTCCACCTCAATATGTAATTTATACATATTTTTGCCAGGTATAGGAATTTTTATTCAATTTTTAAAGTTTGATTTTAATATTGAAAAATATGGAAATAATTGTTAATTGATGTTGACTTTTTGAAAAACAATATGTATAATTCGAATTAGAAGATAAACGAAGCAGATGGTGACGTGTCATTATCCTATATGCTAGGAGGTGATGCGTATATGTTATTAGAACAAGTATATTTGTTTTATATATACATATTGATTTTTGAACTTGTCATAGTAACTTTTGTTGCAACATTCTTATTTGTAACATTATTTGTTACAATGAGAAAACTAGACAAACAAAAAAATACATCTCTGCTTGGCCGTTAGAGATGTATTAAAGTTTTTTAATATTTTAGCGACACGCCACTTTCTGTGGTCGTTTATCTTCTATAATTATTATATAAAAATCCTTCTAAAAAGTCAATATCTTTATTATTGTTCTTTTGTTGGTTTTGTCCAAGATATATAGTCGCATCCGTTGTTTGGGTTGTTCTCACATATATAATAATTTCTTCTTTTTTTAGTTTTTCTTATTTGTACTTTGCCTCCACATTTTGGACATGTTTCGTCTATTGTTTCTATATATGGTTTTGCATTTTGGCATTCTGGATATCCTGGACAAGCCAAGAATTTTCCATATTTTCCATATTTAATTACCATCATTCTACCACATTTATCACATGGTACATCTGATACTTCATATTCTAATTTTACATGTTCTAATTCTTTGTCTACTTTTTCTACTACTTTTTCAAATGGTCCATAGAAGTCTTTAATTACCTTTTTCCACTTTTCTTCTCCTTCTGCTATTTTATCAAATTCTTCTTCCATTTGTGCAGTAAATTCAACATTTATTACATCTCCAAAATTTTCTATTAATAGCTTATTTACTATTCTTCCAAGTTCTGTTGGATGTAACTGTTTCTGGATTTTTTCTATATATCTTCTTGCAAGAATTGTTGTTATTGTTGGTGAATATGTACTTGGTCTTCCTATTCCTTTTTCTTCTAATGCTTTTACCAAACTTGCTTCTGTGTATCTTGGTGGTGGCTCTGTAAAGCTTTGCTTTGTCTCTATCTTCTCTTTTTGTAGTTCTTGGTTTTCTGTAAGTGGTGGTATTTTAGCAAACTCTTCTTTTTGTTCATTATCTTCTGTTTCTACGTAAAGAGTCATAAATCCTTTAAATCTTATTGTTTGTCCATTTGCTCTAAAATTGTACTCATTTGCGTTTATTTTTACAAGCATAGTATCAAATATAGCTGCTGCCATTTGGCTTGCTATAAACCTATTATATATCAATTTGTATAACTTATATTGGTCATTTGTTAGGCTTTCTTTTATTTTATCTGGTGTTAAGTCCACATATGTTGGTCTTATTGCTTCATGGGCATCTTGTGCATCTTTATTTGTTTTATAATATCTATTTTCATAGTATTCTTCTCCATATGTGTTTTCAATATGTACTTTGGCTGCTGCTCTTGCTTCTTCTGATATTCTTGTAGAGTCAGTTCTCATATATGTAATTAAACCAACTGTTCCTTTTTCTGGTATTTTTACACCTTCATACAATCCGTTGAGCTACTTGCATTGTTTTTCTTAATGCAAAATTTAATTTTCTTGAAGCTTCTTGTTGCATTGTACTTGTTGTAAATGGTGGTGCTGGAGTTCTTTTCTTTTCTCCTTTTTTTATTTCACTAACTACATATTTTGCTTTTTCTAATTCATCTAATATTTTATCTACTTCTTCTTTTAAGTGTATATCTAATTTTTTATCATTCTTTCCATAGAATTTAGCTTCAAAGCTTTTTTTAGGTTTTTTTGTAGCTAATGTAGCATATATATTCCAATATTCTTCTGGAATAAATTTTTCTATTTCTTCTTCTCTATCTACAACTAATTTTACTGCTACAGATTGCACTCTACCTGCAGATAGGCCTTTTTGGACTTTTTTCCATAATACAGGGCTTATTTTATATCCAACTATTCTATCTAATACTCTTCTTGCTTGTTGTGCATCTGTTAAATCCATATCTATTTTCCTTGGATTTTGTATTGCTTTTTTTACAGCATCTTTTGTAATTTCATTAAATGTTACCCTACACATTTTGCTTTCATCTATTCCTAAAATATTAGCTAAATGCCATGCAATTGCTTCTCCTTCACGGTCAGGGTCAGTTGCAAGATATACTTTTTTCGCATCTTTTGCTTCTTTTTTTAAGGATTTTATTAAATCTCCTTTTCCTCTTATGTTTATATATTGAGGTTCAAATGTTTTTGTATCAATTCCCAACTTTGATTTAGGTAGGTCTCTTATATGGCCCATAGAAGCTACTACTTTTGTGCTTCCACCTAAAAATTTTTTTATTGTATTTGCCTTTGCTGGAGATTCGACTATTACTAATTTGTCTGCCATTTTATTTACGCAGAAATTTTAGATTTCTGCTACCTCCTTTTTATTGTTGTGAACTAGCTATTGGCTTGTTCTTTGTTGCATTATATACTAAATACTTTTATGTGTAAATAGAAGTAATAAAAAAAGAAAGGTTTATATATACCTTTCTCTTGAAATTTACAGATTATATATTATCTTTTATGTATTCTACTACGTCGTTTACTGTAACAACTTTTTCTGCATCAGCATCTGGAATTTCTAAATCAAATTCTTCTTCTAATGCCATTATTAACTCAACTATATCTAATGAATCTGCACCTAAATCATCTATAAAAGATGCTTCTGGTGTTATAGCAGTTTCTGCTACTCCTAATTGTTCTACTATTATTTCTTTTACTTTATCGTAAACTTCTTCTGAACTCATAGGTCGCATTACACCTCCTTATTTATCTAGAAGTTAGAAATTTTTATTCTAAACTCTTTTATTTATTTTTTACTAAATAAAATATTATATGGTTTGAAATATATTGTCAATACTTTTTTGCAATTTATTTTATTTTTTCAAATTCTTCTTTTAGAATTTCTACTGCTTTTGACTCTGCAAATTTTTCTGCTTGTTTTATTGTAAAATAAAATAGATATTCATCACTGCTTCCATGTGCCTTTACAACAGGTTTTTTTACACCTAGGAACAATGCTCCTCCATATTCTTTATAATCCATAGTTTTGCTAAATCTCTTTATTCCTGGAAGTGCTGGAATTGCTCCTAATGTACTTAAAAAGTTCTTTTTTAAACTTTCTGTTAAAGAACGTTTTACCAATTTTCCAAATCCTTCTACTGTTTTTAGAAATATATTTCCTGTAAATCCATCTGTTACTACTGCATCAACTTCTCCCGAAAAGGTTTCTCTTCCTTCTACATTTCCTATAAAGTTTATTCCATAGTCATTTGATTTTTCCTTTAGAAGTTTATAGCTCTCTTTCATTAAGTCATTTCCTTTTGTTTCTTCTGTACCTATATTTAATAATCCAATTGCTGGTTTTTCTATATTATATATTTTTTTTAGGTATATATTCGCAAATTCTGCAAATTGTAAAAGGTTAATTGGTTTACAGTTTGTATTTGCTCCTGCATCTACTAGCATTAATCCTTTTTTATATGATGGTAGCATTGGAGCAATTGCTGGTCTATCTACTCCTTTTATTCTTCCTACTAATAATGTAGCTCCTGTAAGTAATGCTCCAGAATTTCCTGCTGAAATAAATACATCACCTTCATCTGCTTTTAACATATTAAATCCAACTACCATTGATGAATCTTTTTTATGCTTAATTGCTTGTGTTGGTACGTCTTCCATTTCTATAGTTTCTGTTGCATTTTTTATTGTTAATCTATCAGATATTTCTGATATGCTATCTTTTCCATATAACTCTTTTATTTTTTTATTAATTATCTCTTCATTTCCAATTAAAACTATTTCTGATTGAATTTCTTTTACTGCTTTTACTGCACCTTTAATACTTGCTTCTGGTGCATTATCTCCGTCCCATTGCATCTAGTAAAATTTTCATTTTAATTCCCTTCTTTATATCAGTATATTTTTATTTTTATATTTTATTATTTAATTTTGAAAAAAGCAATAGATATTAATATAATTTTAAATTATATAATAAATTGGAATTTGTGTGAACGATTCTAGGGACTGTCCCTCTTTTGTTGAATGACAAAAGGGGACTGTCCTGAATCGTAAATGTAATGCGTTTTGCGTTTTCAGGCGGACACAGGGCCTGCCCCTACATCGTTTGCAACAAATTTATTTTTGGGCGTATGCAATACGCCCCTACAAATCACACCTCTCACATCAATTAAACAAATTATATGTTTTAATTCCTTTTTATAATTCCTAGATCTGTCCCTTAACTTTTTATAACTATCTCTATTCAAAATTTTCAATAATTTCACTGATGGCTGTTTTCCCAGTTATGCTTGTTACTATAATTCCTACAATATAATTGTCTTTCTTATATATAAAGTATTTTTGTAATACATTATATTCTGGTACTTCAACTTGTAATGTAGTATATTCTTTATTTGTAACTTTTTCTTTTGCGATTTCTCCTATATTGTAATTTACATTTTCTAATGCAGACAATTGTTTAGAAACTTGCTCTAAATAAGCTTCTTCTGATATTCCTGTAGGCACTTTTTCAGTAAAAACCTGTACATTATTATTTGTAGTTAAATCATTTGCTTGTAAATAAAATACTCCTTTAGTCTCTAATGCTTCTTCTACCTTTTCTCTTTGATCCTCATTAAGTAATTCTAGTCCGTTATTTAGATTTTTTGCAATTTCTTCATCACTTGAATATTTCCATCCATCTGGTAATTTAAACTTAAGTCCTAAGAATTTGTTCTCATAAACACCGTTATTCCACTCTCCCTTTGGAAATTCCTCTGTAGAGTTATTTTTTTGTTCTTCTACATTATTTTTCACATTTACATTTTCATTAGGTGTAGTTTTAGAAGTTTCTTCTTTTTCCTTTCCACAGCCAGTTAATAATATTAATGCACTAGCTATAATTAAAATTATGCTTATACCTTTTAACATTTTTTTCATTTTATATCACCTCTTTTGAGATTATATAATATTAAACTTTTTATTTCAACATTAAATTATAATTCGTTCCTACTTAAAAACGCAAAACAAAAAGAGGCTATTTCTAACCTCTTTTATATCTAATTGGTATTACTCAATTATTTCTGAAACTATACCAGATCCAACTGTTCTACCACCTTCACGAATAGCAAATCTTAATCCTTTTTCCATTGCTATTGGTGTAATTAATTCGATAGTCATATCTACGTTATCTCCTGGCATTACCATTTCTGTACCTGCTGGTAAATCAATAACACCTGTAACGTCTGTTGTTCTGAAATAGAATTGTGGTCTATATCCATTGAAGAATGGTGTATGTCTTCCACCTTCTTCTTTTGTTAATACGTAAACTTGTGCTTTGAATTTTGTATGTGGATGTATTGATCCTGGTTTTGCTAAAACTTGACCTCTTTCGATGTCTTTTCTATCGATACCTCTTAATAGAACACCGATATTATCTCCAGCTTCTGCTTGGTCTAATAGTTTTCTAAACATTTCAACACCTGTTACAACAGTTTTCTTTTTCTCTGTTGATAAACCAACTATTTCAACTTCGTCTTGAACTTTAACAACTCCTCTTTCTACTCTACCTGTAGCAACTGTTCCTCTACCTGTTATAGAGAATACGTCTTCTACTGGCATTAAGAAGTCACCATCTGTTGGTCTGTCTGGTGTTGGTATATAGCTATCTACAGCATCCATTAATTCTTTAATGCATTGATATTCTGGTGCATTTGGATCTGTTGATGTAGATTCTAGAACTTTTAATGAAGATCCTTTTATAATTGGAATTTCATCTCCTGGGAAATCATAGCTAGATAATAAGTCTCTAACTTCCATTTCAACTAATTCTAATAATTCTGGATCGTCAACCATATCACATTTGTTTAAGTAAACAACGATATATTTAACTCCAACTTGTCTTGCTAATAGTATATGCTCTCTTGTTTGAGGCATTGGACCGTCAGCTGCTGAAACAACTAATATTGCTCCATCCATTTGAGCTGCACCTGTAATCATGTTTTTTACATAGTCAGCGTGACCTGGACAGTCAACGTGTGCATAGTGTCTTTTTTCTGTTTCATATTCAACGTGTGCTGTGTTGATTGTGATTCCTCTTGCTTTTTCTTCTGGAGCACCATCAATTTGATCATATGCTGTGTATTGAGCCTTTCCTAATAATCCTAACCATTTTGTAATAGCTGCTGTTGTTGTTGTTTTTCCGTGGTCAACGTGACCGATTGTACCAATGTTAACATGTGGTTTTGTTCTTTCAAATTTTGCTTTTGCCATTTGAATTTTCCTCCTTCAAATTACGAAGTAATTTGTACTTTTCATTATTTGTTATTCATCCTTAAATAAATAATAAATAATGAAAGCTTACTTCTTTTATTTTATATTTAAAAATTTAATAACAATTTTTTAATAAATGCATTCTATAACATTTTTTGTTATTTTGCAATACCTTTTATTTTTTTATTTTTGTATACATCTCAAAACGAAGCAAATTGGGTATATTGCTAGGAAAACAATTAAAAATTTTTGAAATTATACGGTTGTATATTGAAAAAATTTTTATGAAGTTTGACACCGCAAGATGCCCAATTTCATTCGTTTTAACTAGTCTTCTTTTTTAGCTCTTGATGCAACTATCTTCTCAAATACAGATTTTGGAACTTCTTCGTAATGGCTTGGTTCCATTGCATATGTTCCTCTACCTTGTGTTTTTGAACGTAAGTCTGTTGCATATCCAAACATTTCTGCAAGTGGGATAAATGCTCTTATAATTTGCATTCCGTTTCTTGCTTCCATTCCTTCCATTCTTCCACGTCTAGAGTTTACGTCTCCAATAACATCTCCCATGTATTCTTCTGGAACTGTTATTTCAACTCTCATTATAGGCTCTAGTATTACAGATTTAGCTTGTCTACATCCTTCTTTGAATGCCATAGATCCTGCGATCTTGAATGCCATTTCTGATGAATCGACATCATGGTAAGAACCATCTACTAATGTTGCTTTAAAATCTATAACTGGATATCCTGCAAGGATTCCGCTTTCTGCTGCTTCTCTAATTCCTTCTTCAGTTGGTTTAATGTATTCTTTAGGAACAACACCACCAACAATTTTGCTTTCAAATTCAACACCTGAACCTGGCTCTAATGGTTCCATTTCTAGCCATACATGTCCGTATTGTCCACGTCCACCAGATTGACGAATGAATTTTCCTTCAACTCTTACTTTATTTCTAATTGTTTCTTTGTAAGAAACTTGTGGTTTACCTACATTACATTCTACTTTGAATTCTCTTTTTAATCTGTCTACAATTAT
>CAKPKG010000024.1 GCA_934167165.1 uncultured Clostridia bacterium
TTAACCATAAAAAGTTAAGTAGATACGGTGTAATCAAGATTATCAATTCTTTATCTGTATATTTTTCAGTGTGCTAACACACTAAATTTTTCTGGTGACAATTACGACGAGGACCCACCTGTTCCCATCCCGAACACAGAAGTTAAGCTTGTCAGTGCCGAAAATACTTGCGGGTTACCCTGCTGGAAAGATAGGTCGTTGCCAGATTTTTTTTATGCAAAAAATAAACTCACTTTATTCAAGTGAGCTTTTTTTAATATACTAGGAATTTTCTCGTTTTCTAGTATATTAAATATGCTATAATCGCTATATTACTAATTTGCTAAATTACAGTTTATAAACCTATGCAGAAAATCTTTTGTTTCTTGATTAACTGGATTTATAAATATATCATTTGGAGATCCTTGTTCTAATATAATTCCATCATGCATAAAAACAACATGATTTGAAACTTCTTTTGCAAATGCCATTTCATGAGTTACTATAATCATTGTAAAGCCTTCGTTAGCTAAATCTTTAATAACTGATAAAACTTCTCCAACCATTTGAGGATCTAATGCAGAGGTTGGCTCATCAAATAATAGTACATCTGGTTGCATTGCAAGAGCTCTAGCTATAGCAACTCTTTGCTTTTGCCCCCCAGATAATTGACTAGGTTTTGCATTAATATATGCAGACATGCCAACTTTTTCTAAATATAATAAACTCTTTTCTTTTGCTGTTTGCTTATTTATTTTTAAAACTTTTTGCAATCCTATCATACAATTTTGTAAAACATTCATATTTTCAAAAAGATTAAAATTTTGAAAAACCATACCAACTTTAGCTCTATATTTTGGTATATTTTTCGTGTTTAAAATATTATTGTCGTTATATAAAATTTCTCCACTTGTAGGTGTTTCTAACAGATTTATACATCTAAGAAGAGTTGATTTACCAGAACCGGAAGCTCCTATAATAGAAGTAACATCACCTTTAATTACAGAAAAGTTTATATCTTTTAGTACTTCATGATTTCCAAAATTTTTACTTAAATGATTAATTTCTATAATTTTTTCTTTCATTTTACAGCCTCCTTTTTATCGGGATATTTTAATAATCCACTAGTGTATGCTAATGTATCAGTTGTAGAAAGGGAATAATCTTTTGGCCCATTTAATTTTTTCTCAAAAATTCTTAATAATTTTGAGAAAAATACTGTCATAAATAAATACATAATCATTGTTATTGTATTTGCTTCAAAATACGTATAATAAGTTCCAGCTACAGATTTTGTAGCAAAGAATAATTCAACAGTACCTATAACAGAAAGCACACAAGTATCTTTTATATTTATAATAAGGTTATTACCTATTTGTGGCATTATATTTTTTAAAGCTTGTGGAAGAATTATATATAGCATAGTTTGAAAATGATTCATTCCTATTGCTTTTGCACCTTCAGTTTGACCATCCGGTATAGATAAAATTCCACCTCTTACTGTTTCAGCCATATAAGCACCAGTATTTATAGAAACTATAAAATATGCTGCAAACCACATATCCATATTAATTCCAAAAATTACTGATGAACCATAATATATAAACATTGCTTGAACCATCATAGGAGTACCACGAAATACTTCTACATAAATATTCATAATAATTTTTAAAAATTTTATTAAAAATTTCTTTATAAAATTATCTTTTTTTTCAATAGGAATTGTTTGAATTATTCCTACAACAAATCCTATTATACAACCTATTATTGTTCCAACTAAGGCAATAGCAAGAGTAGTTCCTGCTCCTTTTAGTAAAGAAAGTCCATAATTATTAATAATAAAAATAATTCTTCCAATAAAATCCTGTGGTAAAGTCATTACTAATCCTCCTACTCTGATAAAGGTTGAACACTAATTGCTTCATTCATCATGTTTTCAAAATCTGCTGTCTTTAATTCAGATAAAGCATTATTTAATTTTTCTAGTAAAGTGCTATTTCCTTTTTTTACAGAAATTCCAATATTAATTTCCTCATCTGAAACTTTAAAATTATTATCTTGTGAATTAGTAAAATCTAATAGCTTCATATCAGGATATACTTTTGTTGCAGCCATAGCAGTAGGCATATCTGTTACTACTAAATCTGCCTTGCCAGAATCAAGTGCAACAAGCATTGTTGGAGCAGATTCCATTGCAGGTAAAATATTTGCATTTTTTATTTGAGGAAGACATGTGTCATACCATACAGTATTAATTTGTGATGTACATGTAGCACCCTCTAAATCAGAAACTCCTGTTGCTGATGCATATTTGCTATCATTTTTTGTTAAAGCAACAATAGAAGCATAATAGTAAGGAGTAGTGAAATCTACAGTTTGTAGTCTTTCTGCTGTAATAGATTGACCTGCTATTACACAATCAATTTTATTAGATTGAAGTGCAACAGGAAGACTATCCCAATCAATTTTATAAATTTCTAGTTCATATCCAAGCTTATCTGCTAAATATTTAGCCATCATTACATCATATCCATATGCATAATCAGAACTGCCAGAGATAGGAACTGCACCATTCGAATTATCTGATTGTGCCCAATTATATGGAGCATATGCACATTCCATACCTACTCTTAAAACCTTTTTTCCTTCGTTTGAATTATTATTTTGGCATCCAGTAAGAGTTATAAGTGATGCCAATAAAAACATTGTGATGAATAAAATAATTAAAAATTTTTTCATAACAAAACCTCCATAAAATATATTTTAAATAGTTCTGTTAAAAAATAAAAACGTGAATGACTACTTACATAGAACATTCACGAATATAATACAAAACAATGTTAATATAAAATATAATAACATAAAATATCATATGCTTTAGATAGCGCTCCACATAAGTGACAGTCCATTACATATTTTGCAATGACCCAGCAATATTTATTTAGGCTATAAATACAACTTCGGCAACATTTCCTTTTAGACACATATAGGAGCCTAATCCACTAAAAGTGCTTACTCTTAAATGTTGCGCCTCTATCAATAGTCATTGGTTAATACCAATAACAGATTATTTAATTTTAAAAATTATAACATGGTAAAAGATATATGTCAATCAATAAATTCTATTTGTCCGTTTTCTAGTGATTTTATCCTTGCAAGAGAATATATATCATAACCTAAATCTTGTAAATATTTATGACCAGGTTGGAAAGATTTTTCAATTACAATTCCTATACCAGCTACTTTTGCCCCAGTTGATTCAACAAGTCTAATTGCTCCTTTTGCAGCTTCACCATTTGCCAAAAAATCATCAATTATTAAAATATTATCATCTTTTTCAATATACTTTTTAGAAAGAGTTAAATTATACACATTGTTTTTTGTGAATGATTTAACTTCTGTTTGATAAAAATCATCATCTAAAATTTTTGAAGTTTGCTTTTTTAATATAACCATAGGAACATTTAGTTCATATGCTGTTGTAAGAGCTGGTGAAATACCAGAACTTTCAATTGTAAAAACCTTTGTAACATTTTTGTCTTTAAAGTGGTTAGAAAAATCTAAACCTATTTCTTTCATAAGAACAGGGTCTACTTGATGATTAATAAAACTGTCAACCTTTAATATTTCACTACTTAATGCTTTGCCATCTTTTAAAATTCTATTTTTTAATAAATCCATTATTATCACATCCTTTTAATATTATAATAACAAAAAGTGAAAAAGTAAAGAAAAAGTAAGATAAATTGAAATTCCAATTTATCTTACTTCTATATTTGAAAAATTCATTTTATTAATATATAATTCAAAAGAAAGGGTGATAATTATGGGAAAAACAATGTGGAAACCAGGCACATTTATATATCCAATACCAGCAGTAATGGTATCCTGTGGCAACATGGAAAAATCAAATATAATAACTGTTGCATGGACCGGAATATTAAATACAAATCCAGCAATGTGTTATATTTCTGTAAGACCAGAAAGACATTCATATAATATTATAAAAAGTACAGGAGAATTTGTAATAAACTTAACAACTAAAGATTTAGTATATGCAACAGATTGGTGCGGAGTTAAATCAGGAAAAAATGTAGATAAATTTAAAGAAATGAAATTAACAAAGGAAAAGTTGAATTTCGTAAAATGCCCAGCAATAAAAGAAAGCCCAGTATCTATTGAATGTAAAGTGAAAGAAATAAAAGAACTTCGGAAGTCACACTATGTTTATGGCAGAAGTGCTATCAATAAATGCAGATGAAAAATACATAGATGAAAAAGGGGCTTTTGATATAACAAAATGTGATTTAATTGCATATGCAAACGGAAAATATTTCGAACTTGGAAAACAAGTTGGAAAATTTGGCTATTCTGTTCAAAAGAAAAAAAGATAGGGGTTTTATAATGAAAGTAAAAAGAGAAGTGAAGAAAACATTAAAAAAAGTATTAAATAGATGGCTAATAATGGCATTAATAATAATGTTTATAATTTTAATTTCAGGACAGTTATTCTCAATGAGGCAAGTTATGAATAAATTAGATTATAATATAACTTTGAATGAAGATGGTAGTGCAACTATTGTAGAAACATGGAATATACATGTAAGTCACACAAATACTTTATTTAAAACTTTTAAAAAATCAAGTAAGTTCGGGGATATAACAAATGTAAATGTTAAAGATTTAAGCACAGGAGAAAATTTAAAACAAATATATGAAGAAATGTATCACGTAACAACGGGAAGTTTTTATGCATTAGATTTAACTTGGAAAGGATTCGAAGTGGCGTGGGGAACAGGTATGGAAAACAAAATAGGAACAAAGAAATATGAGCTTTCTTACACCATAACAGATGCTGTTACAAATTATAAAGATTGCCAAGAATTTTATTGGAAACTATTAGATGAAAGTAATAATATACCTGTAAATAAAGTAACTGGAACAATTAAAATGCCAAACAAAGTGAATAATATAAGTGATTTAAAGGCATGGGGCCATGGACCATTAGATGGAAATATTAATATAAAAAATGAAGATACAATAGAGTTTACAGTAGATAAACTAGACAAAAATAGAATGCTAGAGATAAGAGTTGTAACAGCAGAAGATCAGTTTAAAGTTAATTCAAATAAAGAAAAAAAATATAATTATTTAGAATCAATAATAAATGAAGAAACGAAGTGGGCAGAACAATCAAATAATGAAACATCAGTATTTTGGAAAATTGTAATTGTAATTTATATACTTGCAATTATTGTAAATATATTCAAAGCAATTAAATATTATAAAATAAGCAAAAGAAAAAATGATGGAATTATTCATAGAGATTTAAAGTTCTTTAGGGACATTCCTAGGGAGGAGAATGCAACTCCTGCAGAAGCGGCATATTTGTATTATTTTGACAAAGAAAATAACAGAATAAAAAGTAAACAATCAGATGTTGTAGCTGCTACAATATTAAATCTAGCGTTAAAAGAGTATATAAAGTTAAGAGTAGAAAGAAAGAATATATATGTCAAAATCGTAAAAAAACCAGAAGGGCTAAAAAAAGACGAACTTGCAGTTTATAACATATTAAAGGAAACAGGAAAAAAATCTGAATTTAAAATAGATGAGATAAATAAATTTGCTGAAAAGAAATATTATAAATATAGCACATTTATTAATAATTTAGTAAATGAAAGTAGAGAAACTCTTTATAAATTAAAGTTAGTTGATAAAGCAAAACAAAAAGAATATGAGAAATCACGAGACGCAACAATTAAATATACACTTTTAAGAGGTGCAACTGAATTTGTATTAATAGGACTTTTAGTAGGATGTGTTCCACTATTTGATAAAGCATATATAAGCATGTTTGGAATTAGATTTATACAAGAAGCCGTAACAATACTATTAATATTGTTACCTATTATTGCTAGTTTCTTAATAAAATTAAAAATGTGTGAAAAAACACAGAATAAAATTGCAGTACTAACACAGAGAGGAACAGAAGAGAGGGAAGAATGGATAGCATTAGAAAGATATATAAAAGAATTTTCTATGATAAATGAGAAAGAAGTTCCAAGTTTAGTGATTTGGGAAAAATATTTAGTATATGCAACTGCATTTGGAATAGCAGATAAGGCAATAGAACAAATGAAAGCAAAATATCCAGAAGTATTTGTTGAAGAATATTGGAAAGGAGAAAATGTAAATAAATATCAAATTATAAATTTGGCAACTAATAATAGTATATATCATGTAAATAGTGGGAATTTAATAGACAAAATAACTACAACGACCCATAAAGCTTATAACACTTCACTTTCAGAAATAGCAAAACATAGCTCGTCAAGTGGATCTGGAGGCGGCGGAGGCTTTTCTGGTGGCCGGTGGTGGCCGGAGGCGGTGGAGGCCGGAATGGGACGGAAGATAAGTTAAAATAAGTATTAAAAAATGCATTTCAAATATTAGGTAAAAAACAAATATTTGAAAATGCATTTTTTTTTGAACCATTTTTCAAGTTAACAAATCTAATAATAGGAAACAGTAATTATTTATTAATATTTTTAATAAGTTGGAGTAAATCCAGCAATTTATCAATATTAATATTTTCTTCCTCAATAAACTTACATAGTTTTTTTATTTTAGAGATATCTGTGCCTGCCAAATCACTAGAAAATCCTAAAAAATCATTTGGAGTTACATTATACAGTTTAGATAATTGTATAATCACTTCAAGAGGAACTTTGCTGTTTCCAGTTTCATAATGACCATAAGTGGATCGAGGTACTTTAAGATATTTTGCAACATCAAATTGAGATAAATCGTTATCTTCTCTAAAATCCTTTAGAATTTCATTAATTTTTTTCATAAACTTCACCAAAATAATTTTAACCAAAATATGAGATAAAAATACAAAAATGCTCAAAAAAAGATTTTTTTATATTGACACGCTCAAAATGTTAGCATAAAATGATAAAAAGCTAACTACAAGAACAAAACATGTGATTTACAGCAGATAAAATAAGGAGGAACAAAAGAAATGAAAGAAAATCAGGCAAAACATGAAGCAGAACCTACAAAAAAGGGATTAAAACTACCTTGGTATGTAGGGTATCCTATATTGATAATTGCAATTATCTTATCAATATTTTTAGGTTATAAAGCTATTACAGGAAACAATGTAATTAGCACAATGGCAAAAGTAGACAATTCTGTTTTTTCAATATCAATTAATAAAGAAGAAATTAATGTAGGAGAAATTATTAAAATAGAAAGCACTAAATATAAAGAGAATATCACTTTAATATCTTCAAAGCCAGAAATAATAAAAACAGAAGGCGATGCTGTTATTGGACTAGCAGAAGGTGAGGCTACAATTTATGCAACTTATAATGGCGAAAAAAGTAATGAATTAAAAGTAAAATGTATAGTAAGTTTAGATAAAATAGTTTTGGATAAAAATGAAATAGAACTTGTAATAGGTAAAGAACAGAAAATAGTAGCTACTATAGTTCCTGAAAATGCAACATATAAAGAAACAAAGTGGTCATCTTCAGATGAAAATATAGCAACAGTAGAAAATGGAATAGTAAAAGGGAAAAAAGAAGGAAAGGCTACAATTACAGTAACAGAAATCAATACAAATAATGAAGCAAAATGTAATGTAGTAGTAAAACCAATTGAAGTAGAGAGCCTTGGATTAGATGAAAAAGAGGTTAAAATTGGAGTTGGACAAAACTACATTTTAAATGAAACTATAAAACCTAGTAATGCAACAAACAAAAATATAATATGGTCAAGCTCAAACACATCTGTTATTTCAGTACAAGATGGAAAAATAAAAGCCTTATCATCAGGTGAAGCAAATGTCAAAATTACATCTGAAAATGGAAAGACAGCAAGTTGCAAATTTTATGTTACAAAAAACGCACCAACATATAAAAAAAGATATGTTATAAATTCATTTAATGTAAGAAGTGGACCGGGAACGAGTTATACATTGCTAGCTACAGTAAAAAGAAATGATGAAATTGAAATTTTAGATGAAACAAATAGTTATGCAAAAATTAGATTAAGCAATGGAACAGTTGGCTATACAGTATTAAAATCATATTCTGCCTCTAAAATGTATTATATTGAAGGCGTTCCATTTATAAATCAATTCAATTTAGGATATCCAACTGGATGTGAAGCAGTTGCAGCAACAATGGCTGCACGTTATTCAGGATATAATGTGAGTTCGGCCACGATTATTGCAAATACTCCAACTGATACAAAAGGAAAAAGACAAGAAACAAGAACAAAAGAAATAAAAACAGAGGTACTAAATGAAGAAACTGGTAAAATGGAAACAAAAATTACTACTAAAGAAGAAACTATATGGGTAGGAGAAAATCCATTTAAATATTTTGTGGGGCATCCAACAAAAGGAAAATCAACAGGATCATATGGGTGTTTTGCAGGTCCAATTGTAGCTGCACTTAGAAATTCTGGTATTTCATGTACAGACATTTCGGGATCATCAATAGATAAAATTTTTAGTTATATACAGCAAGGAAAACCGGTAATAATATGGTGTAGAGCAAATGCAGCTGATTTAACACAAGGAGTAACATGGCAATATCCTGATGGAAATGGAGAATTTACTGAATTAGTAGGAGAACATTGCGCAGTATTAATCGGATATGATGGGGATTATGTGTATTTAAATGATCCTGCAGTTGGCAAAGGTGTAAAACAACCGAGAGGTAAATTTATAAGTAATTGGAATAAACTATATAATCAGGCTATAATAATAAATTAAAAAAATGTTAAAACTAATGAACCATTTAAGCAAAACTAAAATCTAATAAGTATGGAGGTAAAAATACAAAAAATATTAAACAAGATATAAGGGGGAATTAAATTGAAAAATAATGAGAAAAAAACAATTAAAGTAAGTTTTAATACATTTTTAGTAATAGTGATAAGTCTAGTAATAGTAGGCTTTATGGGGGTTAGCATATATGCAAAATCTTTGGGAAAACCAAACATAATATCTGCAATACAAGCTCTAATGAAAAGTGAAAAAAAAGAAAATACTGATGAGGTAAAGGGAGATCAGAAGCAAAACATAGACCTAGACAATAGCAATAATGAACTAGATAATGAAACTGCAAAACAAATATTTGAGAAAGGTGCTAGTAAAATAAGAAAACTACAATATGAAGAACTTATAAAAACAGAATATGAAATATCAGGAAACTTCATAGAAAAAGAAATAAATGGGAAAACATATGTAAAAACAAACGAAAAATATGAAACAGTAAAACAAAAATATGGAGAACTATTTACAGATAAAGCATTAGAGAATGTTCTTGCAAAAAGATTTGCTAATGTTGATGGAATTCTATACGTAAGTTATGGGGGAGCTACCGGATGGGATATTACAAATGTAGAAGTAGAAAAAATAAATGAAAAAGATGGAGAGCTAACATATAAAGCTTCATACAATAACATGGGAATAGATGGTTCTGTTGGCAATAAAAAACAAACTTGTGAATTTAAACTAAAAAAAGTAGATGAAGAATATAAAATTTCTGAAACAAATTACTGCAATTTGGGACAGGAAGAGAATACAAATCAAAACAATAATAATAACGAACTAGATAATGAAACTGCAAAACAAATATTTGAGAAAGGTGCTAGTAAAATAAGAAAACTACAATATGAAGAACTTATAAAAACAGAATATGAAATATCAGGAAACTTCATAGAAAAAGAAATAAATGGGAAAACATATGTAAAAACAAACGAAAAATATGAAACAGTAAAACAAAAATATGGAGAACTATTTACAGATAAAGCATTAGAGAATGTTCTTGCAAAAAGATTTGCTAATGTTGATGGAATTCTATACGTAAGTTATGGGGGAGCTACCGGATGGGATATTACAAATGTAGAAGTAGAAAAAATAAATGAAAAAGATGGAGAGCTAACATATAAAGCTTCATACAATAACATGGGAATAGATGGCTCTGTTGACAATAAAGAACAAACTTGTGAATTTAAAATAAAAAAGGTAAATGAAGAATATAAAATTTCTGAAACAAATTATTGTAATTTAGATAAAAAATAAGAGAACAATTATGAAATAACAGAAGATGGAAGTTATTCAGAGGTAATGGTAAGCAAACTTGAGAATAAAAATACAAATAAAAAATATAAAATATATAAAAGTTTAATAAAAAATGCGTAAAAACGTTGACAAATCTAATAGAATATGATAAATTATATAAGCTATGTTTCTAAATGGGAGCATAGCTTAAAAAACGCATCGTTAAAAACCCGCAAAACAAAGTTGGAGGTGGAGCTAAAAATGGCTGCAAAAGGACCAAGAGAAAATATAACATTAGAATGTACAGAATGTAAAAGAAGAAATTACACAACAAGCAAAAATAAAAGAAACAATACAGATAGACTAGAAGTTGCTAAATATTGCAAATATTGCAAAAAAAGAACAACACATAAAGAAACAAAATAAAGAGTAAGCATTAACTTATTTAATGCATCCTCTTACAAATAGGAGGAATAAAATGGCTAAGGAAGCAAAAACAAATAAAGATTTAAAGAATAAAAAACATTTTTTTAAAGACTTTAAAGCTGAATTAAAAAAAGTTATTTGGCCAACACCAAAGCAAGTTGTTAATAATACAGTAGCAGTTATTGTTATTGTGTTAATCACAGCTACTATTGTTTTTGTATTAGATGTAGTATTTGATTTATTTAATGAAAAGGGTATTAACAGATTAAAATCAAATATTAAAAATAGAATTGTTGTAGAAAATACAGTTGAAACAAATACAGAACAAAATAATGTAAGTGGTGAAGCAGAAAGCCAAGAAAATTCTTTAACGGAAATAGGAGGCTAAGATAAATGTCTCAAATAAAAGAAAATTTAGAACCAAGATGGTATGTAGTACATACTTATTCTGGATATGAAAATAAAGTAAAAACAGATTTGGAAAAGACAATAAAAAATAGAGAACTAGAAGATTTCTTTTTTGATATAGTTGTTCCAATGGAAGAACAAATAGAAATAAAAGATGGTAAAAGAAAAGCTAATCTTAAGAAAGTATTTCCTGGCTATGTACTAGTAAAAATGATAGTAACAGAAGAGTCATGGTATATAGTTAGAAATACAAGAGGCGTAACAGGATTTGTTGGATCAGGAACAGACCCAATTCCATTAACTAATGAAGAAATTAGAAATATGGGATTTGAAACTACAGTTATTAATGTAGATTATGATGTTAATGATTCTGTAAAAGTAGTAAATGGACCTTTATCAGGGTTTATAGGAACAGTACAAGAAATAAATAAAGAAAAAAATAAAGTAAAAGTAATGGTTTCTATGTTTGGAAGAGAAACTCCAGTTGAACTAGAATTCTCTCAAGTAGAAAAAGTATAGGAGGAAAATAAAATGGCAGAGAAAGAAATTACAAATATCGTTAAATTGCAAATAGAAGCTGGGAAAGCAACACCAGCACCACCAGTAGGACCAGCATTAGGTTCAACAGGAATCAATATAATGCAATTCACAAAAGAATTTAATGAAAAAACAGCAAATCAACCAGGTATGATAATACCAGTTGTAATAACTGTATATAAAGATAAATCATTTACATTTATTACAAAGGTACCACCAGTTGCAGTTTTAATTAAAAAAGCTTTAAAAATTGAAAAAGGTTCAGGAAAACCAAATAAAGATAAAGTAGCTACAATAACAAAAGCTCAAGTAGAAGAAATTGCAAAAACAAAAATGGAAGATTTAAATGCAGCTTCATTAGAAACAGCAATGAGCATGGTTATGGGTACTGCTAGATCTATGGGTGTAGTAGTAGCTGAATAAAAAACAGGTATCAAAAAAATGATATAAATTTAATTGGGAGGATGAAAATCCGCTAATACCAAAGGAGGAAAGAAAATGAAAAAAGGTAAAAGATATCAAGAGTGTGAAAAACTTATTGATAGCACAAAAAATTATAGTGCAAAAGAAGCACTAGAAGTATTTGAAAAAATGCCAAAACCAAAATTCGACGAAACAGTTGAATTACACGTAAAATTAGGTGTAGATGGAAAACAAGCTGACCAACAAGTTAGAGGAACAGTTGTACTTCCAAATGGTACAGGTAAAACTCAAAGAGTTTTAGTTTTCGCAAAAGGTGATAAGGCAAAAGAAGCAGAAGCAGCAGGAGCTGACTTTGTAGGAGCTGAAGAATTAGTTCCAAAAATTCAAAATGAAAATTGGTTTGATTATGATGTTATAGTTGCAACACCAGATATGATGGGTGTTATAGGAAGATTAGGTAAAATATTAGGACCTAAAGGATTAATGCCAAACCCAAAATCAGGAACAGTAACTATGGACGTAACAAAAGCAATAAATGAAATCAAATCTGGTAAAGTAGAATACAGATTAGATAAAACAAACATTATCCATTTAGGATTTGGAAAAATCTCATTTGGTAGTGATAAATTATTAGAAAACTATGAAACAATAATGGATGCAATACAAAAAGCAAAACCAGCAGCAGCAAAAGGGCAATATATTAGAAGTATTGCAATAAGCACAACAATGGGACCAAGTATATATTTAGCATAGTATAAAAATAGAAAATAAAAGCCAAAGACAGTAGGCAAAAATAAGCCCTACCGAGGTAAAATAAGAGTATATAAAGCTCTGTTAATTCCTCGAGTAGGTATTTAACAGAGTTTTTAATTTTAAAAATATATAACAAATTTTAATTTGTTAAAGAAAACAGTTTGGGAGGTGAATCAATTGGCTAGCGAAAAAATCATCGAGCAAAAGAAAAAAGAAGTATCTGAATTAGCAGAAAGAATTAAAGAAGCTAAAGTAGTTCTTTTAACAGATTACAGAGGTATCAGCGTTGCAGACGTAACAGAATTAAGAACAAAATTAAGAGAAAAAGACGTTGAATACAAAGTTATAAAAAACAACATAACAAGAAGAGCTTTAGAAGAATGCAAAATAGAAGGTCTAGAAGAACACCTAGAAGGACCAACAGCTGTTGTTATGGGTAATGGAGATTATTTAGATGCATGTAAAACAATATATGAATATGCAAAAGATAATGATTTCTATAAAATAAAAGGTGGAATAATTGATGGAAAAGTTATGACTGCAGAAGAAATAATAACACTTGCAAAATTACCATCAAAAGAAACTTTACTATCAATGCTTGCTGGTGCATTACTTGGAACTATATCAAAATTTGCAGTTGCACTTGATCAAGTTAGAATTCAAAAAGAAGCAAACGCTTAATTAAAACAAATTAGGGTGGTGACCAAGCACCAAAAAATTAGGAGGAAATAAAATGAATAAAGAAGAAATGATTGAAGAAATCAAAAAAATGACAGTAGTAGAATTAGCTGATTTAGTAAAAGCTATAGAAGAAGAATTTGGAGTATCTGCAGTAGCAGCTGCTGCACCAGCAGCAGGAGCAGTTGCAGGGGCAGCTGAAGAAAAAACATCTTTCAATGTTGTATTAAAAGATGCAGGAGCAAATAAAATACCAGTAATCAAAGTTGTAAGAGATGCAACAGGATTAGGATTAAAAGAAGCAAAAGACTTAGTTGACGGAGCACCAAAAGCAATTAAAGAAGGAGTTTCTAAAGAAGAAGCAGAAGAATTAAAAGCTAAATTTGAAGAAGCTGGAGCAACAGTTGAATTAGCTTAGTTTTATAAATAATAAAGAAAAGATTGCAATTTATATTGCAGTCTTTTTTTGTTGTACAAATTGGAATTTGTTTAATTGAGGTGAGAGGTGTGATGTTGGAAGTGGGATTTGTAGGGGCGTATTGCATACGCCCAAAATAAATTTATTGCAAACATTGTAGGGGTCGCTGCCCTCGGCGACCCAAAACATCGTAGAAATTGCTATAGCTGTAGGGGCAGGCCCTGTGTCTGCCCCAAAAAATGATATTAGGTGTATTCCTGCAAATTTTTTCGGGTGAATTCACAAATTGGAATTTGTTTAATTGAAGTGAGAGGTGAGAAGTACGAAGAATATGGAAAGCCTTGCGAAGCCCTGACACTACAAATCCCACCTCCCACATCACACCTCTCACCTCAATAAAACAAATTCCAATTTGCTTGAATTATGCAGAACTATATAATATAATTATTTAAAATTGGTTAAGGAGATGAACCTATATATGAAAACATTAATTAAAAATTGTAATTTAATATCTGTTTCAGATAAAAAAGAAAAATACATAGAAAATATAGATATTTTAATCAATGATAGCATAATAGAAAAAGTAGAAAAAGACATAAAACAAGAAGAGGATTATAAAATAATCAATGCAAAAGGAAAAATAGTTATGCCAGGATTAATAAATACACATACACACATTGCAATGAGTGTTTTTAGAGATACATTAGATGGATACGGATTACAAGAATGGTTAAATGATAAAATATGGCCAATGGAAGATAAACTTACAGCAGAAGATATATATTACTCTTCATATTTATCTTGTATAGAAATGATAAAAAGCGGAACAACAACATTTAATGATCAATATTTTAAAACTGATGCAACAATTAAAGCTGTTTTAGAAACAGGTTTAAGAATGGATGTTAGTAGAACAATTATGGATATAGAAGGTGATGGAGATTTAAGATTACAAGAGCTAGAAGAATTAATTAAAAAGTATAACAACAAATATGATACAATTAATATAAATGTAGGAATACATTCATTATATACAGCATCTAGAGAATGTGCAAAAAAAGCTGAAGAATTAGCTAGAAAATATAATTTATATGTTCATATGCACTTTTTAGAGAATTCCACAGAATTAGAACAAGTTAAAAAATTGCAAGAAACAAGCACACCTGTAGATTTACTAGAAGATTATTTTAAAGGAATAAATATGGTGTTAGCACATTGCGTAAAAATAAAAGAAGAGGATATGAAAAAAATAAATAAAGAAAGAATAAATGTTGCACATTGTCCTGTAAGTAATTTAAGACTAGGTTGTGGAATTGCAAATATAACAGAGTTTTTAAATAATAAAATAAATGTTGCTCTAGGAACAGATGGCCAAGGAAGTGGAAGCAATATGGATATGTTTGAAACTATGAAATTTACAGCTTTATTGCAAAAAGGTGCAAAAGAAAATCCAAAACTTCTACCAGCATATGAAGTTATAAAAATGGCAACAATAAATGGAGCAAAAGCATTAGGCAAAGAAACACAAATAGGAAGCATAGAAGAAGGAAAAAAAGCAGACATAATAATTGTTGAATTAGAAGATACCATAAACCAACCAATAAATGACATCTTTTCTAATATTGTTTACAATGTAAAAGGTTCAAATGTTGTTACAACAATAGTAAATGGAAAAATATTAATGGAAGATAGAAAATTAAATATAAACAATGAGAAGAAAATTTGTGAAAAATGTAATGGCATTATAAAAAGAATTTCTAAACAATAAAAAAGAACAAAAATTCGCCAAATCTATTGACAATATAAAAGCAAAGTAATAAAATATACACAAACAAATATTCGGAGGAAAAGATATGATATCAACTTTGCATATAAAAAATATAGGGATTATAGATGATTTATCAATAGATTTTAATGAAGGATTAAATATATTAACAGGAGAAACTGGAGCAGGAAAAACTCTAATAATACAGTCTTTTGAGATAATTTCAGGAGGCAGATTTTCGAAAGAAATAATAAGAAAAGGAGAAAATTATTCACTAGTAGAGGCAAGTATTTATTTGCCAGAAAGTGAGATTGCAGAAGATGGCAATATAATTATTTCTAGAGAAATATATTCAAATGGAAGAAATACCTGTAAAATTAATGGCAAATTGGTAACAGTTTGTGAATTAAAAAGAATTATGAGTAAAATAATAGATATACATGGACAACATGATAATCAAAATTTATTAGATAATTCAAACCATATATCATATTTAGATGATTTTGCAATTAAAGAGATAAAACCTGTAAAAGAAAAATATGAGGAGCTTTTTATAGAGTATAATAAAATAAAATCTGAATTAGAAAATAACTATGGAGATGAAACAGAAAAAGAACGTGAATTAGATTTATTAAAATATCAATTAAATGAAATAGAAACAGCAGATTTAAAAGAGCCAGAAGAGATTGAATTGAATGAAAAACACAAAATGATGGTAAATAGTGAAAAGTTAAAAGAAAATTTACAAATTATAGATGATAACTTAAATAATAATGCTATAGAGGGAATTTCTAATGCAATAAAATGTTTTGAGAAAATTGAAAACTGTGGTCAAATATATAAAGAAAAGTTATCAGAACTAAAAAATATATATTATGAAATCCAAGAAACAAGTAGAGATATTTATTCATTAAAAGAAGAAACGGAATATGATCCATATGAAATGCAAGAAATAGAAAGAAGATTAGATACTATATTTACAATGAAAAGAAAATATGGAAATTCAATTAGCGAAATATTAAAATATAAAGAACAATTAATAAATGAGATAGAATTAATACAAAATGCAGATGAAATAAACAATAAGTTAAAAACAAAATTAAAAGCAATAGAAGAGAAAATGGCTAAAATATGCATAGAAATGAACAACATAAGAAAAAAATATGCAATTATTTTGACAGAAAGAATAAACAGCGAATTAAAAAGTCTAGAAATGGTAAATGCAAAATTTAATGTTAAAGTAAACAAAATAGAAAATAAAAAATACAACAAAAATGGATTAGACGAAGTTATATTTATGATTTGTACAAATGTTGGAGAAGAGGAAAAAGAGTTAACAAAAATTGCATCAGGTGGTGAAATGTCAAGAATAATGCTTGCAATCAAAACAGTAATTGCAAATACAGATAAAGTTGGAATTTTAATATTTGATGAAATTGATACAGGAATAAGTGGAAAAGCAGCAAAAGCAGTAGCAGATAAAATGAAATTAATTGCAAAAAATCACCAAATAATTTGTATAACACATTTAGCTACAATTGCGGCAAAAGGAGATTATAATTATTACATATTTAAGCAAATAAATAATGGAAAAACTACAACAAATGTTGAATTATTAAGTGAAGAGAAAACAATACAAGAAATTGCAAGAATTTCTAATGGAGAAATAACGAAAGTTGCAATTCAAAATGCAGAAGAGTTAAGAAAATTAGCATGTGCTGTATAATATAAAATAATAAAAACCCTGGATTGGTTTCCAGGGTTTTAAAATTTAAATAAAATTTTTAAAAAACTATTTTAAGAAACTCTTAAAATGGCTTTTTTAATTTTTTGCTGTTTCTTATATTTTTCATAAGAATTTAAAGCAAATTCCAAAGCATTTTTATATGCATTAGAATTTTGTTTATATTGCATCTTACAAAATGCCTGTAAAATAGTTGTATCAATAATTTCTTGATTATATTGATAAATGTCTGGATTTACAGTTAAAATATTTTTTGAACATTTATAATAACAATCTTTTAATCTTTGAATTTTATAATCATTTGGTGCAAATTTAAAAATATGTCTAGCAAGTTCCAAAGAATATTCCAAATTATTAAAGGCAACTTCATCATATAATTTTTTAATTGCAGAATTTATAATTTCCATATTATCTACATTTTTATATTTAATTGGTAAAAACAAACAAAATTCAGAGTCATTTTGAACCAAGTCGATAGAAGAAGATTTTACATATTTAATATTAAGCTTATAACTATTTCCTAGTAAGCTAACAGCTAGATATGACTTGCTTTTAACGGTTCTGTTAAAATTAATTATACTCATAGAAACCCCTCCTAAACAAAACAATGTTCGCTATTGTAAAAATATTTTACATCATCTAAAAAAACATGTCAACAATTTTAAACAAAAAAAGAAAAAAATATAAAATTGTGATATAATATTCTAAAATAAAAAGGAGATGTTATTATGGAAAGAGAAAAAGCAGTAGAATTGTTAAAAAAATATAATAAAGAAGAATTTCATATAAGGCATGCATTAACTGTAGAAGCAGTTATGAGATATTTTGCTAAACAAAAAGGATATGATGAAGATTTTTGGGGAATAGTTCGGATTATTACATGATGTAGACTTTGAATGCTATCCAGAAGAACATTGCAAAAAAGCTCCAGAATTATTAAAGGAAATAGATGCAAGTGATGAATTCATACATGCCGTATGCAGTCATGGATATGGAATTTGTGTAGACATAGAACCAACTCATGAAATGGAAAAAATACTATTTGCAACAGATGAACTTACAGGATTAATATGGGCAGCAGCAAAAATGAGACCATCTAAAAGCACTAAAGATATGGAGGTTTCAAGTTTAAAGAAAAAATTCAAAGATAAAAAATTTGCAGCAGGTTGTTCAAGAGATGTAATAAAAGAAGGGACAGAAAAACTAGGCTGGGAATTAAATGATTTGTTTGAACAAACTATACTTGCAATGAGAGAAAGTGAAGATTTAGTAAACAAAGAAATAGAAGAAATATAAAGGAGTAAACTGTGGAAATAAAATTTAAAAATGTTACTAAATGCACAACTAATTTATATAATGAATTTTTGAGGTTTCATAGAAAAAAATATAAAACAAGAGATATGTTTACTTTTTTGATTATTGCAATTGCAGTAATATATATGATAGCTTTTAATATAAAATATCATAATTATATATTTGTGTTAATTATATTAATTGGCTCAATTTTAATATTTGCGTTAAATGAAAAACGCCAGAAAAAAATAGTAAAAAAGGAAGAAAAAAGTGCTAAAATTCAAAACCAAACTGAAATTGAGTATTATTTTTACAATCGATATTACTTTGTATTAAAAATGAATAAACAAAGAAAAGTTATAAGATATTACAAATTATATAGAGTAAATAGTGATAGTAAAAATTTTTATTTATATTTGGACAAGACACATGCTTTTATAGTTAGCAAGTCTGGTTTTGTAAAGGGGTCACCAAAGGAATTCAAAAACTTTATATCGAAGAAATGTAGATTCAGATATTCCGAGTAGCAAGAATTGACTAATTATGTAAAATAGTGTAAAATAAATATACATCAACCGGTAATACCGGATTTTAAGGAGTGGCAGAAATGACAGAGAGAAAATTTGCAGAAATGACAAGAGATGAGCTCAAAAAATATTGTGAAGAGCTTGAAAAAGAGCTTGCAAAAGCTCATTGGTTTCTGCGAAATAGAATTCAACAGGAACAGGAGAATAACTGATCTCCTAAACAGAAAAATGATATCTCTATAAGGAGATATCATTTTTTATGTATTATCATCTTTTAACATATTTCTAATAGTTTTATACAGATATGGTTTAAATTCGTCAATTGGCATTGGGTCATTATATAAGATCGAATTAAAACAGGTAGAACTTGCAAGTTCTATAATCATAAACAAAACAACATCTGGATTTTTAATTTTGATATTGTTTTCTTCTATGCCTTTTATAAACAAAGAGCGAAGTCCATCTTTGTTATCATCTAAAGTATTGTATATCTTAAATACAGTATTGCTCTTAATTCCCCAAGACAAATTTTTAGAAATAAATTTAAGTAATGCAGGAAATTTAGTAAGTTCATCTATAACATAATTTATTATATAAATAATTTGATCAGGAAAATTACTTATATAGTTTTTTCTTAAACTTTCGAGTGCATCACAAAATAATTTGTGAGATTTTTTTGCAATAAGAATATCTCTTAATTCATACTTATCTTTAAAATAAAGATAAAAAGTACCTTTTGCAACATTGGCATTATCTACAATGTCTTGGATAGAAGTATTTTGAATACCCTTTTCAGTAAATAATTTAAAACCAGTGTCTAATAATCTATTTTTTTTATTTTCCTTTGTTTGTTGAATACTCAATTTAATCACCACATATATTATTATTGCATAAAATGACCGATAGGTCAATTATAAAATTAAAAATATGTATAAATTAAAATTTTACTTTTCACTTCCCACATCACACCTCTCACTTCTCACATCAAATAAATAAATTTTAATAAAAAATATTGACTAATGGTCATAATGGTGTTACAATATAAAAATGACCGATAGTCATAAGATGAAAGGAGCGATAATATGCTAAAATTTGGAGAGTTTATATGTAAGCATAAAAAAATAATTTTAGTAATTTCAATACTTTTACTAATTCCTTCAATATTAGGAATAAAAGCAACAAAAATAAACTATGATATTTTGGTATATTTACCAAGTGATATTGAAACTGTTCAAGGAGAAAATATTCTTTCAGAAGATTTTGATATGGGAGCATTTTCAATAGTAGTTTTGGAAAATATGAAATCAAAAGAGATAGCAAAACTAGAAACAGAAGTTAAAAAAATACAAGGAGTAGAAAATGTAGTAAGTATTGTAGATGCTACAGGAACAAGTATTCCAGTAGAAAGTTTACCACAAGAGGTAAAAGACAAAATATATAAGGATAATACAACATTAATGCTTGTAACATTTAAAGATGCAATTTCATCAGATGAAACAACAAATGCAGTAGAACAATTAAGAAACATGACAGATGAAAGATGCAAAGTAAGTGGAATGACATCAGCATTAATAGACACAAGAGACTTATCAGATAAAGAAGTTGCAATATATGTATTAATTGCAGTAGCTCTATGTATTATAATCCTAGAATTAGCATTGGATTCATATTCGGTTCCAATATTTTTATTGTTAAATATAGGAATAGCAATACTTTATAATATGGGTTCAAATATAATGCTTGGAGAAATATCATATATAACAAAAGCAATAAGTGCAGTATTACAATTAGGTGTAACAACAGACTTTTCTATATTCCTTTACCACAGTTATAAAGCAGAAAAAGAAAAATATTCAAACAATGACGAAGCAATGGCAAATGCAATTGCAAAAACATTAGTATCAGTTCTAGGAAGTTCATTAACAACAATAGCAGGATTTTTAGCACTATGCAGTATGAACTTAACGCTTGGAAAAGATATTGGTATAGTAATGGCAAAAGGTGTTCTATTTGGAGTAATAACAGTAGTAACAGTTTTACCAGCAATGATATTACAATTTAACAAAGCAATAGAAAAAACATCACATAAAGAAATTTTACCTAAATTTACAGCGCTAAAGAACTTTAATATAAAGCATTACAAATTAATATTAATAACATTTTTAGTTATATTACCATTTGCAGTATATGGATATACACATACGCAAGTTTATTATAACCTAGATAGCTCACTTCCAGAAGAGCTAGAAAGTATAAGCGGAAATAACGAATTAAAAGATAAATTTGGAATAGTTGCAACTGAAATGATATTGGTAAACAACGATGTTCCAGATTATAAAGTAAATCAAATGCTAGATGAAATAGAAAAAATAGATGGTATTGATTGGACATTGAGTTATTCAAAAATATCTAAAAAGTTACCAAAACAAGTACTTTCAGAAGATTTAACAAAAATATTCCAAAGTGATAAATATAAAATGGTAATAATTAATTCTAAATATGAAGTAGCAACAAATGAGTTAAATTCACAAATGGAAGAAATACAAAAAGTAATAGATAAATATGATCCTAATGCAATACTTGCAGGAGAAGGACCTCTTATGAAAGACCTAATTCAAGTAAGTGATCATGATTTTAATAGTGTAAA
>CAKPKG010000025.1 GCA_934167165.1 uncultured Clostridia bacterium
CCACATTTCTTCTATTACAAACTTTTTAGGTTCTAATTCATTTGGAATTAGTAATTCCATAGAATCACCTATTTGTAGTCTATTACGAATTTCTACAGTATAAATGTTTTTATTTTCTTTGTTTGAGCATAATTCATCTTTGCAGATTATTTTTCCTCCAAATTCAAAATCAGGATTATATTGTTTTCCTTCATATTCTTGAAAATCCCTGTTGTTTTTGTCATTAAAATAGAATGTTGTTAAGCCTCTTGTTTTAGTTTTTTCTAATTCTTTTAGATATTTAGTATAGTCATACTCTTTTGGATTTTTTATATAGTCATCTATTGCATTTCTATATGCACTAATTACTGTTGCCAAATAATACTCGGTTTTTAGTCTTCCTTCTATTTTTAAACTATCTATTCCCATATCAACAATTTCTGGTATTTCTTTTATTAAACATAAATCTTTTGAAGAAAGTATATATGTTCCATTTTGGTCTTGTTCTACTGGCATAAGATTTCCTGGATTGTTTTTTTCTTCTATATACATATTATATGCCCATCTGCAACTTTGTGCACAATCTCCTAAATTTCCACATCTAGAAGCTAAAAAATCACTTAAATTACATCTTCCAGAATAGCTATAGCAAATAGCTCCATGCACAAATATTTCTATTTCTAAATCCGTATTTTCTTTTATCTCTTTTATTTCTTTTTTATTTAATTCTCTTGCAAGTATAACTCTTTCTGCTCCATTTTTCTTCCAAAAATTACTTGTGTGATAACTTGTAATATTTGCTTGAGTACTTATATGTATTGGTATTTCTGGAGCTAGATTTTTTGCCATTTCTACTATTCCACCATCAGAAATAATAAATGCATCTACTTTCGCCTTTTTTAATATTTTTATTTGGTCTTCTATTTCCAAATACATATTATCTCTTGCATATATATTTAAAGCTACATAAACTTTTTTGTTTATGCTATGTGCATACTCAACTGTTTTTATTAACTCATCATCATCTACTGTTACTCTCGAACGTAATGACAATTTAGATGTTCCCATATATACAGCATCTGCACCATATCTAAAAGCTGTTTTAGCTTTTTCAAATGAGCCTGCTGGAGCTAGTAATTCTGGTTTGTTCATAATTTATTCCTTTCTCTATGTTTGACTATTTTTTATAAAAATGTTATTATTATAATATACTATTTATTAAGGAGGCGTGTCCTATTGGATACCAAAGTTCCACGGAAGTTTCAGCCTAAAATAACACCCTATAATAGTGCTCCAAAATCTTCTCTCGCACCTTCTATATTGCAGTTTTGCAAATATAGGTCTGCTAAAGAGATTCAGGAAGAACTTTTAAGAGGTGATATACTTGGCAAAACTCTAATCATATTTTATGTATTAGAAGAAGGCTCATGTAGTTCAACTGGGTTAAAACCAATACGCGGATTAAACAAATCCTTTCTCACCCTCATAATGCAGGATGCTTAAGGTTTAAGAGTGATTTCTTTGGAAATCACTCTTTTACTTTGCTTATTGCTAGTCCATCTCCTACTTCTAAAATTGTAGTTTCCAAATTTTCATTTTCTTTTGCTTCTTTTATATATTCTCTTAAGTGAGTTACAGCTGTTCTTTGTTTATGTTTGTTATAATCACTCATAACATAACCTTTATATAGTATATTATCTGCTAATATTATACTATTTTTATGTGAAAGTCTTATTGCTTCTTTTAAAAATATAGGATATTTTCCCTTTGCTGCATCAATAAATATTATATCATATTTTTCTTTAAAAGTTGGAAGTATTTCTACTGCATTGCCTTTAAATACATTTATTGTATTTTCTAGATTCATATCTTTTATACTCTTTATTGCTTCATTTGCTCTTTCTTCATCTAATTCTATTGTATCTATTAATATAGACGAGTTTTCCTCGTCTACGTTATTTTCTAATAATATTGTTGCAAAGCAAATAGAAGAATAGCCTGTTGCTGTTCCTACTTCTAATATTCTAGCTGGCTTTTCTTTTATTAGTATTTCTTTTATTACTTCTAAAGTATCATCCATTATAATTGGAATATGTTCTTCTAAAGATTTTTTCTTTATAGTTTCTATACTCAATTTATCTTTCTTCTCCTTGATCTTTTTGGACTTTTTGTTCTCTTCTTCGTTTAACTTCTGGTGCAAAATATGTTTGTAACAAGTTACTTCTAATGTTTCTCTTAACAGATGCTTTTCTTAATTCTGGATATAGTCTTGAAATATTATCATTGTTTAAAACTTTATCAATTGCAGTTAGAGTATTAGTTCCTTTTGCTATTTCGCCATCTACAAATTTTTTAATCGGTCCATAATGCTTATAAACTTCTTCGTAAAATCTTTTTGATTCAGTTTTATTATCCAGCTCTCTGTTTACTTGTCTCGATTTTTTAATTGCACTATATTCCATGTTTCAACCTCCAAACAAATTATTTTCTAGCCGCTCTTTCTCTATCTTTATTGTTTAATATTTTCTTTCTTAATCTTATGCTTTTTGGTGTTACTTCTACTAATTCATCATCTTGTATAAACTCTATTGCCTTTTCCAAACTCATTTGTATTGGTGGTACTAGTCTTAATGCATCGTCAGATCCAGAAGCTCTTGTGTTTGTTAAATGTTTTTCTTTACATACATTAACTGCTAAATCTTCTCCTCTTGAATTTAGTCCTACTATCATTCCTTCATATACTTCTGTACCTGGTCCTATAAATAAATCACCTTTATCTTGTGCATTGTATAATCCATATGTTATAGCTTTTCCTGCTTCAAATGCAACTATTGTTCCCCTTGCTCTAGAAACAACATCTCCTTTGTATGGCTCATATGAATCAAATATATGGTTCATTGTTCCCTCACCTTTTGTATCTGTTAAGAATTCTGTTCTATATCCAATTAATCCTCTTGCAGGTATTTTAAATTCTATTTTAGTATGTCCATCTTCTGCTGGTTCCATATTTACCATTTCTGCTTTTCTTCTACCTAATTTTTCTATAACGTTTCCTATGCAATCATCTGGAACATTTACTACTAATCTTTCTATTGGTTCACATTTCTCACCATTTATTTCTTTAAATATAACTTTTGGACGAGATACTAATAATTCAAATCCTTCTCTCCTCATTGTTTCTATTAATACTGATAAATGTAATTCTCCACGTCCTGCAACTTCAAATGAATCAGGTGAAGCTGTTTCTTTTACTCTTAAAGATACATTTCTTTCTAGTTCTTTAAATAATCTATCTCTTATGTGTCTTGATGTTACAAATTCTCCTTCTCTACCTGCAAATGGTCCATTATTAACAGAAAATGTCATTGTTACTGTTGGTTCATCTATATCCACAAAGTCTATTTTCTCTGGATTATTTATATCACAAATTGTTTCTCCTATATTTATATTTGTTATTCCAGAAATTTCTACTATATCTCCAGCTTTTGCTTCTGGTACTTCTACTTTCTTTAATCCTACATATGTAGATACTTTAACTATTTTAGAATTTTCATTTTTGTCTTTTTTGCATACTACTACTGGCATTCCTTCTTTTATTATTCCACGTTCAATTCTTCCTACTGCAATTCTTCCAACATAATCATCATAATCTATGTTTGATACTAACATTTGCATTGGTCCGTTTTCATCACATTTTGGTGGTTCTATTGTATTTACTATTGTTTCAAATACACATTTCATGTTATCTGATTCTTCTTCTAAATTCATTTTAGCATAGCCGTCTCTTGCAGAAGCATATATTACAGGGAAATCTAATTGGTCATCATTTGCTCCTAATTCGATAAATAGTTCTAGAACTTCATCTACTACTTTTAAAGGTCTAGCTCCTGGCCTATCTATTTTGTTTATTACTACTATTGGTTTTAAATTTAATGCTAATGATTTTTTTAAAACTTCTCTTGTTTGTGGCATTGCACCTTCAAATGCATCTACTAGTAATAGTACACCATCAACCATTTTTAAAACACGTTCTACCTCTCCACCAAAATCAGCATGTCCAGGTGTATCTACTATATTTATTTTTATATCATTATACATAACAGATGTATTTTTAGATAATATTGTAATTCCTCTTTCTTTTTCCAAGTCATTAGAATCCATTACTCTTTCTTGTACTTGTTCATTTGCTCTAAAAGTTCCACTTTGTCTTAAAAGTGCATCTACTAATGTAGTTTTTCCATGGTCTACGTGTGCTATAATTGCTACATTTCTTATTTTTTCATTACTCATTATAAATCCCCTCTATTTTTCTAAATTTGCTAACAATTAATTATACCTCTATTATGGCTCGCTTGTCAATACAGCCACTTGTGTTTTTTTACATAATGTGGTAAAATAAATATAGCATCTTTTTTATAAAAGGGATAAATATAAAAAAAAGAAAGGTTGATTACAACATGTTAAAACACTTAAGCCAACTTATCGCAGCAGATGCAGACTTTTTTGCTGTAATGATTTTACTGCTTATTGCAATGATAATCATTATGTTTGTACAGAATTATTTCCATCGGAGGAAAATTCTAAAACTTTCTCCTAATAAACCTGGAGACATTTTGGAGCTTGAAGATGGAGACCACATAGTGGTTAGTCCTCGTGCAACACTCGTTGATTTAAAAAGCAATGAGAAATTCAAGGTTTATCAGATTTTGGATAGAGTTTGGAAAGATGTGGGAAAACAACTTCATAGTTTTTACACCCACCCATTTGAAATTACTTTCAAAATTTCAGACTTAAAAAAAGAATCAGATGGCTATACAATAATAGTCTCTGATAGAAACAAAAATCTTTATAAACTGAAAACAAATTTTCTACCTGAAAATTATACGGTAAAAATCCATGTTGATTCTGCCAAAAGTTCAGGAACAACTGAAGAAGATGCATCAGAATAATCCCTTGGTTTTACCCCCAATACATAAGTATTTGGGGGTATTTCTTTTATATATTTTCATCTCTTAATTTAACTATGTTTTTCATTAAATTTTCTGTTAATTGCTCTAAAACTTCTCTGTTATTTATTTCTTCTTTGTATTTGCTATAATAAATAGGTTTTCCTATATTTATTTTTATTTTTCTAAATGGTTTAAAATCACCTTGTACCCCCACAGGTACAATTGGTACATTTGCTTTTATTGCAAGTTTTATTGCTCCATCTTTTGGTTTTACACCTTTTGCCATACCATTTCTTGTTCCCTCTGGAAATATCATTAATAATTCATTGTTTTTAAGTAATTTTAAAGAAATTTTTATGCTTTCCATAGATTTGCTATTTGGTTTTACTGGATATATCCCAAACACATTTGCTATAAACCTAAAAAATCTATTTTTAAATAATTCTTCTTTTGCAAGTGTTTTAATAGGTCTTTTATTCATTGATATTATAACTGTAGAATCTAAAGCGTGTACATGATTTGGACATATTATTGCTGCTGTATCTTGTGGTAAGTTTTCTCTACCAACTATTTTAGGTCTATATGTAATTATCATTAACACTTTATATATGTTTTTAATTATTGGTCTAAAAAATTCTCTCATTATTTCTTGCCCCTTACATTTTGCACTTTATTTTCTTATTATTTATTATTTCTATAATTTCCTCTACTACTTGTTCTATTGTTAAGCTTGTTGTATCTACTACTATGCTATCTTCTGCTTTTTTTAGTGCACCTATTTCTTTTGCTTTATCATTTTCGTCTCTTTTTCTTATATTTTCTTCAACTTCTTCATATGACATATTTATGTTTTTTTCTTGCATTTCTTTATATCTTCTTTTTGCTCTTTCTTCTATTGATGCATCTAAATATATTTTTACATCAGCATTTGGAAATACATATGTGCATATATCTCTTCCTTCCATGATCACGTCTTTTCCTTCTGCTAATCTTCTTTGCAAATTTACCATTTCAAATCTTACTTCTTTAATTGATGATATTTGTGACACTATTTCTGTTACTTCTTTTGAACGTATTTCTTTTGTTACTTCTTTTCCATTTAAGAATATTTTGTCACCTTCTGGTAATGCTTGTATATCCACTTTTATTGTTTTTGCTATTTCTATTATTTTATCTTTTTCTTCTAATCCAACCCCTTGGTTAATTGTTTCTAAAGCAACACATCTGTATGTACTTCCTGTATCAATATTAATTAATCCTAGCCTGTTGGCTACTTGTTTTGTTACAGTTCCTTTACCACTTCCTGCTGGTCCATCTATTCCTACTATAAAACTCATATTATTACTCTCCTTTTATTTCTTCTGATACATGTATTCCCTTTGCTGTAATATCTACATTTTCTACATTCATTGCCGTTAAATTTTCTATTTCTCTTTTACATTTTTTCTTAAAATCCTTTAAGGTTTCTACTATATTAAATCCATACTCCACAACCACTTCTATATATACAGATACGCCTTCGTTTTCGCCAATTTTATCTATTCTAACTCTAGTTGCTTTATATAGTCCTTCTGTTTTTATTACTAGATATTCAATTATTTGTCTAAATACTGTATCTGATATTACAAATTTTCCTAAATAACTAAATGTTGGCCTTATTATAGATTTTTCTGATATATATGGCTTGTTATCTTTTCCCTTTGATTTAAAAATTTGTAGCGGATCTAAAATAAAACCAGAGAAATCCTTTTTTATCTCGAATGTAGGCACTGGGATTACATGTTTTCCTTGTGTTTGTCTAATTCTTCTTGCTTCTTGCATTTCTTCTTCTGTTGCAACATCTGTTATATATATAGTTTCTGTAAGTTCTGGTAATCCTAAATTTTCTCTTATTTTTTTTATCATATTATCAGATGTTCCCAAAATTAGTATGCTTTCTGGTTTATATTTTCTAAAAGCCTTTTTTATTTCATCTGCTTCTTGAGGATTGTTAAACAATGCTTTTTTTACAGTTTCTATTTTGGTAGCAGCCTTCTTTGCAGAAACTCCTGCAATAACTTCATTTTCTTTTATTAAAAGCCCATCATCAATTATATAACTAATATTTCTTTCACTTGCTACCATTTGTGCTCTGTAACTTTTTCCAGTTCCAGATGGTCCAACAAATGCATATGTCTTTATTTTACTTTCAATTAGCTTATCTATTATCATAAAATTCACTCCATAGTTTGAATTATATCATTTAAGATTTATTTTGTCACTATTTAGTTGAACAAATTGGAATTTGTTTAATTGATGTGCGAGGTGGGATGTGGGAGGTGGGATTTGTAGGGTCAGGGCTTTGCAAGGCTTTCCATATTCTTCGCACTTCTCACCTCACACTTCGCACTTCAATTAAACAAATTCCAATTTGTGAATTCACCCGAAAAAATTTGCGGGAATACACCTAATATCATTTTTTTGGGCAGACACAGGGCCTGCCCCTACATTTATAGAAATTTCTATGATGCCTTCGGATCGCCGAGGCGGCGACCCCTACAACGTTTGCAATTAATTTGTTTTCGGGCGTATGCAATACGCCCCTACAAATCACACCTCCCACATCACACCTCTCACCTCAATAAAACAAATTCCAATTTATCTGTATAAAGCATAATAAAAGAGGAGCTTGTGCTCCCCATTTTTTATATTTTAATTGTTAGATAATTCGTTTACTTTTACGCTTCTTGTATGTTCAATTTTTGTCCATGTTGTGTCTGGTTTAATTAATGCTTTTATATTTATTAATATCCAAGAACCTAAAAATAATGGATAACATAGTATTCCTTTAATCATTGGCTTGATTGGTCTTTTATCTAACCACATAATTAATATTGCTGTAAGTGGTGGTAAAAGGAATGTTGCTCCTATATATCTTGCATAGTTCCATATTAATGCTGCTGTTGTCATTCCATTTCCTGCATATATTGCAAAGTTTACTACTAATAATCCTAGTGTTATTATAAGCATTGGCATACCCATTAAATATAAGAAACCATCAAAATTCATTAATGTTTTGTGTTCTTTAACTCCTTTTGCTAGATCTTTTAAATAGTATTTAACACATTGTATATGTCCTACAGACCATCTCATTCTTTGTGTCCATGATTGTTTATATTCTAATGGTTGTTCATCATATACTATTGCATCTGTTGCCCAACCTAATTTTCTGCCTTCTGCTATGTTTATTAAAGAGAACTCTATATCTTCTGTTAAAGTTTTTGTATTCCATCCTTTCTCTTTAATTAAATCATATTTTACCATAAATCCTGTACCATTTAATAATGGTGACAATCCTAAATTATATCTTGCTAAGTGATAAAATCTGTGCATTGTCCAATAGAATAATGCATATCCTGCTGATACCCAAGAATCTGTTGGATTTTTTATATCTCTATATCCTTGAACTACTTCTTCACCTTGGCAAAGCTTTTTATTCATTGCTACAAAGAAATCTGGCATTACAACGTTATCTGCATCGAATACGCACATAGCATCATATTCAGCACCTTGCTCATTCATTTTATTTAAAAACCATTGCATTGCATAACCTTTTGTTTTCTTTTCACTATCGAATCTTTCGTATACAATAGCACCTGCTTTTTTTGCTATTTTAGCTGTATTATCTGTACAGTTATCTGCTATTACATATATATCCAAAAGTTCTTTTGGGTAATTTTGATTCTTTAAACTTTCTATTAAATTCCCTACTACTGCTGCCTCATTATGTGCTGGAATTAGTGCCATAAATTTATGATTTTTATTAACTAATAATGGTTTATCTTTTAATTTTACTAATGAACATGCACTAATTATTATATTGTATAACCAAAATATTGTTATAATCCAAACTAACGCTTGTTGTAGTATATATAAATATTCCATTTTTTTGACCTCTCTTATTATAATTCTAAAAGATGGCTTTTAACGTACCAAAGCAAATCTTTGTACTATATTATTATGCCACCTTTTATATTATACTATTATTATAAAATTTTTGCAAGTTTTTAATAAAATCTAATAAATTATTCTTCTACTGTTTCTTCTTCTATTCCTAATCCTTTTTTAGTTAAGCTTATTTTTCCTTGATTGTCTATATCTAATACTTTTACTAGGAATTTGTCTCCTTCTTTTAGTACGTCTTCTACTTTTTCTATTCTTTTTTCTGATATTTTAGAAATATGAAGTAATCCTTCTTTTCCTCCACCTAAATCCATAAATGCTCCAAATGGCATTATTTTTGTAACTGTTGCTTCATAGATTTCTCCAACTTCTATTTCTCTAACTATATCTTCTATCATTTTTTGTGCTTCTTTTGCTTTTTCTGAATCTTGTGTATAAATAAATACTTTTCCATCTTCTTCTATATCTATTTTTACACCTGTCTCATCAATTATTTTATTAATTGTTTCTCCACCTTTTCCAATTACATCTTTTATTTTTTCTGTTTTTATTGTCATAGATGTAATTTTTGGTGCATATTTTGATAATTCTTTTCTAGGTTCAGCTATTTGTGGAGCCATTATTTCATCTAGTATATATTGTCTTGCTTTTTTTGTTCTTGCAAAAGCTTCTTCTATTATTTTGTATGTTAATCCATCAACTTTTATATCAACTTGAATTGCTGTTATTCCGTTTTTTGTTCCTCCAACTTTAAAGTCCATGTCTCCAAAGAAATCTTCTAGTCCTTGAATATCTGTAAGCATTACATAATCGTCTGGATCTTCTGGATTTGAAACAAGTCCTGTTGAAATTCCTGCTACTGGGTTTTTAATTGGAACTCCTGCATCCATTAATGCAAGTGTACTTCCACAAATACTTGCTTGTGATGTAGAACCATTTGAAGATAATACTTCTGATACAACTCTTATTGTGTATGGGAATTCTTCTTCTGATGGTATTACTGGAACTAATGCTCTTTCTGCTAAAGCTCCATGTCCTATTTCTCTTCTACCAGGTCCACGTGAAGGTCTAGCTTCTCCAACACTGTATGAAGGGAAATTGTATTGATGAATATATCTTTTTGTTTCTTCTTCATCTAATCCGTCTAATATTTGTTCTTCATTTTTCATTCCTAATGTTGCAACAGATAATACTTGTGTTTGTCCTCTTGTAAATAATCCGCTACCATGTACTCTTGGAAGTAATCCTACTTCACATGAAAGTGGTCTTATTTCGTCTATTGCTCTTCCGTCTGGTCTTTTATGTTCTTCAAAAATCATTTTTCTTACTGATTTTTTCTCTAATTTGTATAAACTATCTGCTATATCTTGTTTTACTTCTTCTGCTCTTTCTTCTCCATATTTCTCTATAAAGTAGTTTGTTACGTCTTCTGATAATTTTTCCATGTTCTTATCACGAACTTCTTTTTCTAAAGCTTGTACATCATTATACATTCTTTCTTCGAAGTTTGCTTCTATTTCTTCGTATATATCATGGTCTACTTCAAAAGATTTATATTCCATTTTAGGTTTTCCAATATCTGCTTTTATGTCTGAAATAAATTTACATACTTTTTTAATTTCTTCATGTCCTGTTTTTATTGCTTCTAGCATTTTGTCATCTGGCAATTCTTTTGCTCCAGCTTCTATCATTGCTATTTTTTCTATTGTTCCTGCAACTGTTAAGTCTAATTCTGTTTTTGCTCTTTCTTCTAATGTTGGGTTTATAACAAATTTACCATCTACATAACCTACTTTTACTGCTGCTGTTGGTCCACCAAATGGTATATCTGATATAGAAAGTGCTGCTGATGTTCCTATCATTGCACAAACTTCTGGTGAATTGTCTGGTTCTACTGATAATACTGTTGCAACTACTACAACGTCATTTCTAAAATCTTTTGGGAATAAAGGTCTTATTGGTCTATCTATTGCTCTAGATACTAATATTGCTTTATCTGCTGCCTTTCCTTCTCTTCTTGTAAATCCTCCTGGGATTTTTCCTACTGAATACATTTTCTCTTCATAATCTACTGATAATGGGAAGAAATCTATTCCTTCTCTTGGTTCTTTTGAAGCTGTAACATTTACCATTACAACTGTTTCTCCGTATCTTACTACTACGTCTGCATTTGCTAATCCTGCAAATTTTCCTGTTTCTATTGTTAGTGGTCTTCCTGCAAGTTCCATTGAATATGTTTTAAACATAATTCTTCCTCCTTAAAAAATATATTTCAAATACAATTTTCTAGAAATAGTAACCTCTATAATATGTTTTTCAAACACATTATACAAGCTACTATATTTCTATTTATTGTATTTAATAAACAAACTTATGTGAAGTGTGATTAAGGGCGGAAAGTATCTATCCGCCCTTAAGTTAAAATTATTTTCTTAAATTTAGTTTTTCAACTATTTCTCTGTATTTAGGTAAATCTTTTTTAGCTAAATAGTTAAGTAAGTTTCTTCTTTTACCTACCATTTGTAAAAGTCCACGTCTTGAATGATTATCTTTTTTATGAACTTTTAAATGTTCTGTTAATTCATTAATTCTTTCTGTTAAAAGAGCTATTTGAACTTCTGAAGAACCTGTATCATTTTCATCTCTTTTAAAAGTATTAATGATTTCTTGTTTTCTCTCTTTTGTCATTATTTTTTCCTCCTATTTTTATAATATGCCTTAAACTGAACTTAAAAGTCGGATCTTCTTTTAGTTAAGTATAAGGTAGTTGCTTTTTTGCAAGCATATTTATTTTACTATATTTGTTAAAATTATGCAATAGTTTTAACAAATCTTTTTCACTGCCTATACTTCATTTGAAGTTGAAATTGTATTTTCGTTTGTTTCTTCTTTAAGATTTCCTTGTTTTTTATTTAACTTTGCCTCTTTTTTTTCTTCCTGTTCTACTATTGTTTGTAATTGTTGTACTAATTGTTGAAGTTTTGACATATCTTTTCCTATCATTTCCCAGTTGCCACTTTTATTTGATTCTTCTAAATTTTTATTTGCATTTATTATTTGTTTTATAAGTTCATTCTTGTCTTCTGCTTCAACCTCTATGCTAATTGCTTCTTGTGACAATAAGTTTGTAACCGCTTCTTGTATATTGTTTCCTATTGCAACCTTGTTTCCAGAAGCTACTACTACTTTCTTTAATTGTGGTACTTGTGATTTGTCATTTAGCATGATTTGATATATTGGTTCTACATATAGTAAAGTATTATTTATAGGAACTATTATAATATTTTTTTGTATTTTTGTTCCTGTTACATTTAATGAGTTTAATTCATTTAGTATTTTTTCATCTTGTTCAACTAATGAATCTAATTGTATTGTCCCAAGTATTGAGCTTCCTGTTTTAAATTTATATAGTGTTAATTTTTTGTTGTTTTGGCTGTCACATGTTGCTACTAAGTATGATGTGATATTTTGTTTTTCAACTATTGTATATGGTAACACTAACCCTAATTGTGCCGAATTACTATTTGTTAGTTTAACCATTGTGTAATATGGCTCTATCTCTGTTCCTGTTGCTGTACTAGTAGTTCTTGAAGTATTTTCTTTTGCTACATCCCATACGTCATCTGCTCTATATAATACTTCTGGTTGAACATTATGATATCTTTCTAATATTTTTGCTTGGATATTATAAAGATATTTTGGATATACCATATGTTTTAAAATATCTTGTGGTATTTCGTCTCCTTCTTTAAATAGTTCAGGATAAATGTTACTATATGCAATTGCTATTGGGTCAGATTTATCCGTTATATAAAAATCGGTTGTTCCATCATAAGCATCCACTATAACTTTTACTGAATTTCTAATATAGTTTATTTTCTCTTTCATTCCATTATATTCTATAACAGTTTCTTGAGAATATGGATAATCATTTGAAGTTGTGTATGCATCTAATACCCATACTAATTTTCCTTCATCTGTTATTACCATATATGGTTCTTCATCATATTTTAAATATGGCATTATTGTTTTTGCTCTTGTTATTATATTTCTTGTTGTTATTATTTTGCTTTCTTTTGTTACATTGCCTGAAAATGCAATTCCTAGATTTTTTTCTTTTACACCAAGTATAACTCTATCTAAAAATCCTAGTTTTAATCCTGCTTTACCATCATATGTATTTGTATTACTTGTTGTACTTGTTAATGGATAATCATATTCTTGCTTGTTTTTTGCATTTGTTACTATTGGCTCATTTGTTTGCAAGCCAAAATATATTCTAGGTTTTGTTATTTTTACTTTATTATTTTCATCTTTAAAATCACTTTGGATATATGATAAATTTCCATTTTCATCTACTGAACTTGCAGAAGAAATAATTGTTCCATATCCATGTGTATATTCATATGTTTTATTATTATATGTTCTTGTATCATTACTTATAATTTCTCTTGGGCTAACATATACTAGCTCTTCTTTTCCTTCAACATTGTATATTCCTGGTTTTGTTGTATCATATGAATAATATCCCGAATTTGTTTGATATTGCTCTAAATTTTCTAAAACAGTATTTTCATTTAATATATTTACATTATTTATTACATCTTGATTTTTATTTACTTCGTCTTTTGTTATTGTTCCGCTGTTTTCTATTTCTATTTCATCTACATTTATATTGTAAGCATTTTTTGTAAATTCAATGTTTTTAGCTATATATTTCTTTTCCTTATCCAACTCATTTTTGTTTACATAGATTAAATCAAAACTAATCATTATAACAAATAAAATTACTAAATATGCTGGTATTACGCAAAGCCATTTCATAATTTTTTTGAAGTTTTCTTTTTTGAAATTTATTATTGCCATTATAGCTGAAATTAATATCACAAATGCAAAGATTCTATATCCCCATGTTTTTATTGTTGCTTCTATTAATCCTGCTCCATAAAGTCCTGTTCCATCTGATAATGTTAAAAATTTAGTATTTACTACGTCTTGTACTTTAACCAAAGTAATTGCAGAAAGTCCTAAAACTACTAGTACTAGATTTGTAATTAACTGTTTTAAAAATGTATTCTTTTTTAATATAGCTCTATCTATTCCTTTATCAAAGTATTTGTTAAATACTATTATGTAATAAACAGCTATATATATTGAATAAATAGCAAGAAGCGCTATAAAATAGATTATTATTGCTTCTATAAATGGTTTTTGGAACATATAATATCCAATATCCATATTAAATATAGGATCATTTATTCCAAACCATGCTGTGTTAAAAGCAAGCATTACTTTTTCTGTAATAAGTTTAGATGAAATTATACTTATTACAACACTTAAAATTAAACTTACTGATTTATTTGGAAGTTTTGGCATTTCTTTTTTATCATCATCAAAGAATTTCTTTAAACCTCTTTTTATAAATTTAGTAGTTATGTATGTTGCAATATATAATATTGCAAAGTTTACTAATGCTACTCCAACTTTATATTTTATATTTTGTTTAAATGCTTCTACATATTGTTCTCCAATTTCTAGAGTTTGTAAGTATTCACCTCTTAATGTTACTGCAATATAAATTGCCAAAATTATTAAAAATGCAATTACTAATATCGCTCTTTTTTTGCTTTTTGTTTTTTGCATAACTTGCCTCCTTAATTTATATTATTGCATTTACAAATTCTTCGGAATTGAATATTTCCATATCGTCTATTTGTTCTCCAACCCCTATGAATTTTACTGGTATTTTGTTTTCTGCAACTATTCCTATTACTACTCCACCTTTTGCTGTTCCATCTAATTTTGTAAGTACTAATCCTGTTATATCAACTGTTTCTTTAAATGCTTTTACTTGTGATATAGCATTTTGTCCTGTTGTTGCATCTAAAACTAGTAATACTTCTTTTTTTGCATCTGGTAATTCTTTGTCTATTACCTTTTTTATTTTTAATAGCTCGTCCATTAAATATTTTTTGTTATGAAGTCTTCCTGCTGTATCGCAAATCAGAACATCTGCGTTATTCTTCTTTAGTTCTTGTATTGCTTCGAATACTACAGAAGCAGGGTCTGTTCCTTCATCTCTTTTTACTATTTTAGAACCGCTTCTTTTTGCCCATATTTCTACTTGTTCAACTGCTGCTGCTCTAAATGTATCTGCTGCTGCTATAATTACACTTTTGCCTTCTTTTTTTATTCTATTTGCCATTTTTCCAATTGATGTTGTTTTTCCTACGCCATTTACTCCTACTACTAGAATAACTGTAGGTTTTTTAGATAAGTCAAGTCCGTTTTCTTCTTCGTCTAAAATCTTTTTCATTTCTTCTCTTAATGCATTTTTTACGTCTTCTTCACTTTCTATTTTTTCTTTTTTTATTCTAGTTCTTAATCTTCCTATTATCTCTACAGATGTATCTACACCAATATCTGACATTATAAGTATCTCTTCTAGCTCTTCTAGCAATTCTTCATCTACTTTTCTAAAGCTACTAAATACGCTGTTTATTTTATCTCCAAATGAGTTTCTTGTTTTTCCAAGTCCATTTTTTAATTTATCAAAAAATCCCATAATTTAAGCTCCTCTTCTCCTTTGTTAATTTTCCGCTAGACATTATATCACACTTTTACAATCTTTGCAAAATTTTAGTTTGGAAGTTTTTATATAGTATTTTTTCAATTTCTTCTTTTGTGTATTTATTTTGTATTAAAAGCTCTTGTATTTCTTCTTTTACTCTTGTTTGATTGAATACATTCATTGTTTTGTATTTTTCTGGTTCTATTTTGTAATACTCCATATTGTCTGTTGAAACGCATATATTATCTACTCCTCCTAGCAACTTTTTTACATAATTTATATGTTCTACATATTTTTCTTTATAATTTTTACCTTTTGATAAGCAAAATTGTTTTATTCCAACTATTCCAATAACTCCACCTAAATTTGCTATTTCTTTTATTTGATTATCTGTTAAATTTCTTGGAGTATTACATATTGTTTTACAATTTGAGTGTGAAGCAAAAACTATTGGATTTAAGCCTTCTTTTTTTAATTTTTTGCAATAGTTTATTATGTTATAAAATGTTTTTGTATTCGCATGTGATAAATCTATTGCTATATTTTTTTGCACAAGCTTTTTTATTAACTCACTACCTATGCAAGTTAGTCCTTGCTTTTTATCTCCTTTTGCTCCTCCTCCAAATTTATTGTTATTGTTCCATACAATATTTGTACTTCTTACACCTAACTCATATATTTTATCTATATCTTCTATATTTTTTAAATAATCTAGTCCTTCTATTCCTATAACGTATTTTGTTCCTTTTGGTATTAGCTGATATTTTCTTATTAGCCTTGTTACTGTTTCAAGATTTTTAATTATATCAATTTCTTGTCTTTCAATATTTAATTCTTCTTCCATTTCTTTTGGTGACATATAAAACAAATTAAAAATTCCGCCTATAATATTTTGATTGTTGTATACCTTTTTAAAGTATTCTTTTAAGTAGTCAATTTCTTCTTTGTTAATATATACTTGAGTTAGCAAATCGTAATGTAAATCAAACATTTTAACCTCCATAATAAAGCTATTTATAATAGAAAAAAACTATATAGCTTTTCTATATAGTTCTAATCAATTATTATTCTATTATCTTGTATTTTATTCTTTATTTCTTCTGCTCTATATGAATGTATTCTGTATTCATTTTTACCATCAAATCCTATTATTACTGCTTTAGTATACTCTTTATTGTTAAACTCTTCTATTTCTAAACTTGCTTTGCATTCTTTTAATGTTTCGAAAGTTGTCATAAACCCTATTCCTGTACCGCCTGTTGCTTTATGAGTTGTTGTTCTTTCTAGTCCAATATTTAACAATGTTTCGATTTCAAATTCTATCCCAGTATCATAGAATTCTACTTGATAAAATTCCTTATTACTAAATTTTACTTCTATCTTTTTATTTTCATTTTCGCTATTTTCTATTGCAATAATAGCATCTCTTATATGGTCCGTAAGTAATGTTTCTAACTTATTTTTAGGAATTTTGTTTTCAATAATTTCTTTAATATCAAATTCAATTTCTAGTTTAAACTCTATTTTAGATTTTTCGGCTTCTTGCCTCATATAGTCTAATAAATTATCTATACTAAATATATTTGTTTTAGGAAGTTTATTAGTTTTATTTATTGATTCAACTTCTGCTTTATATTCTTTTGATAATTCACTTAATGAGTCTAGTATGTCGCCGTATTCTTCTGCAAATTCTGTATTTGCTTGCATTTCATTTCCTAGTTTAATTACCGCTCTCTCCATTGCAGAAAGTCTGTGATTATATTTGTGATTTATCTCTAAAACTTTTGATAGTTCTGTTTGCAAATCATCTATTTTCTTATCTTTTTCTTTTATTTGCTCTTGTTGTATTTCAACAGTTCTATCTTTCATTTTTTCTTTGTAGTATTTGGTGATACTCTTCTTGATCCATTCAAACATTGCAATACCTCCTAAAGAAAGAATTATTGCTAAAATTTTAGAAACTGTTCTACTATAGCTACTTAATAGTAAGCTTATAATTATTATAGCTAATTCTATGACTACTCCAAATTTATTTGTATTATTTCCTTTCTTTTCCTTTAAAAAAGAAAAGCCATATTTAAATCTTTTTATATTAAAAAATAAGTATACTAATAAAACCTGAACAACTCCAATTGTAATGTATTCAAAAATAGTATTTTTACTGATATCTATTGGTAAATTTCTCCAAATAAAAAAATTCATTATAGTAGATATAAATAAGCTTATATAAGACATAGTAATAGATAATATTACTGGTACTATATATACTACCTTTTCACTTTCAATAATTAAGTATATTGAAACCGTATAAATTGCATAACAAATAAAATTAGTAACTGGTACATTATACTTCTCCAATTCAAATAGATTATATACACTAGCATAAGTAATAGATATTATTGTATTTATAATTAAAATAAGTATTTTTTTATATCTTTCAATAGATATTCTATTTTCACTCTTAAAGAGTACAATTGTAGAACACGTTTCAAAAATAAATGTTTTTATAAAAGTAATACAAAATTCATTTAACATGTTTCTTACCCTCTGTGCTATTATAATATTTATATTATAATATATAAACATTATAAAAGGAAGTACAAATTTATACTTCCTCTTATAGTTTTATTGTTTTTTATATTCTATCTTCCAAATATTTTTCTAATATAATCTATAAGATCATTCCACATCATAAATCCCCCCTTTCTATTAACATGTTTTTTGTTTTTTTGTTCTATTTTGCTTTTATAGCTTTATGTTAATAAGAAAGGTTCCATACTTGTTTAATATTGGATTCATATGTAACCTTTCTTTATTGTACAAGGAAAAATGTAGTGCCTAGGGGCACTGGTAAAGTCGATTTCTTGTACAATAAAAAAATACTACTAAAATTTGTAATTTTTAGTAGTATTCTGGTTTAGAATATTTGATTAATATTGAGTTATATTGATTTTTTAATTTTATCTACATAATAGTAAATTAGCTCTGTCGGTGTAGGTACTCCTGTATTATAATTTACTGCTGCTGTATAATATTTTTGTAAATCTTCTATTGAGGATTTTCTCCAAGCATGTTCAATTGCTGTTTGAATTGAACGTCCTATTGTACTATTTCCTTTCTTATAAATTTTTGCCAAATGTAAAAATACATTTTCTTTTTCTTTATCATTTTCTATTATATATAAAATAGCATCATGTATGTATTTTCGTCCTATTAAATGAGAACTAATTCCAATTAAATTAAGTTCTCTATTTATTCTATCAGAGATTTCATCTCTAACCTCACTCGGACTTGAACATATTTGAATTTTATTTTCTCTTCTTTTTATTTTAGTTAATAGCAATATGTTTTCTATTACCAGTTCCGGCGAATAATCATCTTTTAATTTGTGAAATATTAAATCTGCCCCTTTCTCGTGAGCATAAGAGTATACTGTTTTTGAAGATATGTTTGTTGTTATAACTATTATAGGGTTTACTTCCAAATCCATTTCATTTATTTTTTCCAAAATTTCTAGTCCTGAACCTTCTCCATTATTTAACTCTATATCTAATATTATTGCATCTGGAATATAGATTTTTATGTTTTTTAATGCATCTTTTGCAGAATTAAAGGTTCCAACTAGTTTTACATTTTCTTTTGTGTTAATGTAGTTCTTTATGTTATTGCTGTCTTCCATGTCGTCTTCAACTAAAAGTATACTTATTTGTTTATTTTTACTCATAATTAAGACCTCTTTTCTTTTATAAAATGCACAAAAAAATATATCACAACAAAATCATTTTTTCTACTTTTTACTCAAATTTGCTTATCGTTTCGTATTTTAATTACTCGATTAGTTATAATTTTTCAAATTTATTATTTATAAATATTGAAAATACATATACATATCTTCATACCATCTGGAATTGCAATAATAATATCTATTATAAATTTAATAAAATTAAAACTAAGTAATAAAAAATAAGGAAAAGCGCAAAAACTAATCGTTCAGTTTTTGCGCTTAGCAGCTACTTTACCATTGCTTGGCAAGCATAGCACATTTTAAAAGGTGATGTTGTAATAGTTATACCACCTTGTGGTTTCCAGCCGTCTCTGCAAAGCCGTTTTGCTTTTTCTTCCAATTCACTTACTGTTGAAACCATGTTATCACCTTGTGCATAAACAACTTTGTACTGCATTTTCTTTCCTCCTTAAAATAATTATTTTCTAGTAATTGCCTCGTGTCGTTTCGCTAAAAAGGACATCAACGAATTGACATAATAATTTTATCACTTTTTTCTTGATTTTGCAAGATTTTCCTACATATTCGTACTGCTTAATAGTGTCACACCAACCTTTCTTTTTCAATAAAAAGCAACAAAAAAATCGACTTTTTACAGTCGATTAAATTCTTTCGTCTGCTGCGACGATTTTACTTTTTGGAGCTTCTAGGCAGAATTGAACTGCCGACCTACGGGTTACGAATCCGTTGCTCTACCAACTGAGCTATAGAAGCATATACTATATTTTAACATAT
>CAKPKG010000026.1 GCA_934167165.1 uncultured Clostridia bacterium
AAAGAAAGAGGGTTTTAATTTATGAGCAAAAAGTACGTATACCTTTTTAAAGAAGGAAATGCAGACATGCGTGAATTATTAGGTGGTAAAGGTGCTAACCTAGCAGAAATGACAAATTTAGGTTTACCAATTCCACAAGGATTTACAGTTTCAACAGAAGCTTGTACAGAATATTACAATGATGGTAAAAAAATCAATGACGAAATTCAAAGCCAAATTTTTGATGCATTAAAGAAATTAGAAGAAATGCAAGGTAAAAAATTTGGGGATAATAGTGATCCATTATTAGTATCAGTAAGAAGTGGTGCTAGAGCATCAATGCCTGGTATGATGGATACAATATTAAACTTAGGTTTAAATGATGTAGCAGTTGAAGGATTTGCTGCAAAAACAGGAAATCCAAGATTTGCATATGATTCATATAGAAGATTTATTCAAATGTATTCAGACGTTGTTATGGAAGTTCCAAAATCTTTCTTCGAAAAAATAATTGACGAAGTTAAAGAAGCAAAAGGAGTTCATTTCGACACAGAATTAACAGTTGATGATTTAAAAGAATTAGTAAAAAGATTTAAAGAAGTTTACAAAAACGCTATGAATGGTGAAGAATTCCCACAAGATCCAACAGAACAATTAATGGGAGCTGTTAAAGCCGTATTTAGAAGTTGGGACAACCCAAGAGCTATAGTTTACAGAAGAATGAATGATATACCAGGTGACTGGGGAACAGCTGTAAACGTACAAGCTATGGTATTTGGTAACATGGGAGAAACATCTGGAACAGGTGTTGCATTTACACGTAACCCATCAACAGGTGAAAAAGGAATATATGGTGAATACTTAATCAATGCACAAGGTGAAGACGTTGTTGCAGGTGTTAGAACACCACAACCTATCACAAAACTTGCAGAAGATTTACCAGAATGTTACAAAGAATTTATGGAAATAGCACATAAACTAGAAGATCACTACAGAGATATGCAAGATATGGAATTTACAATCCAAGAAGGAAAATTATATTTCTTACAAACAAGAAATGGAAAAAGAACAGCACCAGCAGCTATTCAAATTGCTTGCGATTTAGTTGACGAAGGAATGATAACAAAAGAAGAAGCAGTTTTAAGAATAGAAGCTAAATCATTAGATCAATTACTACACCCAACATTTGATAAAGATAGCCTAAAAGCAGGAGAAGTAATTGGAGAAGCATTACCTGCATCACCAGGTGCAGCAGCTGGTAAAGTAGTATTTACAGCTGAAGAAGCTAAAGAATTAGGAAAAGGTGGAAAAGGTGAAAGAGTTGTACTAGTTCGTCTTGAAACAACACCAGAAGATATAGAAGGTATGGTAGCTGCACAAGGTATACTAACAGTTCGTGGTGGTATGACATCACATGCTGCAGTTGTTGCTCGTGGTATGGGAACATGTTGTGTATCTGGATGTGGAGATATCAAAATGAATGAAGAAGCAGAAGAATTCGAACTTGGTGGATACAAATTCCATAAAGGTGATTTCATTTCATTAGACGGAACAACAGGAAAAATCTACAAAGGAGATATAAAAACTGTTGAAGCTTCAGTTAGTGGAAATTTCGGAAGAATAATGGGATGGGCAGATGAATTTAGAAAATTAAAAGTTAGAACAAATGCTGATAACCCAAGAGATACAAGAAATGCTGTTAAATTAGGAGCAGAAGGTATAGGATTATGTAGAACAGAGCATATGTTCTTCGAAGAAGACAGAATTCCAAAAATAAGAAAAATGATATTATCAGAAACAGTAGAAGCAAGAGAAGCAGCTTTAAATGAATTAATACCATTCCAAAAAGGTGACTTCAAAGCTATGTACAAAGAATTAAAAGGATTACCAATGACAGTTCGTTATTTAGATCCACCTCTACATGAATTCTTACCAACAGCTGAAGAAGATATCATAGCATTAGCTAAAGATATGGGTGTTACAGTAGAACACTTAAAAGAAAAATGTGCTGAATTACATGAATTCAACCCAATGATGGGACACAGAGGATGCCGTTTAGCAGTAACATATCCAGAAATAGCTAGAATGCAAACAAGAGCATTAATGGAAGCTGCAATTGAAGTTAAAGAAGAAGACGGATATGATATAGTTCCAGAAATAATGATTCCATTAGTTGGAGAAAAGAAAGAATTAAAATTCGTTAAAGATATAGTTGTAGAAACAGCTGAAAAAGTTAAAGCAGAAAAAGGATCAGACATTGAATACCATATTGGTACAATGATTGAAATACCAAGAGCTGCATTAACAGCTGATGAAATAGCTGAAGAAGCTGAATTCTTCTCTTTCGGAACAAATGACTTAACACAAATGACTTTTGGATTCTCAAGAGATGATGCTGGTAAATTCCTAGATTCTTACTACAAAGCAAAAATCTATGAATCAGACCCATTTGCAAAACTAGACCAAGATGGTGTTGGAAAATTAGTTAAAATGGCAGCAGAAAAAGGAAGAGCAACAAGACCAAACATCAAACTTGGAATATGTGGAGAACACGGTGGAGAGCCATCAAGCGTAGAATTCTGCCACAAAGTAGGATTAAACTATGTATCTTGCTCACCATTTAGAGTTCCAATCGCAAGATTAGCAGCAGCACAAGCAGCATTAAAAAATAAATAAGATTTATAATAATCGTAGAGGTGCATGATTTGATTGCACCTCTATTTTTACATCTAAAAACATTGACACAATTAAAAACAATGTATATTATAAATATAAATACAAACAATAAAACAAGGAGTGAGCGAATATGAATAAATATTATTTTACTTCAGAAAGTGTAACAGAAGGACATCCAGATAAATTATGTGACTACATATCAGATACAATATTGGATGAATGTTTAAAACAAGATCCAAACTCAAGAGTAGCAGTAGAAACATTTGCATTTAAAAATATAATTACAGTTGCAGGACAATTAACAACAACTGCAAAAATAAACATAGAAGAATTAGTAAGACAAGCTGTAAAAGAAATTGGTTATGATAATAAAGAAACAGATATGGATTATAGAACATGTAAAATAAATATAGAGATAAATAAACAAAGCCCAGATATAGCAATGGGAGTAGATATAGGTGGCGCAGGTGACCAAGGTATAATGTTTGGTTATGCATGTAATGAAACAGAAGAATATATGCCATATGCTATTTACCTAGCACACAAGCTAGCAAGAAAATTAACAGAAGTTAGAAAAAGCAAAGAAATAAGCTATTTAAGACCAGATGGAAAAACACAGGTAACAATAGAATACGAAAATGACAAACCAAAAAGAATAGAAGCAATAGTTGTATCAAACCAACATAATGCAGATATAGATGTTGAAAAATTAAGAAAAGATATATACAATAAAGTAATTATGCAAGTAGTAGACAAAAACATGATAGACGAAAATACTAAAATCTATATAAATCCAACAGGAAGATTTGTAATAGGTGGACCACTTGGAGATACAGGATTAACACGGAAGAAAAATAATAATTGATACATATGGGGGTTACAGCAGACATGGTGGAGGAGCTTTTTCTGGGAAAGATGCAAGCAAAGTAGATAGGTCAGCAGCATATATGTTAAGACACATTGCAAAAAACCTTGTAGCAAATGGATACGCAAAAAAATGTGAAATACAAATATCATATGCAATAGGTGTAGAAGAACCAATTTCTATACATGTAAATACATTTGGAACAGGAACCAAAAGAGAAGAAGAATTAATAAAAATAATAAAAGAAAAATTTAATTTAACTCCAAAAGGAATAATAGAATATTTAAACCTAAAAGCTCCAATTTATACAAAAACAACAAATTATGGACATTTTGGAAAAAAAGAATTATCATGGGAAAATGTAATAAAAATGTAAAACAAAAAGACGGATTTAATCTTGACATTAACAGATTAAATTTGTAAAATTGTAATGTCAGACGACATTGTCCAGGCTTTTATGCCAGAAAATTAATTGGAGTTTCACGAAGTGCGAAGTGTGAGGTGCGAAGTGTGAAGAATAAAGAAAAACCTGCGAAGCCCTGGCCCTACAAATCCCACCTCCCACCTCTCACCTCAATTAAACAAATTCCAATTTATAAAACAAATATACGAGGAGGATAAAAATGAAAGAAAACCAAAGACGGAATTACATTAATAGCACTAATAATAACAATTATAGTAATGCTAATATTAGTAGCAGTAACAGTAAATCTTGCAAATGAAAATGGAGGATTATTTCAGAAAGCAAGATATGCTAAAAGCGAGACAGCAGTTAAAGCAGAAGAGGAAGAATTAACAATGTATATGTTTGGAGAAGGTGTATACAATGCAAAAACAGGTAAAGTAGACCTAGATGCTTTAGAAAATCTACTAACAGATGAAACAAAATGGAAAAATGTAGCAATAGAGAATGGCAAGCTAGTAGTAACAGGAACACAAAGTGGAAATGGTTATATAATAGATGAAAAAGGAAATATAAGTGAACAAAAAGATGGAGAAGACCAACCATCTACAAGCATAGTAGGAACATATTATGGACTAGGAGAATTATATTTTTCAGGTAATCCAACATTAAAATTTGACAATGATGGGCAAGTAACTCAAACATTTTATGCAGATGAAGAAGTAGATTCAACAACTGGAGAAATACATAAAGGTGATGATGAAATTTCATCAGGATCATATACATATGATGAAACAACTAAAACTGGAACACTTACTTTAATAGATAAAGATTCTACAGGATATGAATATAGAGAGGAATATAAGTTTAATTTAATTGATATAAAGAATAACTCAATAGTAGAATTAATAACATATGATTCAGTTGATAATGAAGAATATATTTCAGTGTGGGCAAAGAATAAATGCGGAAAAATTACTGACCTTGGAACAACCACATATGCAAGTGAGACAAAAACAATAGAATTTGGAACATCCGTAGAAGATGGAATAGACATGGGAATATATGTGATAAAAGAAAATGGAAGTGTATGGATGAGTATGGAAGGATATTATATTTGCTATAATGGAAAATTAGTTTTAGATGATTTTGTGTTTTCGATTTCAGATGACCAATCAACAATAACATATGATGGCGAAGTATTTACAAAACAATAATAATTCAAAAACAGCTTAACTTTAAGAAGTAAGCTGTTTTTTACAACTATATTTTAAATAGCGAATATAATTATTGACAAATAAAACTACATAAATTAAAATGAAACATGTAAAACAATTACAAATTCAAAACAAAAGAAGGAACAAGAAATGAACAAATTAAAGAACAAAAAGATAAATGCTATTTTAGTAATAAGTGCTTTTATTTTTAATATATTAATATTTGCACCATTAGAAATATATTACACAAACAAAAATGAATTTTGGTTTAAAATCAAGGACTTTTTGCCAATTACAATAGTTGTATCTATAGTAATTTTAATATGTCTAACTTTATTATCATTAATATTAAAGAAAAAAGATAAAAAACAAATATTAATTAAAGCAATATTTGCTTTAACAACTGGACTATATATTCAAGGAAACTTTTTAAACTTTGGATATAATGTACTAGATGGATCTAAAATTGATTGGGTTTCAATGATAGACAAAGGGCTAATGAATACAGCAATATGGTTATTAATTATAATTTTTCCATATCTTTTTAAAAAACTAAAAAAAGAAAATAATTTTATAATATTTACTTCAATTGTTTCCATATTTATAATTTTAATAGAAATAACTACACTAACAACAGTAATAATAAACCAAGAAGAACCAACTCAAAAAGAGGATAATGTAGTAAATGCATTAAGTAATGACAATATATTTAATTTGTCAAAAGACGAAAATATTATTATATTTATGTCTGATACATTTGAAGCAACATATATGAATCAAATACTAGAACAATATCCAGAATATAAAGAGAAATTAAAAGATTTTACATATTTTGATAACTGTACAGGTGTAAGCTTTTTTACATATTCCTCTATGCCAACATTATTAACAGGAGTTGAATGTAAAGTTGGCAATACATTAAGAGAAAACTTAAAATATTGCTTTGAAAACAGTGATTTATATAATGCATTAAGAGAAAATAATTATGGTACAGAAGTATACACAGAAGCAGCATTACAACCTAGATATGATTATATAGACAATTTAGAAGCAACAAAATTAACAACAACTTTAAAAACAAAAACAGAAGTAACAAAAGAGTTATATAAATACACAATGTACAGATATTTACCACACTTTTTAAAACCAAGCTTTGTAGTAACAAGTAATGATTTCTACAGCATAAAAAACAACGATACTGCACTTTCTTATAAAGAAAAGGCATATTATCCAGATGATGTTGCATTTAACGAAGCTTTATTATCTGGAGGAATAACAACAAAAAACAAGAAAAAATCTTTTAAGTTTTACCAAACAAATGGTATGCATATACCATATGATACTACTCCAGATTTAAAATATGATAAGTCAGAAGAATATAGTTTAAAAGAAGATAGAGATAAAAGATTTAATGAGGGATTAGCTTCAATAAACCTTTTATGCAATTATATAGAAGAATTAAAAAAAGCAGGAGCATATGAAAATACAACAATTATGTTTTTAGCAGACCATGGATATAATAATAGATTTTACACAACTTTGCTTGTAAAAAAAGCAAATGATAATCATGATTTTAAAACATCTTCTGCACCAGTCTCGTTATTGGAAGATTTAGTTCCAACAATTTTAAATATAGCAACAAACACAAAAGATTATGGAAAAGACTTTTTCGATTATAAAGAAGATGAAATAAGAACAAGACAAGTTTATGATTACACATACCAAACAAATATGTTTAGAGGAAATGCATATAAAGTAATCTCAAGAATGATATTTGAATCAAATGGAAGAGCAGATGATAAAGATTCTTTCCATGTTATAGATGAAGAATACGAAAATGAAAATAAAGTTTTAACTGAAAAATACAATTTTGGGGATGTAATAGAACTAGAAGAAATACCAAAGTTAAAAACTGTTAATCTAACAGGAGTGGCTTTAGAAAAAGTAAATTCAAGTGTAGGAGCAGGATGCAATATAAGCAAAAATACATTTTTAACTATAAATTCTTTAGAGAGTAAAAAAGATGTAACCGCTAACTTTAAATTTAGCAAGGTTTTCAATGGAAAACAAGAAATAAATTTTAAAATAAATGGAGAAACAATATATACAGATACTGTAAGCAGTTTTGGCAAAAAAGATGTATCATTCAAAATACCTAAAGAAATATGGAATTCAAATGAACAAATAACAATAGAAATAGAATACCCTAATGCAAAATTAGGTAAATACCATGCAACAATGATGATTGCAACATGCTTAAAAACAATAGATTTTACAAATTAAAAAATAATGGATGTGAATAAAAAACGTGATAAAACAATTTGCAAATATTTTAGGAATATTAATTAATGCAATATATAGAGTTACAAATAATTACGGCTTTACTATAATTGTTTTTACTCTAGTGTCAAAAGTTATATTATTTCCTATAAATATTCTAATACAAAAAAACTCAATAAAAATGGTAAAAATAAAACCAAAACTTGAGGAATTAAAATATAAATATTCTGAAAACAAAGAAAAATTTATGGAAGAACAAATTGCTCTTTTTGAAAAGGAAAAATATAAACCTTCACTTGGAATAATACCATTACTCATACAAATTCCTATTATATTAGCATTAATTAAGGTGGTAGAAAATCCAAACACATATATACAAAATCTAAATAGTATGCAGTTCCTTAATATGGACTTATCTATAATTCCAACATTAAGCAATTACTCTATAATACCAATACTTTCATTAGTATCATGTATAACACTATGTTATTTTCAAAATAAACTTAATGTATTACAAAAAGAAGAAAGCATAAAATCTAAAATTCTAACAGGGTTACTAACATCAGTCTTAACACTTTATTTTGTGCTTTTGGTTCCAATAGGAGTAGGCATTTATTGGATTATAGGTAACATAGTAGCAATAATTCAATTATACATATTAAATGCAATGTATCCACCAAAAAAATATATAGACTACGAAAAGCTTGAATATTGGAGTAAACTAAATTTAGAAAAGAAAGAAAAAATAAAAAGTTACAAAAAAAGAGAGAAAGAAGATTATAAAAAATTCTTTAACAAAAATAATAAAGTAAAAATAGTATTTTATTCAGAACAAAGTGGATTTTATAAATATTATGCAGGAATTATAAAATACATATTAAACAATTCTAACAGGATAATTCACTATATAACAAGTGACCCAGAAGATGCAATATTTAATTTTAAACATAATAATTTAAAAGCATATTATATTGGAAAAAACAAGCTAATATATTTGTTTATGAAATTAGAGGCTAATAAAGTTATAATGACAACGCCAGATTTACAAAAGTATTATTTAAAAAGATCTTTAGTAAAAGATGATATAGAATATATTTATTTAGATCATGGAATGACAAGCTTAAATCTTACGTTAAGAACTGGAGCATTAGATTACTTTGATACAATATTTGCAAATGGACCAGAACAAGTAAAAGAAATAAAAGAAATTGAAGAGGTAAGAAATACTAAAAAGAAAAAGATTATAGAAGTAGGTTTTCCTTTGATGGATGATTTAATAGAAGAATACAACAAAAGCAAATGTGAAAATAAAAAGAAAACCATACTAATAGCACCATCACATCAAAAAGATAATATTTTAGAGTCTTGCATTGACAATATCCTAGAACAGCTAATAAATACTGAATACAGGATAATTGTAAGACCACATCCACAATACATACAAAGAAAACCAGAAAGAATAGAAGAATTAAAAAACAAGTATAAAGATAAATTTAGTGATGATTTTAAATTAGAATTAGATTTTTCTTCGAATGAGAATGTATATTTGGCAGATTTAGTTATTACAGACTGGTCTGGAATTGGTATGGAATATTCTTTGGCAACTACAAAACCAACACTATATATCAATACAAAAATGAAAGTAATAAATAAAGATTATGAAAAAATAAATACAAAGCCATTAGATATAATAATAAGAAATAAAATAGGCAAAGCCATAGAAAAAGAAGAAACAAAAGAAATAAAAAAAGTAGTAGATGAACTAATAGTAAATCAAAACAAATATAAACAAGAAAATGTAAAAATAAGAGAAAAATATTTATTTAATTTAGGACAAAGTAGTAAAATTGCTGCAGAGTATATAATTAATAAAAAATAAGGTGAGAAGAAATGCAAGGATTAATATTAGCGGCTGGCATGGGATTAAGATTAGGTGAACATACAAAGCAAAAGCCAAAATGTATGCTAGAAATTAATGGGGAAAAATTAATAGAAAACCAAATAAATGCATTAAAAAACGCAGGAATAAATAAGGTAGTTATAGTATGTGGACATAAAAAAGATGTTTTAAAAGAATTTGTTTCAAATAGATTTAAAGATACAGAAATTACTTTTATAGATAATGATAATTACAAAACTACAAATAACATCTATTCATTATTTCTGGCAAAAGATTATTTAGCAAAAGAAGATATTGTTTTAATAGAGTCGGATTTGATTTTTGAACCAAAGCTAATAAAAGAAATAGTAGAAGAACAAGCAGAAAACATAGTAGCAGTATCTAAATATAAAAGTTGGATGGACGGAACTGTTGTTACAATTAATAATAAAGATAACACCATAAAAAAGTTTTACGGAAAGAAAGAATTTGATGATAACAACATGGACAACTACTATAAAACTATAAATATATATAAATTAAACAAGGATTTTTGCTCTAACTTATATATACCATGTCTAGCAAGTTACATAAAAAAAGGAAAAACAAATGAATTTTATGAGGCAGGACTTAAGGATTTAGTAAATAACAATGCAAAAATGAAAGCTAAAAAAATAGAAACTGAAAAATGGTATGAAATAGATACGGTACAAGATTTAGATATTGCAAAATGTTTATTTCGGAGATAAATTAAGTAATTACCAAAAAAGGTTTGGAGGGTATTGGAGATTTCAAGACCTTAAGGATTTTTGCTATTTAGAAAATCCTAAATTTCCACCAAAAGAAATGCTAGAAAAAATAAATAATTTTTCAAAAGAACTTATAACTAAATACCCATCTAATAAAGAAATACAAAGTTTAATTGCTACAAGTATATTTGATGTAAAACAAGAAGAGATTGTAGTAGGAAACGGATCAGCAGAATTAATAAGAGAACTAGGAAAGAGCTTATTTGGAAAGTTAACATTAAATATTCCTGTTTTTAATGAATATATTAGTTGCTTTGATAAAAAGAATATAATAAAAAATAATACAGAAACTAATGACTATTTTTATGATAAAGAAACAATTATAAAAAACATGAAAAACACAAAAATGATTGCGATAATAAACCCAGACAACCCAAGTGGGAACTTTATAGAATATAAGGATATAATAGAAATATTAGAAAGAGCAAAAGAAAAATCAATAAAAGTTATTTTTGACGAAAGTTTTATAGACTTTGCAGATAAAGAAAAAAGATATTCTTTAATTAAGCATAATATTCTAGAAAAATATCCAAATCTAATAGTAATAAAAAGCATAAGCAAATCATATGGAGTGCCAGGATTAAGACTTGGAGTTTTAGCGAGTGGGGATAAAGAAATTGTTCAGAAAATTAAAGATAGGTTGGAAATTTGGAATGTTAATTCAATTGCAGAGTATTTTATGCAAATATTATACATGTACAAAAAACAATATGAAAAAGCTTGCGACTATATTGCAGAACAAAGAAAAAACATGTATAATGAATTGAAAAAAATAAGCTTTTTAAGCACATATAAATCACAAGCAAATTATTTTATGTGTAAACTTATAAAATATAATTCTAAAGAACTTACAGAATATTTACTAAATACACATAACATCCTTATAAAAAATCTCAAAGACAAAGAAGGATTTAAAAACAAAAACTATATAAGAATTGCTGTAAAATCAAAAGAAGATAATTGTGAATTGCTAGATGGACTAAAAGATTTTGAAAATTATAAGAAAAAGTTGGAGGAAGAAAATGAGTAAAAAAGTTTTAAAAATAGTATATGTTTTAATATGTTCAATTATTATTTTAGCAAAAGAAAGCTATGGGTATTTAGATCCTTCAGCAATGACATATGTTGTTCAAATATTTGCAGCTGTTGGAATTACTATTGCAACAAGTTTAGGAATTGCATTTTATAAAATTAGAAAATTTTTTGCAAAAAAGAAACAAAAAGAAGAAGAGGACGATGACGAATAGCATTGACCTCAAAGAAAATAATATATAAAATATAGATATTATTTTAAGCAAATTGGAATTTGTTTAACACCTCACACTTCGCGCTTCGTGAAATTCCAATTTACTCAACAAAAGAAATAGGAGGAAGATAAAATGAGAAAAAACCAAAGACGGAATTACATTAATAGCATTAATAATAACAATTGTAGTAATGTTAATATTAGTGGCAGTAACAGTAAATCTTGCAAATGAAAATGGAGGATTATTTGAAAAAGCAAGATACGCTAAAAGCGAGACGGCAACTAAAGCAGAAGAGGAAGAATTGACAATGTATATGTATGGAGAAGGTGTATACAATGCAAAAACAGGTGAAGTAGACCTAGATGCTTTAGGAGATCTACTAACAGATGGAGCAAAATGGAAAAATGTAAGCAAAAATGGTGATAAGTTGGTAGTAACAGGAACAAAAAGTGGAAAAGGTTATATAATAGATGAAAAAGGAACTATAAGTGAACAAAAAGATGGAGAAGGCCAATCATCTACAGAAATAGCAGGAAAAAAATTCTATGTTACAGGAGAAGATACAGAATATGGTGACTATATGCAATTTAATTCTGATTTTTCAGGGGAAGCTATTGTATATGATAGAGATAATCCTACACAAGTAGGGGAATCGGATAGTACAACTTTTAAATACACATATGATACTGTAACAAAAAAAGGAGAAATTAAAGTACATTATGAAGAAGATGGAGAGAGTTGGGATGAAACTATGGAGTTTGATTATGTAAGTATTAAAGATGAAAGTGGTAATGAAGTTAACCAAGCAATAGTTTTTGGAGGCTCAGTGGATTGTCATGTTTATGCTACAAATAAAAATGATGGACTAACACCTCTTGAAAATAATGTATATGCTAATGGTGATAAAACTATAGAATTTGGAACAACTGATAAAAATGGAATAACATATGGAACTTGCGTAGTTAAAGAAAACGGTACAATATTGGATAGCGCTGACTCATACTATACATGTTGTAATGGCTATATATATGGAAGTGGCTATTTAGATAATGCAACTATAAATTTAGATTATACTGAAATAACTTTTGACGGTACTGTTTATACAAAACAATAATAAAAAATAGTGGTAGAATTTGATATCTACCACTATTTTTTTATTTCCTATACAAATCACTTTCATATAAATCATCTATATATACGTCTTTTTCAGGAGAACCATCTAAAAAGCCGATTTTGGCAATATCATCATTAACCTCTTGAATCCATACAGGCTTTTCATTATAAAAAACTTCATTTAACTGCCTGCAGTTTAAAATTTCATTTAATCTTTTTTTATTCATAAAAACATCCCCTTTTGAATTAATTTAATTGAGGTGAGAGGTGTGATGTGGGAGATGTGATTTATAGGGACAGGGCTTCGTGGGCTTTTCTCTATTTTTCACACTTCTCGCCTCACATTTCGCACTTCGTGAACTAATACTAATATATCCAAAAAGCTTAAAAAAATACTTGTAAATATACAAATAAACCTATATAATAAATTTGTAAAAATAAAACATACATATGAAAAGAAAGGGTGGAAGCATGAAAGAAAAAATAATCAATTTTAAAAATATTATTGTTAATTTTTGCAAAGGTAATAAAAGAAATATACTTATAGCATTAGCAGTAATATTAGTTTTAGTAATCGTTTTAATAATAGGAACAGGAAAACCAAAATATGGAAACACATATGGAAATTTAAGAAACAAAGGAATTGTTGCAGAAAAAGGAAACCAAATCTACTATATAGCATTTGATGAAGGAAATGCAGATGGAGTTTATAAAATAAAGAAAAATGGAAAAGGCAAAGAAAAAGTAAGCAGTGAATATGGATATTACTTAAATATATCTGGAAGTTACATGTATTATATATCATTAGAAAAAGAGCAATTAATTAAAGCAAAATTAAATGGAAGTAAAAGTGAAGTAATTGCAGAAAATGTAGGATCAGCACCAATTACTGTTGTTGATAATTGGATTTATTATTTTGAAGGAACAAACCTTTTCAAAATAAAAACAAATGGAAAAAAGAGAACACAATTATCTAATAAGGCAATAGAAAACTATCAAATAGTAGGAAATAAAATATATTATTCTTATGAAAATGATGGAAAACAAGTAATTGCAAAAATGGACTTAAATGGTAAAAATGTAGTAAAAATAGATGAAGAAGCAGGAAAAGAGTTCTTTGTAAAAGGTAATAAAATTTACTATATAAATGAAAATTATGATATGGAAAATTACGAATATAAATATGAATTATGCAAAGTAAAAACAAATGGAAAAAACAAAGAAAAAATATGTGATATAGAAGGAAGCGTAGACACATATACAGTAAACTTTACAGAGAATGCTATCTATTATGCAAAAGCTGCAAAAAATGATAAAATGGCAATTTACAGTATAAAACTAAATGGAAAAGATGAAACAAAAATAACAGAAGTAAATACATATTCAAATTTAGTAAATATTATAGACAAATATATGTATTATATAAATCAAAATGAAGAAGGCAATGTTCAAACTTACAGAATAAATGTAAATGGCGAAAACAATCAGGCAATATAAGTGGAGGTAAAAAGTGCAAATAATATATAACAACACAGAAATTGATGTAAAAAGTGGAACAAAAGTAGTTGATTTATTAAAACAAGAAATACAAAAATCAAAGAATGAAGTAGTAGCGTGTAAATTTAATAATGAACTAAAAAGTTTAAATTATGAAATAACTACAGATGGAAAAATAGAATTAATAGACGTTACTCAAAAAGATGGAATGAGAGTATACAAAAGAGGCCTAATTTATATAATAGCAAAAGCATTTCAAGAAACATATAATAATGCTTTACTAACAGTAGACTATCAGCTTTACCATTCAATGCTATGTGAAGTTGACAATCTACAAATTACAGAAGAAATGATAGAGAAAGTAAATAAAAGAGCCCAAGAAATAATTAATCAGGATTTACCAATAGTAAAAAAATTCATGACAAAAGAAGAAGCAGCAAAATTTTATGAGAAAGAAAAAACTTTAAAAGGAAAATTGCAATTAGATTTAGAAGAAAAAAAAGAAGTAACACTTTATTACTGTGAGGATTATTATAATTACTTTTATGGAGTAATGCCAATTTCTACAGGATGTATAAAAAAATATGAATTATTAAAATATCATGATGGATTTTTAATTAGGTATCCAAGTAGAAAAGATCCAAAAAATTTACCAAAATTCATTGAATGTCCTAAATTGCTAGAAACTTTGGATGAATATGAAGACGTACACAAAATTTTAGGAGTAAATACTTTATATCGTTTAAATACAATAATAAAAAAGGATGCTATTAAAGACTATATTTTATTAGATGAAGCATTACATGAAAAGAAAATAGCAGGAATTGCAGATAGCATTGCAAAAAATAAAAGTTTAAAAGTAATACTAATTGCTGGACCATCATCGTCAGGAAAAACAACATTTGCAAAAAGATTAGCTTTGCAACTTCGAATTAATGGATTAAAACCAAAAACAATATCTGTAGATAACTACTTTGTAGAAAGAGCAGAAACTCCGGTAGATGAGAACGGAGATTATGATTTTGAAAATATTAAAGCAATAGATACTAATCTGTTAAATAATGATTTATTAAAATTATTAAATGGCGAAGAAATAAAAGCACCTACATTTAACTTTCATACAGGAAGTAAAGAATATAGTAACGAAAATACAATGAAATTAGAAAAAGATGAGATTTTAATAATGGAGGGTATACATTGCTTAAATGATGAATTAACATATTTAATACCTAAAACACAAAAATTCAAAATATATATAAGCTGTCTAACAGTATTAAACATAGATTATTTTAATAGAATTTCTACAACAGATACAAGATTAATAAGAAGAATTGTAAGAGATTATCAATTTAGAGGATACAGCGCAATGCATACTTTAAAAATGTGGCAGTCTGTAAATAATGGAGAGGCAAAAAATATATTTCCATATCAAGAAGAAGCTGATGTAATGTTTAACTCTTCTTTAATATATGAACTTAGTGTATTAAAAGATTATGCAATGCCACTACTAAAAAAGATAAGTCAAGAAGAAAAAGAATTTTCAGAGGCAAAAAGATTATACTCTATGCTTAGCTATTTTGAATCAATACCTGAAAAAGAAGTACCAAGCAATTCTTTACTTAGAGAATTTATTGGAGGAAGTATATTTGGATATTAAAGGAGAAAAAGCATGAGAGTATTTACAGAAATTGATGAAGAATTTGTATGTGAACATTGTGGCAAAAAAGTAGAAAAACTAGGTTATTCATGTAGAAATCATTGCAATTATTGCTTATACTCAAAACATGTAGATAAAAATCCAGGAGATAGGCAAGAAGAATGTCATGGACTACTAGAGCCAATAGGAATAGAGATAAGTAATAAAAAAGGATATGTAATAATATATAAATGCCAAAAATGTGGGTCAATAAGAAAAAATAAAGCAGCAAAAGATGATAATATGGATTTGATAATAAAACTTAGTGTTGCAAAATAAAGAATTCACTTTTAAAAGTGAATTCTTTTTATGTATATAAATGTTTATACAATATCAATTATTTTATATTTTGCAAAGCTTCAATCCTGTCATCTATACTAGGATGTGTAGAGAAAAGGCCAGCTTTTCTTTTTTTATTAGATTTAAAAGGACTAACAATATACATATTTTCTGTTGCTTTATTTGCTACTTTTAATTCATTAGTATCATCATCTAATTTTCTTAAAGCAGAAATTAGACCATCTGGATTTCTTGTAAATTCTATTGCTGTACTATCTGCTAAAAATTCTCTCCTTCTAGAAATAGCCATTTGCATTAGTTTTCCAAGTAAAGGTGATAATACTAAAAGTACTAATCCAATTAACATTAAAATAGCATTTCCACTATTATCATTATCTTTGCTTTTACCACTTCTATGAAAGAAACTTCTTGTAAAAATATCAGAAAGCATAACTATAAATCCAACCATAACAGTTACAATAGCGGAAAGCAAAATATCATAATTCTTAATATGTGCCATTTCATGAGCAATAACACCTTCTAGTTCATAATATTCTAGTTTATTTAAAAGACCAGTAGTAACACATATAATTGCATGTTTTGGGTTTCTACCAGTTGCAAAAGCATTAGGTTGGTCATCTTCTACCACATACAATTTAGGTCTATTAGATAAACCAGAAGAAATCATAAGACCATCTAATATATTTATAATCTTTTTATCTTCTTCCTCTGTTGCAGGTCTAGCATGAGAAACTGCCAAAATTATTTTATCACTATAATAGTAAGAACCCCAACAACTTATTATTGAAAACGATAAAGCAATCGTTAGAGCAATTGGGGCACTTAAATCAAAAGCCATAGAAATATAATATACAATTAAAGTAATCATTAAAATAAAGCCAAATACTATAAAACCAGATTTTATTTTGTTTCTTCTTATATCTTCGAACATTTTTATCACCTAAAAGTATTATAACACTAGCATAATGTAAACACAACTAGATAAATATATATTTTACTATTTGGTAGGAGAATAAAGAAAAAAGTGCTAGTCTCTTTTTTTCTTGTTTTTTTTATGGTATAATAAATTCATACAAAAAAAGGAGAAACTTATGGATGATTTAGAAAAACAAGTAGATATATCAGAACAAAAAACAAATCTTGAATGGGATAATTATATAAATTTCTTAATAGAGGCAATAGATGAAAGTAATTTTATGAAAAGAGCAGAATATAAGCCTATGCAAACAACAAAACATGATTTGGAGTCACACATAACATCTAGAGCAACACATTCAAGAGCAGCTGCTGATATTGCTAAAAGAATAGCAGAAGCCTTAAATTTAAATTATAATTATATATATGCAGCAATGCTTATGCATGATGCGGGGCATCCGTTTAGTGCACATGATGGCGAAGAAATTTTTACAGGTATAGGAGAATTACACAACGTAGATTATTATCATCATAATGCAAAAGGTGTAGAGGTCATTATTAGTGAAGACATACGTGGAAAAGCAATAAATAAAATTCCAAATATAAAAAACAAGCCAGAACTTAGAAAAAAACTGGAAGACGAATTTTATTATTTCCTAGATGTTGTTATTTCACATGATGGAGAAGCCGGAGCAAAGGAATTAGGAGCAAAACCACAAGAATATCCAGATATAAAAACTGCTGTATATGAAAAGCTTAGGTTATCTAATTCCCAAAATAATTATAAATTTATAGCACAAACAATAGAAGGAAGAATAGCAAAATATGCAGATGTTATAGCTTATTTGTCAACAGATATTCAAGATAGATTTAGACTAGGAATACAAAAAGATTTTGATGAAGATTATCTAGAGTTTATAGGTGAAATCTTGGCAGATGACTTTGCAAAAACGAGAGAAGAAAAGGTTGAAATTGCAAAAAATATAATAGATGAAATAAAAGAAGAAAAATTAATGCAATTAGTAGATGACGCAAAGGAAATAGAAAATAAAGAAACGATAAGTCACGCTAATGAAATAATAAAAAGAATTTATGATACAACAGAAAATTATGAAGAAATGCCATATATAGAACAGGCAAATGTGGCAGAACAAATTATAAGTGAATATTTAAAAGAGTATAAAAAAGTTAAGTTTTCAGAAGGAATGACTGATGAAGAAAAAAAATTTATAAATGCGGACATGGAAAAAATGCGCGAGTTTGTAAGAAAAAAATTAAGAATGCGTACATCTGTAATAGAAGCAATAACAAGTAGAATAAGAGAAACATTAATAAATGATTTGTTAAAAGAATCCAGGTCAAATGGAGAATTAGGTTTTTCTAAATCAATGCAAAATCTATTTTTTAGGGCAAAAGAGCTAAATTACAAATTTGTTCCAGATACTAAATGGAACTATCAAAAGGAAGGATTACCACAGGCAACACATGAATTAGTTCAAATGGTGGCACTATCATTAAAACAGTCTGGTGCTATAGAAAATAAATTTTATGATCAAGCAATAAGAAAACATGTGAAAAATCCAGAAGCTCTTGAGTATTTAAAAACAGATGGATACACAGAACCCGAAGAACGTGAAATTTATAAATCTTTAAAAGGAATAAGAAATGTAAGAAGAAGCAACACTAAATTTACAGCAGAAGGTGGAACTAGAAATAAAAAAGTAGCAGAAGCAGAACTGGTTAATTCTACTTATCATTATGTGTTAGATGAAGGAAGAATGTTTGCAATTATGTATGAAAATACATTTGAATCAATAGAAAACCAAATTATGGCAAAGGTAAGAAGCGCTGCTGGAAAATTGCCAGAAGCAGAGGAGAAAAAAAGAAAAACAGATATTGGTTTTTTTGATCAAAAAATTAAAGAACAAGAAGATAAATTAAGAAAAGAACTAATTAGTAAATATGGAGAATTAGAACAAATTACAGATGATCAAATTGAAGAGTTTGCAAGACCAATGATAAAAAATGAAAGAGATAATATAGAAAACAAAATGGCTATGCAAATGGCAATCAATTATTTAGCAGGAATGACAGACAAAGCCATGTTCACACACTTAATAGAAATAGGGTTAATTGATAAAGAAGATATAGATAATGGAGTTAGAGGTAGCACGGAGGAAGAAAAAAGAATATTTAGCGAGAGATACGACATGAGTGTTCCAGAAGAAGAAAGATAGTTAATAAAAAAATCTCATTTATATGAGATTTTTTTATTAACTATATATCCATTTGACTACTTAAAAAGCCAGCTGCTGACTGAACTACTTTTAATTCAACATCTCCCATTTTAGTATTTTGTTCTTTAGAAAGTAAAATTACACTTCCGTATTACATCTCCATCAGATATTATTGGATAAATAACTTGAGAATTAAATCTTCTTTCTTTATTATCATTCTGGGTTATTGGTAAAGCTATTTCATTATTTTCTTTACTAGTATATATTTCTTTGTTTTCCATAACTTTTTCCAGTTCTGGACTCAAAGATTGTTCCAAAAATTCTTTTTTAGAACCACCAGAAACAGCAATTACAGAATCTTTATCTGTTATACAAGCAATGTGCCCAGTAGTTCTAGAAAGAGTTTCTGCATAGCCAGTAGCAAATTCAGAAAGTTCTCCAATAGGAGAATACTTTTTTAGAATTACTTCACCTTCTTTATCTGTAAAAATTTCTAAAGGATCACCTTCTTTTATACGTAAAGTTCTTCTTATTTCCTTAGGAATAACAAT
>CAKPKG010000027.1 GCA_934167165.1 uncultured Clostridia bacterium
CACTAGTCCTAAAAGTCCTCCAATAATTGTAAGAATTACATTTTCTCTAAATACATAGTTAGATAATTCATTATTATAAAAACCTAGCAATTTAATTGTGGCAAGCTCTCTTTTTCTTTCTTCTATATTTATGCTGTTTAAGTTGTATAGTACAACAAATGCAAGCATTCCGGCACAAGTAATTAATACAATTACTACTGTATCCAAACTTTTAATCATATCACTAAAGCTTTCACTAATACTACTTAATCTTAATACTTGTGCTATGTTTTCATCTTTAAGTAAATATTTAGAAATCTCTTCTTCTGCCTGTTTGTCTAAATTTTCTTCTATGTCTAAATATATGTGATTATCTATCATTTCTTCTTCAAAAATGTTCTCATACATTGCTTTATCCATATAAATATAATGATATACATAGTTTTCTATTATTCCAGACACTTTAACATTTTTAGATTTTTCATCATCAATTTTTATTGTTATTTCATCACCTATATGAGCATTTAGTAGTTTTGATAATTTTTCTGTTATTATAACTCCATCATTTTGTATTTTAATTTTTTCTTTTGTTTTTCTATCTTGCATTGTAACAAAATTTGTTAACTCATCTTGATTTTCCACACCTATTATATACACATTTTGTTCTTCGCCATTTGCAGTAACATCATTTGTTTGTTGTCTTAAATATGTGTATTTTGAATTATGACCATTATTTTCTATATATTTGTTTAGTTTTTGTTTTTCTTCTTCTGTTAATTCATTTTTTAGTGTTATTTCAAAATCATATATTCTTATTTGTTCATATTGTTTACTTACAATTGTCGCAATAGAATTTCTAAGCCCAAATCCCATAAATATTAAAGCTGTACAACCTGCTATTCCAATTAATGTCATAAATAAACGTTTTTTATATCTAAATACGTTTCTTGCAGTAATCTTTTGTGTGAAATTGAAATGTTTCCATACAAAAGTCATTTTTTCTAGCAATATTTTCTTGCCTTCTTTTGGTGATTTTGGCCTCATAAGTTTTGCTGGAGTTGCTCTTAACATCCTGTAACATGCAAACATTGTTGCTATTGTGGTTGATGCAAATGCTGCAATTCCGGCAATTAGTGTATATTTCATGTTTACTTTCATTATTACTGTTGGCATTGTATGATATAAAATTTTATACGCTTCTGAAATTACCCATGGTAGTGTATATGAACCAATAACTGAACCTAGCACAATTCCTAGTAGTGTTGCACTAGTTGAATATGCTAAATATTTCAGTGCAATTTTAGGTCTGCTATATCCCAAAGATTTGTATGTTCCAATTATTCCTCTATCCTCTTCTACCATTCTTGTCATTGCAGTTAATGAAACTAATGCAGCAACCAAAAAGAATATTATTGGGAATACTTTTCCTATTGTTGCTACACTATTTGAATCTGATTTATATGATACATACCCTTCATTTGTTTCTAGGTCTAGCACATATATTTTTACTTTTAAATCTTCTAATTTCTTTTCAGCATCTTTTATTTCTTTTTCCGCATCCAATATTTTCTGATCCGCTTCTTGCTTTTTATCATTAAATTTATTCTCATTCTGTTTAAGTTCTTTCCATCCATCATCTATTTTTGTTTGTGCTGAATTAAATTTTGCTTGAGTTGTTCTTTTAGTATTTTCTAACTCTTGTTTTTGGGTTTCAAAACTTTTTAATCCTTTATTATATTCTTCTAAACCAGCATTTAATTCTTTTTTATATCCTTGAAGTGTGCTTTTTTCTTGTTCTAGTTTTGCTTTACCTTGTATTAGTGTTTGTATACTTGTAATTGCTTCTTGTGGTGCTGATATACTTTGCAAATATTCTAAATATTTATTTAAGTCTGTTAGCCCTGTTCCTTCCAAAGCTTTCTGTTCTGCTGATATTAATTTTTGTTCTTCTGCATTTAATTGTGTTTCTGCATTATTTAGTTCTTTTTGCTTTTCGTCTAAAGTAGCTTTTGTTGAATCTAATGCGCTTTTAGCACTATTTATTTGATTATTATATTCTTGCATTTTGCTATTAAAGTTTTGTTTTTGATTATTTAGTTCTTTTTGTGAATTTTCTAGTTTTGTTTTTCCATTTGCAATTTCTTGCTCTGCATTTTTTAATTCATTCTTTGCATCTTGAACTCCTTTTTTAGCATCAGCAATTTTATTATTTGCTTCTTCGTATAAATCTTTGTACTTTGTGTCTGCTAATGCATCTGTTTTTTCTTTTACTTCGTCTTGAATTTTTTCTATTTCTTCTATATATTCATCTGATGTTCTGTTTTTATTATTTGTTGTTACTTTTGCATATATATTTGTATATTCTTCCATAGAAAATGCATCTTCTAAAACTATTGCAAAACCAGATATAGTTCCATCTACAAGTGTTGTGCTACCTCTTGATATTGCTACATATAAAGGACTATTAGCAAAGCCAACTACTGTATAGGATTTAACCTTAAATACATCTTCTAATTCTTGATTTTCTGTATCTATAAATTCTATTGTATCTCCTATTTTGTAATCTGTTTTTAATTTACTATCTAAAACTATTTCATTATTTTGTGTAGGATATTTTCCTTCTGCTACTTCAACTTTATTCATAGTATTTTCGGTTATACTATTAGGAGCAGAACTTACACTTAAAACTTTTTCTTTATCTCCTTGTTCAACGACAGCACATATTGATTTTACAGGCTGTATGTAATCTATTTTATCTATATTTTTTATGGTCTCCACATCATCATTATCAAATCCAACTGTAGAAATTAAGTTAAGATCAAAAACATTATAATCGTTAATATATTTATTAAAAGTATTCAACATGTCTGGGCATGATGCATTTATTCCCACGAAAAAAGCAACACCTAATATTACAATTGCAATAATAGATATATATCTTTTTCTTGTTCTTTTTATTTCTTTAACAATATCTTTTATATATGCTTTTTTCATCTTTCCTCCATAAAGTTCTGAACAAAAGGGGACAGACCCCTTTTGTTTTTTCTCTATTTTTTCTGCTTGAAACAAAAGGGGTCTGTCCCCTTTTGTTTCTACCATTCAATTTGGTCTATTGAAATAGGATTTTCGTTAATTCTATTTTCATTAACTTTTCCATTTTTTATTTTTATTATCCTATCTGCCATTGGCGTTATTGCTTGGTTGTGTGTAATTATTATAACTGTTATATTTTTCTGCCTTGCTGTATTTTGTAACAGCTTTAATACTTCTTTTCCTGTATTATAGTCTAATGCCCCAGTTGGCTCATCACATAAAAGTAATTTTGGGTTTTTAGCAATTGCTCTTGCTATTGCAACTCTTTGTTGCTCTCCTCCAGATAACTGTCCAGGAAAATTATTCATTCTCTTTTCAAGTCCTACATCTTTTAAAACTTGTTCTGGATCTAATGCATTTTTGCATATTTGACTTGCAAGTTCAACGTTTTCTTTTGCAGTTAAATTTGGTATTAAATTATAAAATTGAAATACAAATCCAATATCATTTCTTCTATATGTTGTAAGTCCTCTTTCATTATATTTGCTTATATCTTTTCCATCTACAATTATTTTGCCACTAGTTACACTATCCATTCCACCAATTAAATTTAAAACAGTAGTTTTTCCGTGCTCCGGCTTGGTCCTACAACTATAATAATCTCTCCCTTTTCTCCTGAAAAAGACACACCATCTGCAGCCTTTACATTTCCATCACTATATAATTTCGTAACGTCCTTTAATTCTATATAACTCATAATTACACTCCTTAACTTTAAAATTATATATTATAATTATTAACTTTATATGAACTTTGAGGGAAAAAGGGGACTGTCCCCTTTTTCCCCCAACTTATTATTATTGTTAAACTGCAAATATTGCTCCATATGCCCCAAATACTCCTGCTGATGCAAGCCCCATTATGATTCCTGCTAATATTACTCCTAGCATAACTGCCAAAATACTTCTTTTAAAATCCATATCTAATATGCTTGCTGCAAGTGTTCCTGTCCATGCTCCTGTTCCAGGAAGTGGAATTCCTACAAATATTAATAATGCAAAAAATAAGCCTGTTTTTCCTGCTTTTTCTTGAAGTTTTTTTCCACCTTTTTCGCCTTTTTCTAAGCACCATTTAAAGAATTTACCTATTACTTTTTTGTCTGATCCCCATTCTAAAACTTTTCTTGCAAATAAATATATAAATGGTACTGGTAACATATTTCCTAATATACAAATTATATAAAGTGGAAGTACTGGGATAGGTTCTCCCCATAACAATCCAACTGGAATTGAACCTCTTAATTCTATTAGTGGTACCATTGAAATTAAAAAGACTATTAAATATTTTTTTAGCATATGTATTCTCCTTTTTCTATATTAACGAGGTGTGATGTGGGAAGTGCGATTTATATAGTCAAAGCTTCGTAGGCTTTTCTCTATTTTTCACACTTCTCACCTCGCACTTCGTTAATATTGCTATTTTTCTTCTTGTTTTTTCTTTTCTGTTCTATATTCTATAAAATCGTTTATTATTAGTTTTATTACTGCTATTATTGGAACTGCCAAGAACATTCCAAGCACTCCAAAATATGCTCCAAATAGTGTTACAGAAAAGATTACTAATATAGGACTTAGTTGTAATGCATTTCCTACTATTTTAGGATTTATTATATTTGCATCTATTTGTTGAAGTATTACTACCACTATAACCATCCATATTGCTTTTGCAAATCCACCTGTAAATATTGTTATTATAGTAGCAATTACTACTGCAACTATCGCTCCAAAATATGGAATTATATTAAATAATCCTATCATAAATCCTAATAGTACCCAATATTTTACTTTTAAAATCCACATTGCTATTGATACTATTATTCCTACTATTATTCCATCTAATACCTGGCTTGATACAAATTTAAAGAATATATCATTAGCTCTCATAAAATACTTATCTATTATTTTACAAGTTTTATCTTTAAATATTGCAGAATTTAGTTTCCTTACAAATTTTAATATTTGGCTTCTTTCTGCCAATATGTATACAGACATTATTAGTGTAACAAACACACTAAATACTCCTTGGGCTACTCCTACAACACCTTTTATATAACCATATATATTTTCTAGGCTTAATATTTTAGTTATATCTATTTTTTGTAGGTTTCCTATAATTTCTAAAACATCTGCTTTTTTTATTATTGCATCTTCTGGCATATTTTCTACATATTCCATTGCTGTATTATAATATCCCGGCATACTACTTGCTAATTCAACTACACTTTCTGAAAGTGCTGGTATTATAATATTTATAACTATTACTAGTAACAATATTGTCATTATATACACTGTAACAATTGATAAGCTTCTTGCTTTTTTCTTTATAAACTTTGGTTTCATTTTTTTGTATAAACTTTCTATTTGCCTACATGGTATATAAAATAAATATGCTACTAATATTCCCATTAAAAATGGCATTAATATTGATAATAATTTATTAAACCATATTGAAATATCATTAAAATTGTCTAGTGTTTTGTATACAAATATCACTGCCACCGCAAAAGTAAACCAATATAACCATTTTGTCCATTTTTTTGTTTCTTTCATTTAATTTCTCTCCTTTATTCTTCTATTTCTAATCCAACTGGGCAATGGTCACTTCCCATTATTTTTGAATAAATATATGCATCTTTTATATTTTTACTTATTCTATCAGATACTAGAAAATAGTCAATACGCCACCCTGCATTATTTGCTCTTGCATTAAACATATATGACCACCACGTATATGCTCCTTCTTTGTCTGGATATATTTTTCTGAATGTATCTGTAAAACCAGTGTTTAACAAACTATCTATTTTACTTCTTTCTTCGTCTGTAAATCCTGCATTTTTTTTATTTGACTTTGGATTTTTTAAATCTATTTCTGTATGTGCCACATTTAAATCTCCACATATTATTACTGGCTTTTGCTTGTCTAATTCTACTAAATATTTTTTGAATGCCTCTTCCCAATCCATTCTGTATTCAAGTCTTGCAAGTTCTCGTCCTGAATTTGGTGTGTAGCAATTTACCATATAAAATTTATCAAATTCTAATGTTATTACTCTACCTTCTTTATCATGTTCTTCTATTCCTATTCCATATGACACATTTAGTGGTTCTTTTTTTGTAAAAATTGCTGTCCCTGAATATCCTTTTCTTTCTGCATAATTATAATATTGATAATATCCTTGTAAATCTAATTCTATTTGGCCTTCTTGCATTTTTGTCTCTTGAATACAAAATATATCTGCATCAAGTTTTTTAAATGACTCTTCGAATCCTTTTTTATATATTGCTCTTAATCCATTTACATTCCATGAAACTAATTTCATAAATTTCTCCTTAATTTTCTTTGTATACTTTTAATTTTACCAACAAACTATATATTTTTGTTCCAAATGGTATCATATATATGTCTTCTTTTGTTAGCATTTTCATTGCAAGCACTAATATTAAATATACTAAAATTCCTACACATATAGCTATGATTGTGGAAATTGCATTTCCAAGTGTTCCTACAATTACTTTGTAGGCAATATAAACTATAATTCCCATAACTGCTGATGCAAAAGTTGGTTTTAATACATGATCTTTTAAATTCATGTTTAGTTTTATTTCTTTGTTTAGATAATACATACATATTATGAATAATATAGCTTGACATGCTATTGAGCTAATAACAGCTCCTAATATGTTGATTTCTGGTTTGCTTATTAGAATAATATTTAATACTAATTTTATTACTCCTCCAATTGCTAATGCTATTGCTGGAATATGTACTTTTCCAAATCCATATAGTCCACCTTCTACAACATAGTTTAGTGATACAAATATCATTGTAATTGTACTTAAAACTAATATATTAGATCCATTTGAAGCTGCTGGATAGATTAGTTTTAGAATTGGTTCTGCAAGTGCTACTAAACCTGCTGCACATGGCATTATTAATAAAATTGAAGCAAAGAATGAAAATGATAATCTTTTATTTACTGTTGCATAATCTTTTACTGATATTGCTGAAGATATTGCTGGAACCAAGGCTGTGCAAAAAGCTCCTGTAATTGCAAGTGGAAGATGTATTATTGTTACAACTTTTGACAATACACCAGATAGTTCCATTGCTTTTGCTTCTAGTGCAGCTTTTCCGCCCTCTAGAATTCCAGAAAATGCAGTTTGTATACAATTACTTATTGTAACTGTGTCTATCATATTATTAATAACTGATATTAATGAACCAATTGTCATTGGTATTGATATTGCAAATATTGTTTTTATAAGTTTTCCTGTAGTTTTGTCTTCTTGCTCTACTGTTTGAGCCTCACACTCTGCCATAATTCCTTTTTTTCTTCTTTTATAGAAGATAACTAAGTACATGAAAGAAATTAATATAGCAAGTGTTGTAGATAAGTTTCCTCCTGCAGCCATAATAGCAGGATCTTTTCCTACTAATGCATATACAAATGTAATTGTTAAAACACAATTAAAAAATTGCTCTAATGTTTGAGAAACACTTGTTGATTTCATACTTCCAAGTCCTGCAAAGTACCCTCTTAGAACAGCAGAAGAGGCGACAAACATTATCGCTGGTGCTAAAACCATTAAAACATATTTTACATCTGGTACATTTAATATATTTTTTGCTATTATATCCGCTCCAAAAAATAGCACTAATGAGAAAAATGCTCCAATTAGTGTAAATATTTTTAAAGAAGTTTTAAAAATTCTATGTGCACCTTTATGATCACCTATTGCAACTCTTTCTGACACTAATTTAGAAATTATTGTAGGTATACCTACTGATGATAGTGTAAGTAACAAAGAATACACTGTGTAACCTGCATCATAATATCCATTTCCTATATCTCCAAAACCATCTATGTTGATTATTACTAGTCTATAAACAAAGCCTAATATTTTTATTAAAACTTGTGCAACCATAAGCATAGCAACATTTTTCATAAATGATGAATTGTTTTCTTTTTTCATTTTTTCTCTTGCTTCCATTTGTACCTTCCTTTACTTGTTAATATTTATTTTATATCATATATATAGTTTTTTTACAATGTTTTTTCTCTTAAATAATGGAAGGAACTAATGGGGACAGACCCCTTTTGTTCCTATTAAAACAAAAGGGGTCTGTCCCCATTAGTTCCTTGCAAAAAAATAGAGGAATATCTTCCCCTATTTCTTATTATTTTTATTTTATTACTTCTACGTCTAAATATCTTACTCCCCATGCTATTGCTTCTGCATGTGAATTCATATAAACGTCAATTCTATTTCCTTGAATTGCTCCACCTCTGTCTTCTACAACATAAGTTCTTCCGTTTATAACCATTTGTGTTCCAAAAGCAAATGTACTTGGAGCTGCAACTGTATGATTTGCTGTTGCTCTTGTTCCTGAAGCTGTAATACCATTTGTTTTTCCACAACATCTTGCACATGAACAATATGCTGTAACTTTATATCTCCCACTTGATGCTGTTGTTACTCCACCTCTTGATGCACTTCTTGCTGTAACTGTTTGTATTTGAACTATTTTGTTTACTGGTTCTTTTATTACTTTAGAAGATAATTCTATTCTTTCTACTTCTACATCGCCTTTATATCTTACTTTGTAAGTTACTTCTTTTAAACCATTTTTACCAGCTTGTATAACTTTATTTACTGTACTACTTCCGTTTGAAACATCTTTTGTAATTGTTTCAAATGGTATTTCTTCTTTAACAGTTATAATTTCTTCTGTAACATCTGTATAATTTTGTGCTATTTCTTCTATATTTGTATTTACGCTCTCGCTATTTCCTTCTACAATTTGCACTGGTTCTTGACCATTTAATGATATTACTATTGCATTTGCTGATGTTATTTCTTCATCTAATGCTGGTGTTACTACCTCATCTGATGAAAGCATTATATGATTTTCTTCTAATATTTCTGACACTTTTGTTTTTGATGTTAAAACTGTAATTTCATGATTATTTGAAAATTTAATTTTAACACTATTTACTTTTACATTTCCCGCTAATACCGATATACCTAAAATTACAACAAACAATATACTTAATGCAATAATCTTTTTGTATGATATATGCGAGTTTTTTTGTTTATTCATAAGAATATTTAATCCCTCCTTCAAGCGACCTTTTCTATTATACTATTTTTTTTAAGATTTGTCAAATTTGGAACTTTTTTCTAATTATATTATATGCAGCTTGTACAAAAATATGCATAAGGAAACAAGGTTTATGCAGTATAAGATTTAACTGTGAAGTGTGAAGAATAGAAAAAGGCCCACGAAGGCTTGACCCTACAAATCCCACCTCCCACATCACACTTCACACTTCACACTTTGTAAAATTTATATAATTATTTCTTGCTATGCTATTTTTGCTATGTTATAATTAGCTTGTAAATTTATTTTAATAGGAGGTCTTTATTATGTGGATTGCATTAATTATTATTATACTATTAGTAATCCTTGTAGTTTCTATGTATAATACTTTAGTTAGATTAAGACAAAAAGTAAAAAACTCTTGGAGTCAAATTGATGTTCAATTACAAAGAAGATTTGATTTAATACCAAATTTAGTTGAAACAGTAAAAGGTTATATGACACATGAAAGTGACGTATTAACAAAAGTTGCAGAACTTAGAACTTCTTGGGCAAATGCAGGTACTGTTGCTGAAAAAGCTAACTTAGATAATCAATTATCAGGAGCTTTGAAAACTATTATGGCAGTTTCTGAAAGTTACCCAGACTTAAAAGCTAATCAAAACTTCTCTGAATTACAACAAGAATTACAAAACACAGAAAATAAAATTTCTTTCTCAAGACAATTTTATAATGATAGTGTAACAATGTATAATACTAAATTAGAAGTTTTCCCTTCTAATATTATTGCTTCTATGTTTGGATTTAAAGCTGAAGAATTCTTTAAAGTAGAAAGCGAAGAAGCTAGAAAAAATGTTAAAGTTGATTTTAACAAATAAAATATTTAAAACTAAAAAATCCAGTTTAAAACTGGATTTTTTATTGTATAGAATTCAAATCACTTTATCTTTGCAAATATTCTTTTTGCATTATCATATGTCGCTTTTGCAACCTCTTCTATACTAATTTGTTTTACTTCTGCAATTTTTTGTGCAATATATTTTACATTTCTAGAATCATTTCTTTTACCTCTAAAAGGTTCTGGACTTAAATATGGAGAATCTGTTTCTATTAGTATTCGATCTAATGGTACCATATTTATTATTTCTGCTGCATTTTTACTGTTTTTAAATGTTGTAGGACCTGCAAAAGAAATATAAAAACCTAACTTTAGCCCTTCTCTAACTAAATCTACATTAAATGGGCAACAATGAAATACACCTTTTTTTATACAAATATTGTTCTTTAATATTTCTAATGTATCATATATAGCTTCCCTTGTATGTATTACTATTGGCAATTCTAATTCATTTGCTAATTTTATTTGATCTATAAAAACTTCCTTTTGCAAATTTTTATTTTCTTTATTCCAATAATAATCTAATCCTATTTCTCCTATTGCAACTACTTTTTTATTTTGTGCTAATTCTTTAATTTCTTTTAAATCTTGTTTTTTGTAGTTTTCAATATCATTTGGAGAAATTCCTACAGTTGAATATATAAAATTATGTGTATTTGCTATCTCTACAGATTTTTTAGACGATTCTACACTATAACCTGCATTTACAAGTTTTGTTATCCCTGATTTGTATATTTCCTCTAAAACTTCTTCTCTGTCCTCTTCAAATTTTTCATCATTATAATGTGCATGCGAATCCAAAAGTTCCATATTCTCACCTATTCTTTAACTACTGCAATCACTGTTGCTACTGCATATTCTTTGCAATGCGATATTGATATATCAATACTTTTTAATTTATCAAATTTTATATCTAAAAATTCTATTTGTGGATTTCCGTTTTTATCATTTATTACTTGTGCATTGTGCCAAGATATATCAAATTTATTTTCTAAAAGTCCAGAAACGGCCTTATATATAGCTTCTTTTGCTGCAAATCTTCCTGCATAATGATAGTATTTTGCATTCTTTTTACTTTCACAATACTCAATTTCTGCCGGAGTATAAATTATATTTAAAAACCTTTCTCCGAGATCTTTCTATCGATTCTTTTATTCTGCTTATTTCTATTATATCTGTTCCACAAAACGTTTTCATATTGCCTCCTTGTTTATCTGATTCTCATTAGCATAAATAAGTTAATTATGTTTAATAGTAAAGATATTATTAATGCAATTAAAACTATTTTATTTACTTTGTTTTCTTTTTCTATTGATGATTCTTTATATATAACATCATATTTATTTTTTATACTATTATATATTTCTTCTAATTCAAATACTTTTTTCCATTTACTCCAAAATGCTGAACCCGTAACTGAATTTGTTAATTCTTTTTTCCATATTTCCTTTGTGAATTTTGTAAATTTACTTTGTGCGCTTTTTATATTTTTTTTACTTTTTAAATCCATCTCAAGTTTTTTTAAATAAATTCTTTGATATAAACCAAATATTAATGTATATAATAATTCATTATCATATTTAAATAATAATTTTGTGTAATTATTTATATCTATACTTGAAGCTAAAAATGTAGCACTTTGTTTAGTAAATCCAAACCTAGCATTTTTAAATTGTTCTACTGTTTCTACTAACTTGTGTAATTTTTCTGGATTAAATGCAAGTGTATTACTATTAGGTAATACGTTTGTATATTTTATAAAATCACTCTCTATATCATTAAAATTCTCCCAATTGTCTTGTTCTACACATGCATATGTATAAACAAAAAATCTCCTGTTATACATATCTATATCTTTTAGCTCTGAGCACGTACAATTTACACCTATAATATCATTTATAAATTCCGGTAAATCTTTCATATTGCTAAATGCATCTGTTTGTATTTTTATATTACTATATTCTTTTAATTTTGAGAATTCAGAATTGATGTCTTTAAACTTATAATTGAAATCTAATAAATTTGAGAAATCTTTGTTTTCCAAATCAGTTTTAATTAGTAAAAAACAAATTCCTGTATTAAAACAAATTAATTCTATATTATTTATATTAAAAAATATGCCTTCTTCTTCATTTATCTTGCCTTGGGCCTTTGGATTTAATTTATATTCAAATGTAGTGCAACTTAATTCAGATAAAATATTAGCTTTTAACGTGTTGTTTGATTTTTCTATTTTATCTATTTTTCTTCTATTGTATTCAAATGTAGGAAAAACATATTCTCTTATCTCTGGTAAAAAGTATGAATATAAATCTAAATCTCTTTCTTTTTCAAAATATTTAATACTAATTTTTTCATTCTTTAAAAGACTTAATAAATACTCTTTATATTTGCCCTCTTTAATTAAAAACGGTTTTATAAAATATGTATATTGATATTTTACCTTTAATTCCATTTTCTCTCTCCTCTTTTGCAAGTACAACAAAAGGGGTTATCCCCCTTTTGCTCTATTTTGTATAATATAATCCACTATCATCTAAATGCCATTTTCCAATAAAGTTTGTGTATATATTGTTATCTAAATTAATTGATGGCTCTAATTCTATTGCTCCTACTTTATTTATGCTTCCCCATACTCCATCTTTTTTTACTGCTGCAAATCCACATGAATTTTGCTCTGTTCCATCTTCATATATATAATCAATTACTACTTTTCCAGATTTATCTACATAGCCATATTTTCCATCTTTTTTACTTAAGAATAGATTATTTGCAGTTAATATGTCTGAAGATTTTTTCTCCTCAAATTTAAAGTTGTAATATTTGTACTCATTATTGCTATATACTTTTATATAACCTGCTTCTTGGTTTATTTCTGATACTATTCCATTTATTTTTTCTGATAAGTTGTTATCAAGTATTACTGTTTCTGTATCTGATAAATCTGCTTGGATAAAGTCTCCTTTTTCAACATAATTCATACTTGTATAATTAAAACCTTTTATTTGTTCATTTTCTAAATTGATAATTCCGTATTTTCCACCAGTTTTAGCTATATAATATATAGAAAATGTGTATTTTATTTCTTCATATTCCACAGGAATTTTTTCTTCATTTTTTGTTGTTACTACTCCGTATTTTCCACCTTTTTCTACAACAACATTTTCACCTTTTGCTTCAACTATATTATCATAACCACCATCTATTAGAATTTGTTTTTCTTTATCAATTACTTTCCATACGCCACCTTCTTTAACTGCAAATAATTCTGAATTGTTTAAATATTTTACATCTTCATATTTTGGTTCTACTATTACTGTTCCTGTTGTACTTATTATTCCATATTGGTTATTATCATTTACTATTGCATATTCGTTTTTATAACCTTCTTTTAATGTTTTTATTTCTTTGTAGTCTGTGTTTATTATAACTTGTCCTTTTTCATTTATAAGTCCAACTTTATCTTGTTTTTTAACTAGTAAGTTATTTGTAACGCCTTTTAATGCTGTAATTTCGTCATATTCACAAGGCACTATTTCTTTACCTTCAAAATTTATTAATCCATATTTTCCATCTTTTTTAACTCTTAAAATATTGTCTTCATACCATATGTTTTGTTTTGAATCAAAATTATCTATTGCTTCTACTTTATCATAATCTTTAAATATCTCTTCATTGTTTTGATTTATTGCTTTTGTTTTATATGTTCCTTCTTGGTCATTTACATCATATGTACATATAAATACAGGGACTGATTTATTAGGTATTAATACTATCTCTGTATATTCTGGTGTTATTACAATATTTCCCTCATTGTTTATAACCCCAAATTTTCCATTTTCGTATGCTGTATAATATGTATAATTTGCTACTTTTTCTTTGTTTTTTCCACCTTTTATTATATTTACTATTGAAACAATTACCATTACTATTACTAATAATGCTACTATTACTCCTAGTACTTTTTTCATATTAAGCTTTGGCTCTGAATAACTATTATACCTTCTACCTCTTCTACTCATTTTTTTACCATCCCTTCATAGACATAGTTTTATTTTTATACTATATCATAAACTACGCATTTTTCCAATAGTTTTCATATAGTTTTTTTGCAGTCTCTGGGCTATCTTCACCTACCATATTTTTTACGGGTGCAAAATCTTCCTCTCTTTTGCCTCTTAAAATTGATATATTATCAAATAGCTTAAAACTATCAAATATAAACTGTTCAAATTTATAAGCATTTGGAACTGTTGCTTTTACAAAATTTCCATCTTCATCTAAATAATCAGCTTTTTTAAATGCTATATGATATTCTAGTTCCTTTGTGCTAGCTCTTTTTATTGCATTTAAACTAAATAGATTACACATTATATGAGATTCTCCAAATACTAGCTCTCCATCATCATCTTTTATACATGCAATTTCTTTTGGAAGTTCTGTATATTCAATAACTTTTATTTTGTTATTTTGTTTACACAAAACTCCAACTCTTTCTTCTGGATCTCTTTTTAGAACTGTTCGTGTTCCTATTTCATTTCCTTGACTTGCAGTTAAACCTAAAAGCAGACTGTCAACATACTTTAATAAAATATTATCAACAGAGCCTATAAATACCCATTCTATGCCTCTTTTTTCCATATCTGCAATTACACCTTTTTTTAACATAGAATTAAAAATTCCACCATTACCATTAGAAGCTTCTTTTATTAAACCTTGCCTATTTAATATTAATTTTCCTTGCTCTGTTATTAATGGTAACTCCCCTTGTTCAAAAATATATGTATATTCCTTTGGATAACCAAAGTAGTCTTTTTCTTCCAAGAATTTCACTGTATCTTTGTTATTTTCTCTGCTTGTCATTATGTACCATGGTATAACTACATTGTATTTTTTATTAGCTCTTGTTAATGTATCAACAATAACTTCAAATAAATATTTCCCATTTTTTCCAATGTCTATCTTGTATGTTCCCTTTGGGAGTGGATGTCCGTAGTCTTGTGCCTTGACCTCCAGCCATTGTTGCAACTGCAAACTTATTTTGTTTTATTATTTTTGTTGCAATTTGTTCATACTCATCTAGTTTTTCTTTCGAAAGTTTATCTGGATTCACTCCTCTTATTGGCTGTAGTTGTTCTAAATCAACATATATATCTTCAAAAGTTTTTTCATATAATTCTTTTACTTCTTCAAAATCTATTTTTTGTACTTGACTTGCAAGCTGTTGCTTTTTTTCTTCTGACATTTTATTTGCAATATCAATTATTTGTTGTTGATTATATTTTTCTAATATTTTCTTTGCATTTTCATAATTGTTCATTTTAAATCTCCTTAAATAAAGACTAATACTTACATAATATACCATTATTTTTAACTTTTGTCTACTGCTTATTTTTTTGTTATATCTTCTGCAAAATATAATATAAATATAAATAAGAGGTGTGTCCATGAATAGATTGAAAATTCTTTTGTTAAAATTTAAAAGCAATATTCTTACTTTGTTAATTTGTTTATTTACTTTATTATTAATTGTTTTTTCTAATCAAAATTTAATGTCTGCAAAAAAAGGATTAAGTCTTTGGGCAAATTCAGTAGTTCCATCACTTTTACCATTTTTTATCGCAACAGAATTATTAGGATATACTAATGTAATATCCTTTTTAGGAAGAATTTTAAATAAATTTATGAGACCTCTTTTTAATGTACCTGGTGAAGGTGCTTTTCCTTTTATAATGGGCATTATTAGTGGATACCCTGTTGGCGCCAAAATTGTATCTAATTTTAAAGAACAAGGACTTTGTACAAATATAGAGGCAGAAAGACTTATTGCCTTTACAAATAATTCAGGCCCTTTGTTTATAGTTGGCACAGTAGGAATTGGCCTTTTTAAAGACACAAAAACTGGAATTTTGCTATTAATAACTCATGTTCTTGCATGCATTACTGTTGGAATTTTGTTTAGATGGTGGAAATGTAAGAAAAATAAAAGAAGTTCTCTTTTAGAATCGCACACAAACAAAATGCCATCTAAAATATCTTTATCAAACTTGGGTGAAGTTTTGGCTAATGCTATTATGAATTCTATTAATACTATATTCCTTATTGGTGGATTTGTTGTACTTTTTTCTGTTATTGTTTCTATATTAAATAGTAGTGGATGTTTAAATATTATTTGTAAATTTCTTTTGCCAGTTTCAAATATTTTTGGATTTTCTTCTAATTATTTAAAAGGAATTGTAACTGGGCTAATAGAACTTACAAATGGGATTTGTTCTGTTGCATTAATTGCTAATAAAAATATATCTATAAATATAATTATTTGCGCATTCTTACTTGGATTTGGTGGGATTTCTGTGGCTTTACAAGTACTTAGCATTACTTCAAAAAACGGAATATCTATAAAACCTTATTTAATTGGAAAGCTTTTGCAAGGATGTTTTGCAGCATTTTATACATATTTAATTTTAAATAATCTTTGTTTTTTGAATTTGGATTTATAAACTTTTTATATTGTATTTATTTATTCGACTTGATATAATAAGAAAAATAAATAAATAAATGGGGGATTATAATGAATTCTAAAAGATTTTTTAAATTATTTTGTATGGTTTTTTTAATTATTGGAATTGTTCTTATTGTAGCTGGAATTGTTTCTCAAATTAACACTTCAAAATTTTTAAAAACAGCAATAAAAGCTGACGCTAAAATTACAGATATTATAACATCACGTGATACTGACGGAGACATTAATCATGATGTATATATAAGTTTTATAGTTGATGGAAAAACATATGAAGGTAGATTAAATGGATATAACAGTAGTATGTATACTGGTGGATTAACAACAATATATTACAATCCTGATAATCCTAATGATTTTATTGGAAATGATGGAACTTTTTTTAATTGCCTTCTTATCGCACTCGGGGTTGCATTTGCAACTGTCAGCATTTTTATTATTCATCACTTTGCAAAGAAAAATCGTGAAAAGTTCCGTCTTCAAGAAGAAGGCATATGTTTACATTCTAAAATAACTAGCATACATAAAGATCTTAATTTTACTTACAATAATAAAAATCCAAATGTTATTGAGTGTTCTTGTGAATATAATGGAAAAATATACACATTTACAAGCGAACACATATGGTCTGACGCTAAACTAATTTGTGAAAGTAAAAACATAACAGAGCTAGAAGTTTTAGTTGACCCTGAAGACTTTAACAAATACTATGTTAATATAGAACCTTTAAAAAATTATATTGGAAATGGACCAGACGGCTTATAGTCACCATTTATTCTAGATAGTTTGAGTTTCAAAATGAAAAAAGCACAAAAATTGTGCTTTTTTTATTTTTTTGCTGCAGCTATTAATCCTTTAAATAATGGACCTGGTCTATTTGGTCTTGACTTAAATTCTGGATGGAATTGGCCTGCTATGAAGAATGGATGATCTTTTAATTCAATTATTTCAACAAGTCTTCCGTCTGGTGATGTTCCACTGCATATAAGTCCTGCATCTTCCATTTTTTGTTTATAGTCATTGTTATATTCAAATCTATGTCTATGTCTTTCTGCTATTTCTTTTTTACCATATAATTCAAAAGCTTTTGATCCTTCTTTTAATACACATGGATAACTTCCAAGTCTCATTGTTCCACCTTTATTTTCTATATTTTTTTGGTCATCCATAATATGAATTACAGGATTTTTTGTATTCTCGTCAAACTCTTCTGAATTTGCATCTTCCAATCCTAATACATCTCTAGCAAATTCAACAACTGCCATTTGCATTCCTAAACATATTCCTAAAAATGGTACTTTGTTTTCTCTTGCATATTTTATTGTTGCTATTTTGCCTTCTATTCCTCTGTTTCCAAATCCTCCTGGAACTAAAAGTGCATCATATTTGCTTAATTTTTCTTTAGCATTTTTATCATTTATTCCTTCTGAATCCACAAAATCAATATCAACTTTTACATTGTTTGCAAATCCTGCGTGTCTTAAGCTTTCTGCAACTGAAAGGTATGAATCTTCTAATGCTACATATTTTCCTACAATTGCAACTTTTACTGGGCCTGCTTCTATTTTTCTTATATTGTCTATCATAGCTTGCCATTCTTCATTTTTTGGTTCTACCTTGTCCAAGTTCAAGCATCTACATACTTCTCTTGTAAGTCCCTCTTCTTCTAGCATTAATGGCACTGCATATAAATTGTCTACTGTACTATTTTGAATTACGCTCTCTGGTCTTACATTACAGTATAAAGCTATTTTTTGTTTCATGTTATCTGTTATTGGTAATTCAGATCTACAAACTAATATATCTGGTTTAATACCCAACGATTGTAATTCTTTTACAGAGTGTTGTGTTGGTTTTGATTTTAGCTCATTTGAACCAGAAATATATGGAAGTAAAGTTACATGTATGTATATTACATCTCCTTTTGGTTTTTCTATTCCAACTTGACGTATTGCCTCTATAAAAGATAATCCCTCTATATCTCCTATAGTTCCACCAATTTCTGTAATTACAATATCAACATCTTCATTTTCAAAACTATATATGTTCTCTTTTATTTCGTTTGTAATATGTGGAATTACTTGAACAGTTTTTCCTAAATATTCTCCTCTTCTTTCCTTTTCTATTACACTAGAATATATCTTTCCTGTTGTAATACTAGAATTTTTAGTTAAATTCTCATCTATAAATCTTTCATAATGTCCTAAATCCAAATCTGTTTCTGCTCCATCATCTGTTACAAAAACCTCTCCATGTTCAATTGGGCTCATTGTTCCTGGGTCTACATTTATATATGGATCCATTTTTTGGATTGTTACTTTATATCCTCT
>CAKPKG010000028.1 GCA_934167165.1 uncultured Clostridia bacterium
GTTCAAACATATGAAAAATACTTTGGTAAAAAACCTAGAGGAATTTGGCTTCCAGAATGTGGTTATGTTCCAGAAGCAGATAAATATTTAAAAGAATTTGGTATTGAATACATAATTACGGAATCACATGGTATTTTATTTGCTGACCCTACTCCTATTTATGGAACCTTCACTCCAATTGTATCTCCAGAAGGTATAGTTGCATTTGGTCGTGATATAGAAAGTTCTAAACAAGTATGGAGCTCTATTTGTGGCTACCCTGGCGATTTTAATTATAGAGAATTTTATAGAGATATTGGTTATGATGCTGATTATGATTACATCAAACCATATATTGCCAAAAATGGTGTTCGTGTAAATACTGGTATTAAATATCATAGAATTACTGGTAAAACGGAATTTAAGGACTACTATAATGTACAATGGGCAAAAGATTCCGCAGAAAAACAAGCAGGTCACTTTTTAGATTCACGAGTTAACCAAATAAATGACTTGTCAAAATTTATGGATGTTCCACCTATTGTTGTGTGCCCTTATGATGCAGAGCTTTATGGCCATTGGTGGTATGAAGGTCCTTACTGGCTATATATTTTATTTAAGAAAATTTATTATGATGATTGCAATTTTAAATTAATTACTCCTGGTGAATATATAGATAAATATCCAAGAATGCAAATTGCTTCGCCTTGTAGATCTAGTTGGGGCGCAAATGGATATAGTGAAGTTTGGCTTAACCCTACTAACGATTATGCTCACAAACATTTACATGTAGCTGGTGACAGGATGTGTGAATTAGCTAGGCTTTATCCTAATGCAAAAGGCTTAAAGAAAAAGGCTCTTAATCAATGTGCACGCGAACTACTTTTAGCCCAAAGTAGTGATTGGTTGTTTATTATTACAAATGGAACAATGGTCGATTATGCAAAGAAAAGAATAAAAGATCATATTGGAAGATTCACAAAATTATATGAACAAATTAAAGAAAACAAAATTGATGAAGAATTTTTAAAATCAATAATGAAGTTAGATAAAATTTTTCCAGATATTGATTACATGATTTATTATTAATAAACAAGTTTCAAATTCTCCTTTTCTTACATAATATATGTATATCTAATTAGTTTTTAGTAGATAATAACATATATTAGAAAGGAGAATTTTTTGTGCTTAAATCTTTGTGTGTTAAAACTAATAATAATAAAGCTATTAATTATCTACTAGAAAAATTCAATACTGTAAATCTTAATAGTTTATATATATCAACTGCCAAATTCAAATTATATAATAATTTTATTATTCATTATTCTGGTAAAGATTTAGATTTATTTTATTATACATTTTCTGATATTATTTCTTCTTTAATAATAGATTTATATGAAGAACGTATTTTAAAGCGCATAATATTTTCTAACTACTTTTATTTTACAAATGCAGAACAAAAGAAAATTTTAGATATATGTAAAGATTACTTGTACAATGAAGGTTTAGATGAAGCCATTATAAGAACAGACAGTATAAAACTTTCATGTATAGAATATTTTGTTAATAATAAATCCGCTGTATTAGATGGTTTTATTAATTTTAGAATAAAGAATTATATTAAAATTATAGATTATGTTGTAGATTTAGCTGTTAATAAATTTGTAATTGATAAAGAATATAACGAATTTGTTGAACTTCTTAAATGCTATATAAATTCAAAAGACTGCAATGCTTCTTTAGTTCATCTTATATATCAAAATGGCGAAACAATCCTTTTAGATGAATTTAAAAATATTATTACTGTTGATGACACTGCATTAAACAGCAAATATTTATCTGATATATCATTTTCTTCTAATGATTATGCATTAAATACTTTACTTACTTTGCTCCCAGAAAAGATTTATATACATGTTATTGATAATACTCAAGATGAATTTATAAATACTATAAAATTAATTTTTGATGATAAAGTTTATATATGCAATGATTGCAATTTATGCAAGCTCTATCGCCTTGAAAAAATTCATAAATAGTATATAAAAACAAAGTGATGTTAAAATCACTTTGTTTTTATTATTTTTTCTTTGCTATTATAGCTTTTGTTTTTATTCCTTGTTCTTCAAACATTTTTTCATGTTCAGTTTCTATATTGTTTTTCCATATAGGTTCTTTATGCAAATCCTCTGTCTGTTTAATAATTTCAAAACCTATTTCTTCTAAATATTTTATTGTTGATTTATATAAATTGTAATCATCTGTTTTAAAATATATTTCTCCATCAGGTTTTAAAAATATTTTATATTTTTCTAGTTGCTTTGTATGTGTTAATCTTTTTTTGTTATGTCTTGGTTTTGGCCAAGGATTACAAAAATTAATGTATATTCTATCAACTAAATCTTTTTCATTTAATATATTTTGTATTATTTCTATTTCATATGCTGTTAAAAGTACATTATCTATTTCTCTTTGTGCATTTAAATACTCTTTTTCTATGTTCCTTTTTGCTAATCCTAACACTTCACTTTTTATATCTATTCCCAAATAATTTACTTGTGGATTTTGAACTGCAAGTTTTGCTATAAAACTTCCTTTTCCACATCCGAAGCTCTAAATGTATTGGTTGCTTTCTTTTAAATGCTTCATGCCATTTTCCTAAATTTTGGGTTGCATCATCTATAAAAAATTCTGCTTCCGCAAGTTCTTGTCTAACCCACGGTTTTCTTCTCATTCTCATTTTTTTCTTCCTCTTTTTCTTCTATTTTTTTACTCCATTTATCAATATAATATCTACGAATAATTGCAAGATTTGTAAACATTCTTCCTACAAAAACCACAATTGCAGCTAAATATATGTCTACATTTAATTTTACTCCCAACCATGTTAATAATATTGAAAGTATTGCATTCCCGAAAAATCCTGATAAAAATACTTTTAAATCAAAGTTACCTTTTAAAACTGAAGTTATACCTCCAAATACAGAATCCAGTGCTGCAACTATTGCTATTGCTAAATAGCCAGAATATGTATATGGAATTACTGGTACATTAACTCCTATTAAAGCTCCTATTATGCATCCTATTAAAATTGCTATTATTATCATTTTATTACCCCCTATTTTGCATATTCCATGCTTAAATCTCCATCATACTTATTTATTACTATATTTTTTTCTCTTTTAAGAGTTACATCCTTTCCTTCTGCAAGTTTAGTATCTATATATCCATATTGTTTTTTTGAAAGTCCACTCTCTAAATATGTTGGATTTCCTATTGCCTTTACAACATATGGTGAAACTATCATTTCTTGCCCATTTATACGTATATATGTATTGCTAATATCTACAATATATGTATCATAAACTATTCTTTGATCATTTATAGATATTGCTTCTGCTCCAGCCTCTTTTAATTCGTTTACCAATAATCGCAAATCCTCTGACCAAATTCTTTGATTTCTTGTGTCAGTTAATGTTATTACAACACCTTCACCTTTTACTGTGTTTTTTCCCAATATATTATTAAATTGTTCCAGCTCCTTTGTTAAAACTTCTGAAGCTTGTGTATTATTTGAAATAGTTTGTTCATATTCCGAAATTTTTGCATTTACTTCTTCTAATCTTTTATTTGTTTCTTCTGTTTTCTGTTTGAAACTTGTTATGCCAGTTCTTAATTCATCTTCCCTCATGTTTTCTAGTGATGTAAAGTCAGTTTGTTTAACAGTCTTAAATTGAACGAACATAACAGCTGTTAATATTAATACAACTAGACCAATTGTTATTGTTATTGTTATTTTTCCTTTTTTCAACTATTCATCACCTCTTGTTAAAAATTCTGAACTATATACTCCTTCATATTTTGGAAGTGTAATTTTTTCTGATTTTTGCACATATACTTGCACACCTGCATTAGCTAATATTTCTAAATAACCACCTGGTCTTCCTAATGCATATTCCATTCTTTCTGGATAACCTATTGCTTGTATTGTTATTGGTACTGATACTATTTCTCCATTAATTCTAATTATGTTTCCATCGCAAAGTATTGAAGTTTTACTTGTTATTCTTTGATCATTTATTGCTATTGCATCTGCTCCAGCATTAAACAATTCATTTACTATGTATGTTAAATCTCCTTCATGCACCAAATAATCACTAACATTAAGTACTTCAGAACTATTTATTTGTCTATTATCATCTAGTTTTATTATAAATCCCTGACCTGTTACCTCTGTTAATCCTAATAGTTTTCTATCTTCTTTTATTTCTGTTTCAGTATTAGTATCTGTTTCATTATTTTGTGTTGCTTGATTTCTTACTCCTTCTAGCTTTTTTTCTGCTTCTTCTAGTTTTTTGTATGATGAATTATATTCGTCTTGACTTCTTAAAAACTCATCTTTTAATCCTCCATTATCGCTAATGCCTGTCCCAACTGTATTTGTAGCATTCTCTATTGTTCTCATTTGTATAATGATTGATATTGTTAAAAGTAAACATACTGTTCCTAAAATTAATGCTATTTTATTTTTATGCAATTTTTTCACCTCTTTATACTTTCTCTCTAAACACTGCTTTTTCTGTATCTTGGAAATATATTTCTCCTTCTCTACCTTTTTCTTGTTCTAAAATATATTCTATTTTTAATATTTTTACATTTATATTATTTAAATCGCCAAATTGAACTGTTTTACCTTCACTTGCTATTACTAACTTATAATTATTTGAGTTTGAAATATCAATCTCTGTTATTATATCTGCAATTGATGTATTTTTAGCTGTTTCCATTATTTTTATTACATTTTCTAATTCTTTTAGGTCATCTACCACTAGCCTATTTCCTGCTTTTATCTCTTCACTTGAAGTCTTAAATCCAGTAATTATTGGTAATTGTAATGCTTCTTCTGAAATTTCTAGTATATATCCTTGATTATTTATGTATGCATAACCATTTGCAAATTTAATCATATATGTAGGCGTTCTTTCTATTACTTTCAATTTTACTTTTCCTGATAATTCTCTTGTTATTACTACATCTTCTATGTATGGATTTTGTTTTATACCCTCTTTTATTTTTTTATTAGTTGTTTTAAACATATTTTCATTTTTTACTAATCCAGACAAGTTTACTATTTCTTGTTCTGATATTTTTTTATTGTTTTCAACAACTATATCTGTTATATTAAATACACTAGATAATAAAAATAAAATTATTGCTGTTGCTAGTAAAGCCAACAAAAATATCCATTTTACTATTTTTAGTTTAATATTTTTCTTTTTAGTTTTAGGTCTTTTTTTAGTCTTTTGTATTTTATTAGTATTCTTTTTAGTCTTTTTAATCTTTGTTTTTGGTTGTTCTTTCTTTTTTTTGGTTTTTTTAGGTTCTTCCTTTAAAGTCATCCCTATAATTATTTCATTGTCTAGATTTATTACTTCATTATCACTTTTTTGTTTTTTGTTTTTTGTCTTTTTATTTTGTTTTTTAGGTTTTTCTTTGCTTTTATACAGTAAGTCAACTGTTTGTCCTTTTGATTTTTTCATGGGTATCCTCCAATATTTATAAGGGAATGTTTTTCCAGTTCTCTTTTAAATTATACACATTCCCTTACCGAATCTCTAATAATGTTAGTTATTTTTCTAATTGTATTTTTGCACCAACTTTATTTAGTTTTTTATCTAATGTTTCATATCCTCTTAATATATGTTCAACATTTGTTACCTTTGTTCTGCCTTTTGCAACTAATCCTGCAATTACCAGTGTTGCTCCTCCTCTTAAATCTGTTGCCTCAACTGTTGCTCCCACTAGATGTTTTACTCCTTTTACTATTGCAACTTTTCCTTCTATTGTAATTTTTGCGCCCATTCTCTTTAACTCATTTGCATATTTGTATCTATTTTCAAATATATTCTCTATTACCATAGAAGTTCCTTTTGCAGTTACTAACATGCCTGTAAAAACTGATTGCATATCTGTTGGGAATCCTGGATATGGCATTGTTTTTATATCTACAGCTTTCAATCTTTTTGGAGCTTCTAGTATTACAGAATTTTTTTCTAAATTAATCTTACAGCCACTTTCTTCTAATTTGCTAATTACTGGTGCTATGTGTGTTGGTATTACTTTATTTAATTTTATATTGCCACCTGTAATGGCTGTCGCACATAATAAAGTTCCTGCTTCTATCCTATCTGGCATAACATTATAACTTACATCTTTTAATTTTTTTACTCCTTGTATTGTTATAATATTGGTTCCTGCACCTTCTATTTTAGCTCCCATTCTATTTAAAAAATTTTGTAAATCAACTATTTCCGGTTCCATTGCAGCATTTGTAATTACTGTTTCTCCTTCAGCTAATGTTGCTGCCATTATAATATTTTCTGTTGCACCTACTGAAGGAAAATCTAATTGTATTTTGCTTCCTACAATTTGATTACATTTGCAATTTATGTACCCAGCTTCTTCTTCAATATTTATTCCTAACTTTCTTAATCCATTTAGGTGTAAATCTATTGGCCTTGATCCAATATCACATCCTCCTGGATATGAAAACGTAGCTTTTTTAAATCTTCCAAGTATTGCTCCTGCTAATACAACAGATGACCTCATTTGTCTCATTAAATCATCTGGGATTTTATGTTCTTCCATATTGCTCGAATCTATAACTATTTTACCATTTCTTCTATATATTTTGCAACCTAAAATCTCTAATATTTTTAAAGTTATTTGGGTGTCATGTATATTTGGAACATTATATAATTTTGTTGTTTTTCCACTTAATATACTTGCTGCTATTATTGGTAATGAAGCATTTTTTGATCCAGATACATCAAGCTCTCCTTCTAGTTTTTTTCCTCCTTCTATTATATAACTTATCATCTTATTCATCCTCTCATAAACGTTTTTGCTATATTTTATGAGAGGTTTACAAAAATGGTTACTTTTTTTACTTTACTAATCACTTTAATAAGGTTTCTAAAAATATCAAAAAACTGATAGAATTCCTCCATCAGCTTTTTTAATAAACGCTTTTAATTTTTAAGTAATATTTAATCCAAATTTACTGTCCATGCTCCTGATTCATCTTTTTCCCTTATCAGACTAGATGGTATAGAAACTAAAGGACGTACGCTATTGACGTAATCGCTATAGGCAGTACCGCCAGGGTCACCAATATATCCACCGGCGTCCACAATTGTAATGTAGTTACCTCCTCCACCAGAAGGAGAAGCCAACCAGTATCCAAAGCAACCATTATGAGTAGATATATAAGGGAAATATAAGCTTCCTTCACTATGCAAATTAGTATCACTAGATACCTCTACTTCCTTTCCTCCTTTTGCACTATCTTCTTCATCATCAATTTTAGATAAACTTTCTGTTGTTGTTGTTGGTCCTATATAATATCCTGTTGAATCATATTCTGTTTTTAGTTGTAATGTACTTTTTGCATTCCAGCTTTTTACCCACATTTCTAATGTTGGGCCCCCAATTGCTTCTATTCCTTTACTTGCATTTCCAAATTTTGCTGTCCATGCTGAAACATTTAGTAAATCTGCTGTTGCTCTTGCATTTGGATTTATTGAACTTGTATTACTATTTAACCAACTTAAATTATATTTGTTTGCTACTTCTGCTGTTATATTTGATGCCCCTGTGCTTGTAAAATTGTCTTCTGAAGCCCAGTATGCACCATTCTCTCCATGTTTACTCATATTTAAGCCTGTTGGCAAATTCTCATTATTTAAATAATCACTTGTTATTATATAAACATAACTGTCATCTTTATAAAATATCTTCCAGTCATCTACTCCTCCTGCTGAATATGCTACTTTATCTCCATAATTTTCTTCTGTTATTGTTACTTCAGATGGTATGTTTTTCTTTGTTATTATTCCATCTTCATTTATTTTATGTATTTCTCCACTTTGTTTTCCTACTACTGTTAATTCTGTTCCAACTATAGCTGTTGTTCCCCATTCTCCCGAATTATTCAAACGCTCTTCTAATTTAGTTAGATTTACCTTTCCTGTTGTTGCATCATATACACCTTCCCCATATATGTACATTAATAAGTTTTCTTCTTCGGATTTATATGCAGTGTCTTGCTTTGCTTCTCTTGTTTTTACAAATAGCCCTCCATTTTCATTTGCAAGGTTTACTGTTACTGCTACTAATATTAACATTACTATTATTGTTATTATTAGTGCTATTAATGTAATTCCGTCTTTTGTTTTCTTTCATTTTATCCTCCTTTGTTTTTACGAGTTGGAATTTGTTTAATTAATGTGAGAGGTGTGATGTTGGAGGTGGGATTTGTAAGGCAAGAGCTTCGTAGGCATTTCCCTATTCTTCGCACTTCTCACATCACACTTCACACTTCGCAAAATTCCAATTTGTCTGTTTTATGGCATAAAAAATACATAAATATAGTGTATATATTTATTTTTTTATTGTTTGTTAAATTACCTTGTGTGTGTGTGTGTGTGTGTGTGTGTTACAGCGCCAACGGTTACATGTTTTGTCATTTGTAGTTCTCCTTTTTTCTTGTTTCTTTATTGATTTCTTTTTATTTTTTTGGACAAACACAGGGTCTGCCCCTATATATATTATTTTATATGTTATTTTTCCTCATGTCAATTATTATTTTAAAATATATTTTTTAAACTTGTTTTTTCTTTTTCTTTTATATGATTTAGTAAAAATATTGATGTATCAATTTCAGCCATTGAATCTTCTATCTCGCCTGATTTTATTTCTGCTTTCATTTTTATTAGTGCAGTTTCTATTAAATCTATTTCATCATGTAATATTATTACTGACCATTTCTCGTTAATTTTTTCCCATTCACTATACATTTCTTCTGCCTTTTTGCTTACTTTTTCTCTATCAAATTTTTCATTTTCAATATCACTTTTTATGTTTTCTAGTTTATCTATTAATAGTGTACTTGTTTTATTAAGATACATTTGAGTAATTATTGAACCTGCAAATATTATAATTAAAATACTTATTATAATTATTATTTCTTTCATTTTTTCTCCTCTTTAGCTTGACAAAATATTTGTCCCTTTCCATCGAAAGTTACAACAAGTGCCTGCTCTGGTTTTATTTTAAATTTTTCAACTTGCTTCTTTAACCAATTATAATCTCTTCCTATTGCTTTTAAATTTTCATGCATAATTTTACCATCTATTACTAAATCATATGGTATTCCTTCATATTCTGGAATTATGTTAAAGTCTTCTGGAATTGTATTTCTTTTTTCTGGTTTTTGTATTACAGTAACTTGTCCACTTGTTTCTAATATTGCATATTCTACATCAGCTATATTAAAAATATTATTTTGTCTCAGTCTCTCTTGCAATTCATTTATTGTAAACTTTTCCTTTTTCATTACTTTTTCATCTATTCTTCCTCTATAAATTAATATAGATGGCATACCACAAATTATTTTTCTTCCATTAATACTTTTTAAATTAATGATTGATATTACTAATTGTACCAATAGCAATGCCAAAATTGGTATTATTCCATTTGTTATAGGTATTCCTGTATCTGCCATTGGTACTGAAGCTAAATCTGCTATCATTATTGCTATTACTAACTCAAACGGCTGCATTTGGCCTAATTCTCTTTTCCCCATTAGCCTCATTACAATTAAGACTAATATGTAGATTATTAGTACTCTTACAAAAATATTTATCATTTGGTTTCCTTTCTTTTTTAAAAAATTTAGTTTGGTAAATTGGGGTTTCACGAAGTGCGAGGTTTGAGGTGAGAAGTGTGAAAAATAGAGAAAAGCCTACGAAGCCGCGGCCCTACAAATCTCACCTCCCACATCACACCTCTCACTTCAATTAAACAAATCTCAATTTATTTAATTATTTTTGTTACGAATATTTTTAACAATTTTTGCAAAAAATATTCTTATATTCGTTTTTTTGTATATTTATTTTTTTTATGCAAATAATATTAATAAACTTGTGCAAATCAAGCAAAATTAAATATATATATTTTTAAGTTAGGAGGTTGTTTAAATGGCAGAAAATGGCAATAATGTAAATACACAAACTTCGAATGGAACAAGCACAGCTTGGCAAATCATTGGACGTTTAATTGCTGCTGCAATAATACTTGCAATTACAGCATTTTTTACTCCTGGTTTTCAGATTAACAATTTTTGGTCATTAGCTGTTGCAGCAGTTGTTCTTACTGTATTAGACTATTTAATTGTTAAATTTACTGGTCTTCATGCTAGTCCATTTGGTAAAGGTTTTGTTGGTTTTGTTTTGTCTGTTGTAATACTTTATGTCACACAATACTTTGTTGCTGGTTACTCTATTTCGTGGGTAGCTTCAATTATTGGTGCATTAATTTATGGTGTTATCGACTATTTTATCCCTGGCGAACAAAATATGTAACAAAAAAGAAGCTGAAAATTTCAGCTTCTTTTTTGTTACATATTTTAATTATTATTTGTACTTTCTCCTGTTGGAGTATTATTTTGAACATTTACCGATATTGTGTTTACATATTCTACATATTTTGATAATTCAGCTTCTTTACCATTAAATTCTACAAAATATTCATTTTCATTTTTTGAATTTGTTTTAGCATATATTTTAGAAACTTCTTTAACTGGTGGCACAATATCTCTTCCTGTTTCTAGACTTATAATTCCATATCCATTATTTTTTGATACTACTATTCCATCTTTATTTTCATAAACTTCTTTTATAACTAATACTGCTTTTGTTTCTTTTGTTTTATCTCCATCATATCCTATTTTATCATATTCTGTATTTGCAATGATTTTGCCTTTTTCATTTATTACTCCATATTTATTGTTTAATTTTACTTCATATAACACAGGATTATAATTTATAATTCTTACAGAATCATATTTTACTTCAACTATAACTTCTTGTCCATCTTTAGATATTACACCATATTGATTATTACTTCCTTTTACAATAAAGTTTTTAGTATATTCGTCAAACTTCATCTCTTTAAATTTTGGAGTTATAATTTCCTTCTTATTAGTATCTATTACTCCATAATTTCCATCATTTTTATCCGAAGTCCCTACCACTATTAATCCCTGGAATAAAGCTTTTTGGTTTTCAAAATCTTTACTTACTGATTTATATGTACCTGCTCCTATTATATCTTGTTCCCATTGCGTCATTAAATTATCCGCTGTAGTAATTTTTGTTTGATTTTTTTCACTAGAATAATCAACAATAGCTTGACATGTTTCATTAAAGTCTTGTAATTCAATATATAATTTATCATTTTTTTGTATTATTTTATTTTTTATATCATAATATTGAAAATCAATATTTGTATCTGGCACTGTTTTATATATTTTATTACTTCCTAGTTCAAAACCAATAATTTGATTTGAATTTTGAAAATATCCTTTAGTGCTAATTTCTTTGTATTCTGGATATTCTCCGCCTAAATATTGATACCCTATTAATGCAGATACATCTTTTAATGATACATATTTCTTTCCATCTTCTGCATTATCAATTATTAAATCTGCTATAACAGGTTTGCTTTCATTATTTACATATAATGTTGGTTTTAATGGTTGGTTTTTCTTAACTACATACATAAGTGCAATCACTACTACAAGTAATACTATTGATAATATCAATAAATTAAGTACCGTTTTTTTTCCTTTTGATTTAGGTTTTGGGGTATTATTTTCCTGCCCTAATAAATCCATTTAAAATTCCTCCTACTCTTTTGTATAACCATATTTTTTATAAAACTCATTTTTGAAATTTAATAAATTATCATTCTCTATTTCTATTCTAACTCTTTCCATAAGTTTAGTCAAGAATCTTAAATTATGAATTGATAATAATCTTACTCCTAAAATCTCATTTGCTTTTATTAAATGTCTTATATATGCTCTACTATAGTTTTTGCAAGTATAGCAATCACATTCTTTATCTACTGGACCCCAGTCTCTTTCATATGTTGCATTTCTTACTACTACTTTTCCATTCCATGTCATTGCCGTTCCGTTTCTTGCAATTCTTGTTGGAAGTACACAGTCACACATATCAATTCCTGCTAAAGCTGCTTCTATTAAATAGTCTGGTGTTCCTACTCCCATTAAGTACCTTGGTTTATCTTTTGGCATAAGTGGAGTTGTATATTTAAGAATTTTTAAAAACTCTTCTTTTGGTTCTCCTACACTTATTCCTCCTATTGCATATCCAGGAAAATCTAAAGCTATTAAATCTTCTGCAGATTTTTTTCTTAAATCCTCGTAAAATCCTCCTTGGATTATTCCAAATAGTCCTTGTTTTTCTGTGTTTTTATGTGCTTCTTTACAACGCACAGCCCATCTTGTAGTTCTTTCCATAGAATTTTTTGTATATTCATATGTAGATGGATATGGACAGCATTCATCAAATGACATTATTATATCTGCTCCTAAGGCCTCTTCTATTTCCATTACTTTTTCTGGAGAAAAGAAATGTTTACTTCCATCTAAATGAGATTTAAATTCTACACCCTCTTCTGATATTGTTCTTAAATCACTTAAACTAAAAACTTGAAAACCTCCACAGTCTGTTAAAATTGGCCTGTCCCATTTCATAAAATTATGTAGTCCGTCCTGCTTCTTTTACAATATCATGTCCTGGTCTTAAATATAAATGATATGTATTTGATAATATTATTTGTGCTTTTACTTCTTCTTTTAACTCTTCTGGTGTCATAGATTTTACAGTTGCTTGTGTTCCAACTGGCATAAATATTGGTGTTTCTATATCTCCATGTGGAGTATGTACTATTCCTCTTCTTGCGCCAGAATTTTTATCTTCATGTAATAATTCATATGTTATTGCTGGTTTCATTTTACTCTCTTTCTGGGCAAACACAGGGTCTGCCCCCACATTTTTTCTTTATTATTTTAATTTCTTGTTTAAATGATTAGCATTGCATCACCAAATGAAAAGAATCTATACTTTTCTTTTACCGCTTCGTTGTATGCCTGCAAAATAAATTCTTTATCTGCTAATGCAGAAACAAGCATTAACAAAGTAGATTGTGGCAAGTGGAAATTAGTGATTAATCCATCTATACATTTAAATTTATATCCTGGATAAATAAATATTTCTGTATCATCTTCTATTTTTCTTACTTTACCTGTTTTTTCATCTGCTACAGATTCTAGAACTCTACAAGAAGTTGTCCCAACTGCAATTACTCTTCTTCCTTCTTCTTTTGCTTTATTTATTTTATCTACATCTTCTTGTTTTATATAAAAATGCTCTGAATGCATTTTATGTGCTTCTACTGTATCTTCTTTTACTGGCCTGAATGTTCCTATTCCTACATGTAGAGTTACATTTGCAATAATAACTCCTTTTTGTTGTAGTTTTTCTAAAAGTTCATCTGTAAAATGAAGTCCTGCTGTTGGTGCTGCTGCTGAACCATTATATTTTGCATATACTGTTTGATATCTATCTCTTTCTTTTAGCTCTTCATGTATATATGGTGGTAATGGCATTAAACCAATTTTGTCTAATATTTCATTAAAAATCCCATCATATTCAAACTTTACTTTTCTGGTTCCACCTGGCATTATTTCCAATACTTCTGCTTTTAAAATTCCATCTCCAAATATAACTTTTGTTCCTACATGAAGCTTATTTCCTGGTCTTACTATACTTTCCCAAATGTCTCCTTCTATGTTATTTAATAATAGGAACTCAACATTTGCACCTGTTTCTTTTTTTCCATAAATTCTAGCTGGTATTACTTTTGTATTATTTCTTACTAATACGTCTCCTGGCTTTAAATAATCTATAATGTCTTTAAAAATTTTGTGTTCAATTGTCTTTTTACTTCTATCTAATACCATAAGTCTTGATTCGTCTCTTTTTTTTATTGGAGTTTGAGCAATCAATTCTTCTGGCAATTCATAATTAAAATCTGATACTTGCATTATTATTCCTTTCTAATTTATGTTCTTACACTTGATTTTGTTCTATAACTTGTTTCTTTTTGAACATATTAAATATGTTTCCAAATAAGCCTTTTACTTCTTCTATAATGTTTTGTGGCTCTTTTGAAAAATCTCTTTCTACACTATATCTAAAATTACTTTCTTGTGCAGGTTTTAATGTATATACTTCTTTATTTAATCCTATTCTTTTGCCTGAAGCATTTATATTGCAATTCATATAATCTTTATACCATTGTTTTAATCCTACAAGCCTTTCTTCTGTATATCCATATTTTTTATAATCATGTAATTCTGGTATGTCATATTCGTATTCTTTTGAAATTCTTTCTAGAGAATGTAAAAATTCATGTATGAAAACCTCTTCTGGAAATACATTTACTCTTGAATCATATGTATATATATAGCTATTTTGATCATTTGGCAATCTTATATTTGAATATCCTATTCCATGTAAGTCCATTCCTCCGCAAGCCAATCCAATCATAAACTGGTATTTCTATATTTTTGTCCAAATCTCCTAGTCTAACAGCCACAAAAATATAATCATATTCTTTTTTACTTAAATATGGAGTTACTATGCTTTCTACATCAGAAGGATCAATATAGTATCCATATTCATCCGAATATGTTATTGTTTTTATAGGTTCTGTTATCTCATATGTATCATATTCCACCGTCATTTTTCCATCTGTTAAAGTTTTGCAAGCTGATTTAAATCTTTCCATATTGCTTTTTATATTATCAACATCTTTAGGTTCCATGTTGATTTTTAAGGTTTTCCCATCTTCTAATTTAGTGTCAATATTTTTCATTATTAAGCATGCTACATTCCAATTGTTTGATTTGTTTTTTGTTCCTTCTTCTAATTTAAAATCCGAAAACCAGGCAATTCCCTTAGTATTTGTTTCATTTCCGCCTAGTCTAAATCCTATTTCTAATGTGTCTCTATTTTTTGAATCGAACAGAAATTCTAATTCTTGCCAGTCATTTGTTCCTGTAATACTTTTTGAACTTTCTACTGAATCTACAATTGAAATTTGTGCACCACCATTGTTTTTTCCGGCTTTTATTTTCTACTTTTTCTGTTTTTACCTTACAAGTCAATTTATATGGAGTATTTTTCTTTATTTTTATAGTTTTATAAAACATTGCATCATTAAAATCTTCAGACTCTAATTTATAACTATATTTATATGAACTTTTAACATTATTATCTCTTGTAAATTTTGTTGCTCCAGAAATTTGTTCTGCTTTGGTAAAGTCATTAAAATTATACGTTCTATATATACCATATAGTTTAAATAATATTAATAATACTATTATTGTAAAAATAATATTTCCAATTTTTGAACCAATACTCTTTTTTGACATTTAATCCTCCGTATTTTTAATTATTTTTTTTATCATTTTTAATGCCTTAGGTCTTTCTACTATAATTACGTGCTCGCATCCGCATACATTTAAATTTAAAATCTACTCCTACACGTGTAATTTGCCAAAGTTTACTACCACATGGGTGTTGCTTTTTAAATTCTACTATATCTCCAATTTTGTATTCCATAGATTATCCCCTTTAGATAAATTGGATTTTGTTTAATTGATGTGCGAAGTGTGATGTGGGATATGGGATTCATAAGTTCAAAGCTTCGCAAGCTTTTTCCTATTTTTCACACTTCTCACCTCCCACTTCACACTTCGTGAAATCTCAATTTACCCTATAAAATTTCTAATTCTTTTTTCTACTTCTTCTTTTCCTAATACTTGCATTATTTCATATAAGTCTGGAGTATTATGTCTTGTTGTTAGTGCTACTCTTATTACTGTACTAATATCTCCTACATGCCCTTTGTAGTTTTCTGGATTTTTCTTAAATTCTTTAACTTCTCTTGCATATCCATTTTCTTCTGCTAAATCTTTCATTTTATTAAACCATGTTTCTTTGTCATCTGTTATCTCAAAGTGTTTTTCTATATATGATTTTAATATGTTTTTTATTTCTTCTTTGTCTTCTATTTTTTGGAATTCATAATCATTCATTTTTTCAAATACATCATTATACATATATTCTATTGTTTGTTTTACCTCTGACCATTTTGATATATCTTTTCTTGGTTTTGCTTTTCCTCTTTCTATATTTAAAACTCTTATAGAATAATCTTTGTTTACTTTTAGCAATTCTGCAAATTTTTGATCATATTTTTCTGACCATTTTAAAGTTTCTTCATATATTTTTTGTGCTGTATATTTTGATATTACATTTTTAGAAACATCTAAAAGTTTTACCATATCAAAAACAGCTCCACTTACACTCATTTTATTTAATTGTAATTCAAATTC
>CAKPKG010000029.1 GCA_934167165.1 uncultured Clostridia bacterium
AGAAATTCTAAAAATAGGTGGTAACACGGATAAAAATATTCGCCCTAAGTTAATAAATATAACTTAGGGCTTTTGTAATTTATATACAAAGGGCGACTAAAGTTGCTTTGTTATAGGAGGAATAAAAATGAGATTAAGTGAAGACTTTTTTTACACATTAAGAGAAGATGTAAGTGATGAAGATTCAGTAAGTGGAAAACTTTTAGTAAAAAGTGGAATGATTAAAAAAGTAAGTAATGGAGTTTATGCAAAAACACCATTAGGAACTAAAGCATTTCAAAATGTTGAAGAAATAGTTCGTAGAAATATGAATAATGCGGGGGCAGATGAACTAAAAATGCCAATGCTTTTACCAATGGACTTTTTTGAAAAGTCAGGAAGAAAAAATGCATTTGGACCAAGTATGTTTAGATCAACAGATAGATACAATAGAGAATATGCACTAGGACCTACGCATGAAGAGCTTTTTGCATTTATGTCAATGAGCAGAGTTAAATCATATAGAGATTTACCATATACTTTATATCAAATTGGAACAAAATTTAGAGACGAAGTAAGACCAAGATTAGGCTTAATTAGAGTAAGAGAATTTACAATGAAAGATGCATACAGCTTTGATAAAGACTATGAAGGATTAGATGTTTCATATAAGAAGATGTTTGATGCATACCACAAGATATTTACAGAATTAGGATTAAACTATACTGTTGTTAGAGCAGACACAGGAGTTATGGGAGGAATACTTTCAGAAGAATTCCAAGCTATTACAGATGTTGGAGAAGACATACTTGTACTTTGCGAAAATTGCGATTTCTCTTCTAACATAGAGGTAACACCATGTATATGCAATGAAGAATGTAATGAAGAAGAAAAAGAATTAGAAATGGTTGACACTAAAAATTATCATACAATAGATGAAATATGTGATTATTTAAAACTAGATATAAAGAAAACAGTTAAAGCATTACTTATGAGTGTAGATAATGAACTTGTAGTATTCTTTGTAAGAGGAGATAGAGAGCTAAACGAAGTAAAAGCTTTAAAAGTATTAAAAGGAAAAGAAATAGGATTTGCAACAGATGAGTTAATTGCAACATCAAACGCAGTACCAGGTTGCACAGGACCAATAGGATTAAATGCAAAAATTGTAGTAGATAATGAAGTTTTAAAAATGAAAAACTTCTGCTGTGGAGCAAACAAAGAAGGATATCATTATATAAATGCAAATATAAAAGACTTTAAGTATGATGTATCAGCAGATATAGTAAATGTAAAAGAAGGAGATACTTGCCCAAACTGTGGTAAAAAATTAGTGTTCAAAAAAGGAATAGAAGTTGGAAACACATTCAAATTAGGAACAAAATATTCAGAAAGTTTAGGACTAAACTATTTAGGAGAAGATAATCAAAGTCATCCAGTTGTTATGGGAAGCTATGGAATAGGACTTGAAAGAATTCTTTCTGCAATAGTAGAACAAAATAATGATGAAAAAGGTATAATTTGGCCAATGAATGTAGCTCCATACAAAGTTGCAGTAGTAGTAATAAATCCAAAAGATGAAGAACAACTAAAAGTAGGAAACGAATTATATAACACACTAAATAGCATGGGAATAGATACATTAATAGATGACAGAAAAGAAAGAGCCGGAGTAAAATTTAATGATATGGATCTAATTGGAATCCCAATGAGAATAACTGTAGGAAAGAAAATTACTGATGGAATGGTAGAATTCAAAATGAGAAATGAAGAAAATTCAGAAGACTGTAAACTAGATTCAGTAATAGAAAAAGTAAATAGCATCTTAAATAAATAATTAAGAATAATGTGGGGGAAGACAGTGCAGTCAGCCCCTACAATTTTTTAATATTACTTTAATAAATTATGTGATATAATTACAAGAGATAAAATTAAAAAGAGGTAAAAATGAACGAACAAAAATTAATAAAAAAACAATTGGCTAAAAATATGCTTTATGCATTTATAGTATTTGCAATAATACTTATATTTTTTGATGCAATAATATATCATCAAGTATCTACATATATGTATAAATCCATAGATAAAGAATTAATAAGGGCAATGGAATTATATCAAAACAAAAATATAGTGTCAGAAGTTAAAAAGGTCATTACAAAAGAACTAGATGAAAACATTAAAATTACATATGTAGAAACAAAAGTTAATCCTAGAGTAGTTTGCATAGTAAGAGATTCAGAAGGAAACATTTTAAATAGCGAAACTATAGGAAGATTTTATAATGATTATGTTAAAGATATAGAATTTAATAAGAATAAAACAGACAAGGTCTACTCAATAAAAGTGCAAGATAAATACAATTATAGAGGAATAACAATAAAAGGAACAACATCAGAAGAGGAAGAAATATATATACAATTACTTGCAAATGTAGATGGAGAAGTTGCAACAATAAACAATATGACAGATACATTATTAGTTGGAAGTTTAATAATAATTGGAATAGCAATAATTGGTTCATATATATTATCAAAAATGACATTAAAGCCAATAATGGAATCATATAAAAAACAAACAGAATTTGTTCAAAATGCAGCACATGAGTTAAGAACACCACTTACAATAATTCAAGCAAAACAAGAACTACTTTTACAAGAGCCAGAGAGTAAAATAATAGACAAATCAGAAGATATAAATATAATGCTTAAAGAAACAAAAAGACTAACTAAACTTATAAAAGAACTAATGGTACTTGCAATGGCAGACTCAAACGAATTAAAAATGCATAAAGAAAAAACAAATGTAGATAATTTAATAAAAGAAATAATTATTCCATACAAAGACTTTGCAGAAATGCAAGAAAAACAAATAAATATAGATTTAAATTATGGTAAAGAATCAAATATAGACAGAAATAAAATAAATCAACTTTTAGTAATAATACTAGATAATGCAATTAAATACACAGCAGAAAAAGATACAATAACAGTTAAAACATACTCAAAAGAAGGAAAATGTGTAATAGAAGTAACAGACACAGGAATAGGAATAAGTAAAGAAGCAGCAAAACATGTATTTGATAGATTTTATAGAGAAGATAAAGCACGTTCAAGAGAAAAAGGAGGAACAGGACTAGGATTATCAATAGCACATACAATAGTAAAACTACATGGGGGAAACATAAAAATAACAAGCAATGAACCAAAAGGTGCAAAAGTGATAATAAAAATTTAGAAATAAGAGGGAAAAAGGGGACAGTCCCCTTTTTCCCTCTTATTTCTAAAAAGATTAGCCAGAAATTTTGCTATAAAAAGCAATTGACCAAAGACCTGCAATTCCTACAATTATATATATTATTCTAGTTAATATAGATAAACTTCCAAAAATTGCGTCAACTAAATTGAATTCAAATAATCCAACAAGAAGCCAGTTAAGAGCACCAATTATAACAAGTGTAAGAGCAATACCATTTAAAGCTTTCATTGTAAAACCTCCTCTTTTTTTATTTATTTTGTTCTAAAAAAACATATTTATTCTTATTATTTCAAAAGCATTGATTTTTAAACATTTTTAAAATATAATTTTAAAAGAATAGGAGAAAATAAAAAATGATAAAAAAGAATGAAGAATATGTTATAGATATAATAGATAATGGATTTCAAGGAGAAGGAATTGCTAAAATAGAAGGAATAACAGTGTTTGTTGACCAAGCAATAAAAGGAGAAAAAATCAAAATAAAAATTTTGAAAGTTCAAAAAAATTTTGCTTATGGTAAGATTATTGAATTTATTGAAAAGTCAAATACAAGAGTAGAACCGGATTGCGGTACTTACAACAGATGTGGTGGATGTAATTTAAGACATATAGAATATAGCGAAACATTAAAAATAAAAAAAGCAATTGTTCAAAATTGCATGAATAAAGCTTTAAAAAGAAAAATTAAAATAGATGATGTTATAGGAATGAAAAATCCGCTTCACTATAGAAATAAACTTCAATATCCATTAGGGTTAGATGAACAAAAGAATCCAGTAATGGGTGTATTTTCTGCAAGAACACATAATATTATTCCAACAGAAAAATGTTTTATTCAAAATGAAAAATGTGAAGAAATAGCAAAAGATATATTTGAATTTATAAAACAAAACAATATATCTGTATATGATGAAAAAATGCTAAAAGGAACAATAAGGCATATAGTAATAAGAATAGGACTAAAAACAAATGAGATTTTAGTTACATTAGTAGTAAATGACGATAAATTAAAAGATAAAGAATTAGTTCAATACATAACAAAAAAACATCCAGAGATAAAGTCAATAGTTAAAAACTTTAATACAAAAAATACAAATGTAATATTAGGAGATAAAACAGAAGTAATATATGGTGCAGGATATATTTGTGATATTTTAGGAGAATATAAATTTAAAATTTCTCCATTATCATTTTACCAAGTAAATCCAATTCAGACAGAAATATTATATAATACAGCAATGCAATTTGCTGGAGCAAATGACACTGCTAACAAAAACAATATTGCTTTAGATTTATATTGTGGAATAGGAACAATAGGAATTTTTGCTGCAAAGAATTTTAAAAAGATATATGGAATTGAAATTATAGAAGAAGCAATAAAAGATGCAAAAGAAAATGCAAAAATAAATAAAATAGAAAATGCAGAATTTTATGCAGGTGATGTAGAAGAAGTTTTACCTAAAATAATAGAAAAGGAAAATATAAAACCAAATGTAGTATTTGTGGACCCGCCAAGAAAAGGACTAGACAACAAAACAATAGAGTTTTTAAAAGAGTTAAAACCAGAAAAGATAGTATATATAAGTTGCAATCCAGCAACACTTGCAAGAGATTTAGCTTTATTAGATGAGAGTTATGAGATAAAAGAAGTACAGCCAGTCGATATGTTTCCATTTAGTAAGCATGTGGAGTGCGTATCAGTATTACAACTAAAACAAGACATGTAATGCTTGATTTTGATATAGTTTCAGGAATTATGACTTTTGAAGAAAAAGGTAGATTTGGGAAAGAAAAACATCAAAATTTAGGTGTAAAAGTTAAAGTAATTGCTTAAGTGGTAAGTGAAAACACATAAATTATATTTTAGAAAATCGGATAAAATACTTGAAATATTAGGGATTTTAATAATGTATGAGGCAAAAATGAAAGAAAAAATTAATAGCAAAGAAATAATAAAAGTATTACTATTTGTATTACCATATATAGTTGTTGAATTTACAAATATTATATTAATCACAATTGATAAATCACTGGCTAACGCTATTGGACCAATTGCTATTATAGTATTTGGAGCATTTGTCAGTCTGGATTCGGCTATTAATGTAATTCAGGAATGTATTTCTCAATCACACAATATAGTTTTAGCTAGAGACAAAAATAATAGTAAAGATATTAATACCACTGGAATATTTTTACAAATTATAAGTAGTATTATTTTTTCAATATTATTATTTATATTTTCAAATAAAATTACTTATATTTATACATTGGAAAAAGATGCCAGAAATATTCTGACAGTACTTTTAAAACTAAAAGCTATTCAATTACCAATTTTTGCAGTAAGTTATGTTTTAAAAAATGATTTGAAAATTAAAAATAAAACAAATTTAATATTAATTTCGACGATTATTTCTTCTTTAGTTAACATACTAGGAGATATAATTAGCATTAAATTAGGATTTTCTGAAATTGGTGTTTATGTTGCAACGATATTAGCAACCATAGTAAATACTACCTTATTATTGATATTTGCAAAATACAAACAAACTAGAATAAGAATGAAATATATTAAACAAATAGTTTTTCACGTTAAAGATTTTGTATTTAATAAAGTAATTCAAAAAATAGCATATATATTGTATGAAAGAGTAGCTAGTTCTTTTGGCACATATATATATTTATTAAATTGTATTTGTGGAAATGTTGTTTTAATATTAATTCAATTGGCAGATGGGTATTATTCTGGACTTTTAGTATCTTATTCTGAATCAATAGAGAATAAAGAAAAAAACTTATTACATAAAGTTAATAGAGTAGGTATCTACTCATTATTATTTTCTATTATATTTGCTGTCATTGTTCCTTACCCTGCATGGTTTTTCCTTGGTAGAGTTGTTACGTGGAATGAATGTGGAATATATGTATATATATATATAACTGAATTTTTTACACATGTAATAAACAACAATTATTTAGCTTATTTATCTGCTAATAAAGATACAAAATCTTTAAGATTAACTTCATTTATAGGAGGAATATGCATAAGACTTCCATTATTATATTTGATAAAATACTTTAACTTGGGACTGATAGGATTAGGATTAGTATGCACAGTGGACAGATTGGTTAGAACAATATATTTAAAAATTTATATCAGAAAAAATATTAATATATATAAAGGATAAATAGCGTGAATACAAAAAAGGATAAGTAATTAGATGTAACAAATGTTTGAAAATATTGGCGATTCATAAAAGATATGTAAAACTATTTCCAAAAAAAAGTTGTTATGATAAAATAAAAAGAGATAATATATCTATGGAGTTTATATAAAAATTCTATGGATATACAAAAATATAGGAGTAGTATAGATGAGTAATTTTACTTTTTTAACCGAAGAACAATGTTTTAAAGGAGATAAAAAATTAGATATATTAGAAAAAAGAGGAAAAAAAGCAGCAATAACTGATTTTTCTATTTTACTTGGTGGAGAAGTATCTAAAGAACATGTTGAAAACGATAGTTCTTTAGAAGGAAGAACAGGACTTTATTGGACAAAATCAGGTTGTGGAAATATTAGCACGTACGTGGTTGGTAATAATGGTAACAGAAGTTGTGTACTTACTTTCAAGCGCCAAGGTGGAACTCGCCCAGTTTTACCATTCTCAACAATTGATTCAATCTCCACAAACGGAGATAGTGGGAAACACAAAAGAGCAAAAGATGGTGTTTTAGAGGTAGAGTATGGATATTATCCACAAAAGGCGGCATCAAAAGATATGCAAGAAAGATTAGAAAGAGCATATATAAGTGAAAGAATATCAAAAACAAAAAATAGTTACACAACAGATTCTGCTAAGTTCGATGAGCTTGAGACCTCTTTTAAACCACAAACACATCAAGAATACGAATATAATGGAAAGAGATATGTAAGACTAGAAGCAAATTCTTGCTTTGGTGGTAATGAATTTACACTTTCAAATGGAGAAAGTTACAGAGATGGTGACAATGTTTGGGTAGAAGTGCTACCAGTAAAATGGCTAGTTGATGAAAAATCCCATATAATGATAACAGAAAAATTAATATTTGCAGGAGTGCAATTTAATAAAAAAAGCAACTATAATACAAGAAATTTTAACAAAACAGATATAAAAACATTTATGGATAAATACTTATCAAGAGAGTTAGTACAAACAAGAGATATAGCAAAACAAACGAAATCAAGTACAGAAGCAATAAAAAGAAATAGAAATCCATACAATTTAGATTTTTCTGAAACAAGTGAGGCAGATATCATAAAAGGAGCAATAGAAAGCAATGTATCAATATTTTTACACGGAAAACCTGGATGTGGAAAAAGTGATAGAGTAAAACAATTAGATCCAGACTTTATAGAATTAAACTTAAGTCATTTAGATCCAGAGCTGTTAGATGGATTAGCGGGAGAAAAAGATGGCAAAGCAGTACATATAAAACCACCATGGCTAGAAGAATTAGAAGCAAAGTGCCAAGAAGAAGCAGATAAAATACATATATTATTTTTAGAAGAATTAACAAATGCATCACCAATGATGCAATCAAAGGCATATGGAATCGCACTAGACAAAAAAGTAGCAGGAAGATGGAAACTACCAGAAAATGCAAGAGTAGTGGCAGCAGGAAACGAATTAGAAGATTCGTTAGTAGCAAATGAAATGGCAGAGCCATTGTATGATAGATTTGCACATGTAAATATAGAAACGAATACAGAAAATTGGCTCGAATGGGCAGTAACACCGGATAACTTTTACGAAAGATTAGACTATAAGAAAGATGATAAGCCAAAACAAAAAATACATCCAGCTATATATGCATTTATAAGTTATAAAGGCGATGAAGTATTAAGAACGTCATATAATAAAGAGTACCCAGAGCCACATGCGGATCCAAGAAGATGGAAAATGGCATCAGATATGTTATATGCGTCAAATAATCCAAATACATTAAAAGCAATAGTAGGAGAAGATTTAACAATGGATTTTATATATTTCTGTCAATTACCAACAATAACTATTGAAGATGTAATAAAAGGAAACTATAAACAAGAAGAACTAGAAGAAATGGATTTAGGAAGAAAGTTAGCAACAGTATCAGGATTAGTAGCAGTAGGTAATGATGATATGCCAAAGATAAGAGAATTTACAAAAAAATTAGGAGCAGAAATATGTAAAAAGTTTGAAGTGCAATGGGCACATGGGGATGAAGAAAGATTAGAGCAATTACAAGAAGTTATTATGCAAGAACAAGAAGAAGCTAAAAAAAGGGTTTCAAGTAGACATAGTGGAGATGAAGCGAAAGAAACGGTACATAATGGAATATCGACATTTAAGAAAATATTTGGATCATATCAAGATTATTTAGCAAGAAAAGATACTAAAGAAGATGATAAAACTAAGGAGGATTTATAATGTTTAGTGATGAATATGGTGAAGCAGTAGTAGAAGTTTTAGATATTCTGGATAACACCAATAAAACTGATGTGGACAAAATTCCATCAAACTTTATTAAATTTTTAGTCGATAATGCATCAGAAGATTACAAAGTTAATTTAGATCATTCAAAGTTAATTAGTGAAATGGATTTAAAAGAAAAAACAAAGGAAATTCTTGGGGTTATATATATAAATTGGTGGTGCGATAAAAAAGACAAAGAAAATTATACAAAACAAATAAAAGAACTAGAAATAAAAAGACAAGAAGAAATAAAAGAAAAATATAATCCTAATAAAATATTTGAAAACAAAGTGCAAGAATATACAAATACAACCAAAGTAGACACAGCACAAAATGAAACCGTTACTACAATGATAGAATATAAGGAAAGCTTTTTTAAAAAGATTTGGAACAAGATCTTAAGTTTTTTTAATAAATGTTAAGAAAGAGGAGAAGATAATAATGAATAAAGAGCAAGTAGATTTATTAGGTGAATATATAAAAGTTGGAAAGTCAGCAGTTCTAATAGAAGAAATACCAAAGAGTGTAATTAAAAAAGGAGCTATTGTAATTAATTCTAATTGTTCAAACTCAGAATTAATGGGACATTATAATAATTTAGAGTATGTTGCTCCAGAATGGTATGATAAATTGATAGTGAGTTCTAAATTTCATACTCCAGTTTTAATAATAAAAGATATAAATAAAGTACCAGAGGAAGAACAAAGAAGATTTATTGAACTTTTTAAGTATAAAAAAGTATATGTTAATAAAATACCAGAAAATTGTATGATTTTTGTAACATATTCTGACTTAAAAGAAAATCCTATAGATGAAGAAGTGTATTCATTTATGGCACATATTTAAAAAAGTAAAGGAGAGAGTTTATGAGTAATTTTACTTTTTTAACCGAAGAACAATGTTTTAAAGGAGATAAAAAATTAGATATATTAGAAAAAAGAGGAAAAAAAGCAGCAATAACTGATTTTTCTATTTTACTTGGTGGAGAAGTATCTAAAGAACATGTTGAAAACGATAGTTCTTTAGAAGGAAGAACAGGACTTTATTGGACAAAATCAGGTTGTGGAAATATTAGCACGTACGTGGTTGGTAATAATGGTAACAGAAGTTGTGTACTTACTTTCAAGCGCCAAGGTGGAACTCGCCCAGTTTTACCATTCTCAACAATTGATTCAATCTCCACAAACGGAGATAGTGGGAAACACAAAAGAGCAAAAGATGGTGTTTTAGAGGTAGAGTATGGATATTATCCACAAAAGGCGGCATCAAAAGATATGCAAGAAAGATTAGAAAGAGCATATATAAGTGAAAGAATATCAAAAACAAAAAATAGTTACACAACAGATTCTGCTAAGTTCGATGAGCTTGAGACCTCTTTTAAACCACAAACACATCAAGAATACGAATATAATGGAAAGAGATATGTAAGACTAGAAGCAAATTCTTGCTTTGGTGGTAATGAATTTACACTTTCAAATGGAGAAAGTTACAGAGATGGTGACAATGTTTGGGTAGAAGTGCTACCAGTAAAATGGCTAGTTGATGAAAAATCCCATATAATGATAACAGAAAAATTAATATTTGCAGGAGTGCAATTTAATAAAAAAAGCAACTATAATACAAGAAATTTTAACAAAACAGATATAAAAACATTTATGGATAAATACTTATCAAGAGAGTTAGTACAAACAAGAGATATAGCAAAACAAACGAAATCAAGTACAGAAGCAATAAAAAGAAATAGAAATCCATACAATTTAGATTTTTCTGAAACAAGTGAGGCAGATATCATAAAAGGAGCAATAGAAAGCAATGTATCAATATTTTTACACGGAAAACCTGGATGTGGAAAAAGTGATAGAGTAAAACAATTAGATCCAGACTTTATAGAATTAAACTTAAGTCATTTAGATCCAGAGCTGTTAGATGGATTAGCGGGAGAAAAAGATGGCAAAGCAGTACATATAAAACCACCATGGCTAGAAGAATTAGAAGCAAAGTGCCAAGAAGAAGCAGATAAAATACATATATTATTTTTAGAAGAATTAACAAATGCATCACCAATGATGCAATCAAAGGCATATGGAATCGCACTAGACAAAAAAGTAGCAGGAAGATGGAAACTACCAGAAAATGCAAGAGTAGTGGCAGCAGGAAACGAATTAGAAGATTCGTTAGTAGCAAATGAAATGGCAGAGCCATTGTATGATAGATTTGCACATGTAAATATAGAAACGAATACAGAAAATTGGCTCGAATGGGCAGTAACACCGGATAACTTTTACGAAAGATTAGACTATAAGAAAGATGATAAGCCAAAACAAAAAATACATCCAGCTATATATGCATTTATAAGTTATAAAGGCGATGAAGTATTAAGAACGTCATATAATAAAGAGTACCCAGAGCCACATGCGGATCCAAGAAGATGGAAAATGGCATCAGATATGTTATATGCGTCAAATAATCCAAATACATTAAAAGCAATAGTAGGAGAAGATTTAACAATGGATTTTATATATTTCTGTCAATTACCAACAATAACTATTGAAGATGTAATAAAAGGAAACTATAAACAAGAAGAACTAGAAGAAATGGATTTAGGAAGAAAGTTAGCAACAGTATCAGGATTAGTAGCAGTAGGTAATGATGATATGCCAAAGATAAGAGAATTTACAAAAAAATTAGGAGCAGAAATATGTAAAAAGTTTGAAGTGCAATGGGCACATGGGGATGAAGAAAGATTAGAGCAATTACAAGAAATTATTATGCAAGAACAAGAAGAAGCTAAAAAAAAGGTTTCAAGTAAACATAGTGGAGACGAAGCGAAAGAAACGGTACATAGTGGAATATCGACATTTAAGAAAATATTTGGATCATATCAGCAATATTTAGCAAAAGGAATAGAAGAAGATAAATCAAAATAAAAGTAAAGGAGGATATATGAGTGTAGATATAGATAGCATAAAAAGAAAGCTTCTAATAAAGTACCCAACTTTTGGAAGTGCAGTAGCAAATCTTGATTTCCAAGAATGCAAAGACATAGCAACTGCAGGTACAAATGGAAAGGTAATTTTGTATAATCCTAAATTTTTAGAAGATTTGTCTGAAAAACAGCAAATTTTTATATTTGCTCATGAGATATGTCATGTTGCTTTTGAACATATTTTTAGAAGTGAAGGAAAAGATAAGAGATTATGGAATATTGCAACAGACTCTGTAATAAATGCGTTATTAGAACAAGATGGATTACCGATGGTTGAGGGTGGAGTAGATATTCCTGAAGCAATAAACTATGATGCAGAGGAGATGTATAATAAATTATTAGAAAAAGAAAAGAAAAAACAGAAACAGCAAAGTGGGCAAGAAAATCAAGGAGAACAAAATTCTCAAAGAGGACAAGAAGAAACTGATATTGGTCATGATACACACAGTTTATGGGATAAAGCAATAGAAGAAAGAAAAAAAGAACAACAAGAGCAAACAAAAAATGAAGAAGAGACAGAAGAAAAAGAACAAGAAGAAAAATCGAAATTTTCTGAGCAGGGTGAAAGAGAAACCTTTAAACAGAATAAAATAGAAAGAAGAAAACAATTACATAAATTGAGTAGAGAATTAGCAAATAAGGCATCGCATGAAATAGAAAATGGGATGCAAAGAGAAGGAAAAAAATTGTCTGACATTGGAATAGCTACCCCATTAATTGATTGGAGAAAATTGTTAAGACAAGCAATAAGATATGATGAAGAATATACAAGAAAAAATGTCAGAATGAGAAATGGATATTTTAGACATAAGCTAGAACAACTTCCAATACCAGAAACAGAAATATTATTAGATACAAGTGCATCAGTAAGTGAGGTATTGTTAAAGAATTTTTTAAGAGAATGTAAAAATATTTTAGATAATTCAAAAGTTAAAGCAGGATGTTTCAACACAGAGTTTCATGGATTTACAGAGCTCAAAAAACCAGAAGACATTGATAATATGAGTTTTCCAATAGGTGGAGGAACGGATTTTAATGCGGCGGTCGGAGCTTTTTCAAGAAAAACACCAAACAAAATAATATTTACAGATGGAGAAGCTGATATGCCTAGAGAAACTGTTAGAAATGTTATTTGGGTTGTATTTGGTGATGAGAAGATTAATCCTAAAGGTGGAAAAGTAATAAATATTACAGGTGAACAATTAAGAAGATTGCATAAATCTTTTATTCAAGATAAGGATGATAGAAGTAGATAAAGTGCCTATAGAGGTGCTTTATTTTTGAAGACATTTATGGTATATTAACCATAAATAAATATCATAATAGGTAAAAAAATATAGTTGATTTAAATAATTGGATAAAGATATAGGAGAATTAGACGAAACAAAATGAAAGAGATAAAAGCTGAAAATAAAATATTAATAATGCTAGCGTTTTTTAGTATATCAATTGGACTATGGGGAAACTTTAGACAGCTTTGGCTACAAGATAATAATTTTCCTGTAACACAGATAAGTAATATTATAAGCATAGGAACTTTTATTAGTGTTATAGGAATAGCTTTAATTGGAAAATATGTAACATTAAATAAATTAAAGAAAACATTAACATCAATTTTGATTATAAAATTCATTAATATGTTAGCATTATATTTTTTGAATGGAACAAATAAAATAGAACAAATAAAATTGGCTATAATGATAGATATAGTAATGGAATATATAATTATAACGAGTATATATCCATTAATAACTACAATAGTAAAAAGTGATACAATATATAGTAAAAGAAAATTAACAGAATATCTATTTCGAGATATAGGCATTTTATTTGGTGGAATATTTATAGGGAAAAGTGTTGCAGGAATATTAGTAAACTATAATATTTGCTTAATAATATCAAATGTATTTTTATTAATTTCAATATTTACTATGTTAAATATAAAAATTAATAAAATAGAAGAAAAACATTCAGTAAAAAACTCAATGATTAAGTATATATTAAAAAGCAAAATAATGTCATTATACTTATTAGATATGTTTGTAGGAAAAATAGCAATGTCAACTGCATTAGGACTAAAAATGCTAACACTAACAAATTATTTTGCATTTTCTGATAGTATTGCAACTAATTATTTATTGATAGTAGGATTAATTGCAGATGGAATAGGAATATTAGCACTTAAATATTTAACACCTAAAAATGATTATTTAACAATAACAATAAAATTTGGTATAAGATTTATATGGTATGTAGTTGTTTTTATATCAAATAATTTAATAATAACTTTAATAGCAATAACGTGGTCGTTACTTATTTCAACTGCATATGAAAATATATGCGATGGAGTATATATAAATCGTGTAGAAAATAATTATCAATTATCATTTGCGAATATAAGATATATAATAAGATTTCTAGGAGAAGCAATAGGAGTATTCTTTTGTGGAATAATGTATGAAATAGGACTTAAATACATGCTTGGATTATCTGCAATATTTATGATTTTTCAAATAGGACTAGCATATTATTTAATTCATTTAAGAAGGGTGGAAGCTCAATAAATGCTAATAAGAATTGTGAGTTGTATGAATATAGTTTATAATACTATTTAGAAAAGACTGAAATTTTATTGTGAAATATTACTATTGCTTATATTATATCCTATATATAAACCTGATATTTACATAGTTATTATATAAGTTACAATGCGAGAAAAAAGTGTAAATCAGTTATAACATAAATATAATAATGCAATATATGAAAGAAGGAAAATAATGAACAATAACCCAATAGGAGTATTTGATTCAGGAATAGGTGGATTATCAGTTTTAAAGCAAATTATTAAATTATTACCAAATGAAAAATACATATATTATGCTGACACAGATAATGTACCTTATGGATTAAAAACTAAAGAACAAATATTAGAATATGTAGAAAATGCAATAGACTTTTTAAATTCAAAAAAAGTTAAGGCAATGGTTGTAGCATGCAATACAGCTACAAGTGTGGCAATTAAAGATTTAAGAAGTGATTATAACATTCCAATAATAGGAATAGAACCAGCTATAAAGCCAGCAATAGAAAATAGAAAAAACAAAAAAGTTTTATTAATGGCAACACCGGTTACAGTAAAGGGAGAAAAGATTAAGAATTTAATAAAAAGACTAGGAGCAGAGGACATTGTAGAATTAATTGCAATGCCTAAACTTGTTGAATTTGCAGAAAGTGGTGAATTCAATACGGAGAGAGTTAAAGAGTATATAAGCGAGAGTTTAGAAAAATTTAACCTAGAAGAATATTCATATTTAGTACTTGGTTGCACACATTTTCCATATTTTAAAACAACGTTAAAAGAAATGCTTCCAGATAACATATGTGTAATTGATGGAAGTATAGGTGTAGCAGAAAGATTAAAAGAGGTTTTGGAAGATAATAAAATTCTTGGAAATAATAATTTGGAAATTGCATTTTATTATTCTGGAAGAAAAGTTGAAGAAGAATTAGAAATAGCAAAATTAAAAAACTTGATGGATAAAATACAATAATACTAACAAAAAATTTTTACAATCATTAAATAAAATATGCAGAACTTGCTGTTTTACTTAGAGTATGATATAATATAGACCTAATTTACCTAGATACAGGGTATAATATGTATCATTTTAGGAGGAAATTATGGCTATAATGTTGGTAGAAACTCTCACACGGAAAATTACGAGTGATGCTAGAGCTATAAGAAAAAAGCTGAAGAAGGGAAAAACAGTTCCATACACTGTGGAACTGCATTGGGAACCAGGAGAAGTCTTAATCACACTTTTGATGGATGACGCTCAAGTTAAAACAGCAGTAGATGAGGCTTTAACACAAGCGTTATCTCCCACAAAAGGCTTTAAAGCCACTAACGTTGGCTATGGAGATAATCTGATTTGGTTTACCATAGAACCTTCACCATAATTTTTAAAAGACCGGTAAGAAGATAATTCCTGCCGGCATTTTTTTAATAAAACTACCAATATCAGTTTAAATTTTGTTGAAAACAGTAATTTTTTATGATATAAACAAAAATAATGTAAAACACAAAAGTAAAGGAGAAAATAAATGGCAGAAAATAATAAATATTTAGTAATATCAGATATACATGGATCAAATTACTATGCTAATAAAATAAGCGAAATATGCAAAAAAGAAAATCCAGATAAAATAATTCTCTTAGGAGATTTATATTATCATGGACCACGAAATCCATTACCAAAAGAATATAATCCAATGAAAGTAGCAGAGCTTTTAAACAGCTTAAAAGAAAAAATACTATGTGTAAAAGGAAATTGTGATGCAGAAGTTGATGAAATGATTTCAGAGTTTGAATTTAAAGATAATATCGAATTAAATATAAATGGAAAGAAATTCTTTTTTACACATGGACAAAAATATAATATGGAAAATATTCCAAAAGAAATTAATGTTCTAGTATATGGCCATTTTCATACAGGATTTATAAAAGAAAAAGATGGAGTTATATGTGTAAATAGTGGTTCTATTTCGTTGCCAAAAAACAATACAAAAAA
>CAKPKG010000030.1 GCA_934167165.1 uncultured Clostridia bacterium
ACAAATAAAGTAAAACTAACAGAGAGCTAGATGTATGCTGAAATTCTAGCAAGATAATAATTTATTTGTTATCACCTTGGAGTTGCTTAAATGAAAAAAGTAATTTAAGTCGTAAATCTGCGTTAAAGATAAATAAGATATATAAGTTTGTTTATATTTAAAATTTATATAAATTAGGTGGTACCATGAGAAAAATCTCGTCCTATGCAGGACGAGATTTTTTTGTAAAGGTCACTATCCAAAGTGCCTCGCAAAATAAAAGTACCATTATATGAAAGGAGAATTTAATATGTGTGACAAATGTGAAGAAAAAAAGGATTATGGGAAAACACTAAATTTACCAAAAACAGATTTTCCTATGAGGGCAAATCTTCCAGAAAGAGAGCCAGAAATAGAAAAAAAGATCTTTGATAATGACTTGTACGAAAAAATGTTAAAGAAGAATGAAGGACATGAGAGTTTTGTGCTACATGATGGACCTCCATATGCAAATGGAGAAATTCATATAGGGCATGCTTTAAATAAAATATTAAAAGATACAATAGTAAGATATAAAAACTTAAAAGGATATTATACACCTTATGTTCCAGGGTTTGATACACATGGAATGCCAACAGAGAAAAAAGCAATAGAAAAGTTGGGATTAGATAGAGATAAAATTCCTGTATCTCAATTTAGAGATACTTGCCTAGAATTTACAAGAAATTATAAAGATAAACAAATAGAAGGATTTAAAAGAGTTGGCGTATTAGGAGATTGGAAAGATCCATATATAACATATGATCCTAAATGTGAAGCAAGACAATTAGGTGTATTTTATGATATGTATGCAAAAGGATATTTATATAAAGGATTAAAACCAGTTTACTGGTGTACTGATTGCGAAACAGCATTAGCAGAAGCCGAGATAGAATATAAAGATGTAGACACAACATCAATATTCGTTAAATTTCCAGTAGAAGATAGCAAAGGTTTATTCGATAAAGAGAATACATATTTTGTTATATGGACTACAACTCCATGGACTCTTCCAGGAAACGTTGGTATAACAATAGGTGGAGAATTTGAATATTCAATTGTAAAAACAAATCAAGGAAATCTAGTTATGGCAACAGCTTTAGTAGATAATGTAATGAAAGAAGCTGGAATTGAAGAATATGAAACAGTAAAAACTTTAAGTGGAGTAGATTTAGAAGGTGTTCTTTGTAAACATCCATTTTTAGACAGAACTTCTAGAGTAGTTTTAGGAAGTGATGACACAATAGTTGTAGAACTTGGAACAGGTACTGGTGCAGTACACACAGCTCCTGGTTATGGTAAAGAAGACTATTTATGTGGATTAAAAAATGGACTAGAAATAGTAGTAACTGTTGATGGAAAAGGATATCAAACAGAAGGTGCAGGAATATTTGCAGGACTTAAATATGATGAATCTAATGACAAAATAATAGAATGGCTAGAAGAAAATAAATTTTTACTAAAAAAACAAAAAATAAATCACTCATACCCACATTGTTGGAGATGTAAAAATCCAATAATATTTAGAGCAACAGAGCAATGGTTCTGTTCAGTTGAAAAATTCAAAGATGAAGCTATAAAAGCTGCAGAAAGTGTAGAATGGATTCCTGGCTGGGGAGCAGATAGAATTTCTAATATGATAAAAGAAAGAGCTGACTGGTGTATATCTAGACAACGTACATGGGGAGTGCCACTTCCAATATATTATTGTAAAGAATGTGGAAAAGAATATATAACTAAAGAATCTATAGAAAAATTAAAAACAATTTTTAAAGAAAAAGGTTCAAATGCCTGGTGGGATTTAACAGCAAAAGAATTAATGCCAGAAGGCGCAAAATGTAAAGAATGTGGATGTACAGAATTTGTAAAAGAAAAAGATATAATGGATGTATGGTTTGACTCTGGTTCAACACATCAAAGTGTTTTAGTAGAAAGAGGATTACCATATCCAGCAGACTTATATTTAGAAGGTGCAGACCAATATAGAGGATGGTTCCAATCATCACTATTAACATCTGTAGCAACAAATGGAATAGCACCATATAAACAAGTTCTGACACATGGATGGACAGTAGATGGACAAGGAAAGAAAATGTCTAAAAGTTTAGGCAATGGAATAAGCCCACAAGATGTAATAAAAGAATATGGAGCAGATATTTTAAGATTATGGGTACTTTCTTCAGATTATCAATCAGATGTAAGTTTATCTAAAGACATACTAAAACAAATAACAGAAGTTTATAGAAAAATGAGAAATACTGCAAGATATATTTTGGGAAATACATCAGATTTCGACCCAGATAAAGACATGGTTAAATATAGTGAATTACAAGAAATTGATAAATATGCTTTATTAAAATTAAATGATTTGGTAAAAAAATGTACAGAAAGTTATGATAAATATGATTTCCATGAAGCATATCAAGCAATAAATGTTTTTTGCGTAACAGATATGAGTAGTTTTTATTTAGATATAATAAAAGACAGATTATATACTGCAAAAGCAAATTCTAAAGAAAGAAGAGCAGCCCAAACAGCAATGTATATAATTTTAGACTCATTAGTAAGAATAATTGCACCACTTACAAGCTTTACAGCAGAAGAAATATGGAAATATATGAATAAATCAAAAAGTGAAAAAGTGGAAAGTGTAATGCTTACAACATACCCAGAAGTAAATCCAGAATATGAAAATGAAGAGCTTCGAGCAAAATGGGAAAAAATAGTTAAAATAAAAGAAATAGTTTCTAAAAAATTGGAAGAAGCAAGAGCAGAAAAAATAATAGGGCATTCATTAAATGCAAAAGTTACACTATTTGCTGAAGGAGACTTATATAGCTTTATAAAAGAAAATAAAGAATTATTGCAAACAGTATTTATAATATCTAATTTAGAAATAGAAGAAAACCAAAGATCAAATGAAGAAAAATTAGGTGTTAAAATAGAGCAAGCAGAAGGCGAAAAATGTGAAAGATGTTGGATGTATTCAACAACAGTAGGTGAAGACAAAGAAAATCCAACAATATGTCATAAATGTAGTGAAGCACTTAAATAAAATCATAAAAAAATAAGTTGGATTAAATTCCAACTTATTTTTTTAATCTTATATCATCACCATAAAATCTATATATATCATAGTAACCTACAAATCTAGAAGCTAAACGTTCATCATAAGTTTTAAATAATCCTCTTAAATCTAAATTAGTAGATATTATAGTTTTTGTTTTACCAGTCAAAAGTCTAGTATTAACTATTTTATAAAGTTCAGTGAATTTCATACTGTTTAGGTTTTCTGTGCCAAGGTCATCAATTACTAATAAATCAACAGATAATAAGTTTTTTGAAATTCCAGTTTGACTTTCTGGCTTTGCAAACAAATCAGCAATTAAACTATCTAGCATTACTGGTGCCGTTTGGTACATTACAGTTTTACCTTTATCTAATAAATCATTTACAATACAATTAGAAAGAAATGTTTTACCAAGACCAGTGCCACCAGAAAATATTAAATTTTTAGTATTTTCATCATCAAAATTATTAATAAAATCTAGTGCAGCATTTTTAATATCTATAATATTTTCTCTTGGGGATATTTTTGAATTATATTTCTTTTCGTCCACTTCATTAGAAAATAAATTAATATTAAAATTGTCAAAAGTTTGATTTTTTATGTAAGTCATATTTTTTTCATTATATTCTATATTGTAAAGTTTTTGTTTTAAACAGTTACACATTTTAGTTTGGCCATTTTCAAACACATAACCAGTATCTTTGCAAATACTACATTCATAAATTGGAAGTAAATAATCTTCAGAATATCCAGCATTTTTAAGAATATTTGATTTTTCATTTTTTAAAGTTTCAACTTCTTTTTTTAAGTCTTTCAAATATTTTTCGGAATTATTTTGTAAAATACATTTGGCAGTATTTATTGAAAATTCACTTAATTTATCATCAATTTCTTTTAATTTTGGATTATCTGTATATAGCTTTTTCTTTCTTGCTTCTAATTTATATGTATTTAATAATCGCTTTTTTTCATATTCTTTTAATACATCATTTAATATAGAATTATTCATTTATTTTCTCCATACAATTAAATTAATTAGTTTTTTTATTGGCATATAGATTATCTAGACTATCATAATTTCTTTGCTCATAATTATTATAATTAGTTTTTTTAGCTAACTCTTTTATATTATTTTTCTTTTGTTTCATCTGAGCCAAAAATTCATTAACTTGATCGGCTGTTTTTAAATTTCTATCATGCCAATCAGAAATTAATTTATCTAAATAATCAAAACTAGGGTTTGCCTTGGAAGTAGTCTTTTTTAAAGCAATATTAATTACAGATAAATCATAATTAAAATCAATTACCCATTTTTCTATAAAGGCTTCTTCAAATTGAGTAAGTGGAGTATATCTTCCTAGTTTTTTGCTTATTTCTTTTTTTATTTTATTTAATTTTTCGAATTTTTGAGAATAAACTTCATAGTCTTCATATGTTTTTATATTATTTTTACTCCAAGCATCAGCAACAGCTACAACATAATTTTTATGAAGTGCAGATTTACTAAAACAATATTGAAATAATTGAATCATAACTTGCTCATCAAATCCATATTTTTTAAACCATAAATCTATATCGCTATACCAAGCAGGGGACATTATTCCTTGAAAATACATATTATTAATACACTCAATTGCTTGAGCTCTATATTTATTATCACTATTTTTCTTAACATCTTCTGCAGATAAAGTAAGATTTGGCGTATATAATTTATGAAGTTCTACTTCTTGCAAATTATTTAATATATAACCATCTACTTTTTTAGTTAAAGCACCTTGTGCTTCCCAAAAAACAAGAGATTCTTTAATAGTTTGCAAAGGAATATCTAATTTTTTAGACAAATCATTTAAATTAATATCTTTATCATATTTGCTTAAAAAAACCAAACATAAATAAACCTTAATAAAGTCACCACTTGCTTGTGACATATATTCAGTAAAAAACACATCTGGAATTTCTGTTGAAGAAAAAATCATTGAGTTGGAATTTTTTTCAAGTTTCATAATATTACTCCCTTAATTTAATATAAAGATTATATCATTTTAACAAAGGGAATACAAGAAGTCCAAACTAGATAAATTACAATTTGCAATATTTTATTCAATATGATATATAGTAATAAAAAGGGAGAAGTATAATGAGTGCATTTGGATTAAAAATAATAGCGGTTATAACAATGATTATAGATCATTTAGGATATACTATATTTGGAAAACTTTCATTTTTTAATTATATTGGACGCATTGCATTTCCAATATTTGCATTCCAAATTTCAGAAGGATATATACACACTAAAGATCTTAAAAAATATTTTTTGAGGTTATTTTTGTTTGCTATTATTTCACAAATACCATTTATGCTATTTCACTCTATTATTTCAGATCAGTTTTATTTAAACATATTTTTTACATTACTTTTGGGATTGTTAAGCATATACATTTATGATAAGTGTAAATATAAAATATTAGGAATATTTTTAGCATTTATATTTGCTAGCATTGCCCAAATTACAAAATGTGATTATGGCTTTTTTGGAGTTTCTATAATATTAATTTTCTATATTTTTAAAAATGATATTATCAAAGCTGATATATTTTTTATAATTGCTACTTTATTAAAATATATAATTCCGTGTATTAAGTATAATGTATTTCCACATGAATATTTATATTTATTTTTAGGGACATCTTTTTCTGCAATATTTTTAACACTATATAATGGAAAAAAAGGCAAAAATACAAAATATTTGCTATACATGTTCTATCCTATTCATTTAATTTTATTATATGGGATTTATTTAATTTTGAAATAAATTATAATGCGAAGTTTATTCCTCTTGCAACTACATTTTTCATATTTTCAATTAGCTCATCAATTTCTTTTGGAGTAACTATTAAATTAAAATCTTTTGGGATAAGAGCATCTTTTATTATTCCATATTTGTCTTCTGTTTTTAATTGGTTTAAATAATCATTAGACTCACCTTCATTTTGGAGTTTTTCTATAAAAACATCTATGCTGTCAGCTGCTATTGTAGCTGCATCTACTACCATTGGTACTCCAATTGCAATTACAGGAATTCCGAGTGTAACTTGACTTATTTCATTTCTTGCATTTCCTACTCCTGCACCAGGAACAATTCCTGTATCTGATAATTGCACAGTGCTACTTATTCTTTCAATACTTTTTGATGCTAAACTGTCTATTACAATTATAAGTTTTGGTTTTATATTATCTACTATTCCTTTTATTACCTCCATTGTTTCTATTCCTGTTGTACCGTAAAACTCCCGGAGCAATTGCACTAACAGGTCTTGTGCCTTCTTCTAAATATTGTGGAGCGTATTTTAATAAATGCCTTGTAATATCAATTTCATTTACTACTTTTGGTCCTAAAGAGTCTGGTGTTACATATACATTTCCAAGTCCAACTACCAAAATATCTCCTTCTTTATCCGAATGTTTATTAATTAGTTCTTTTAATTCTTTTGTAACAATTTCAGAAGCCTTTTGTATTTCCGCATCTTCTGCAATTTTTAAATTTTTTATATCAATAGTAACATATGTGCCCATTGGCTTTCCAATGGCTTGTGCTCCTTGGTTATCTATAATTTTTACTCTGTTTGTTTTTATATTTTGATCCTCTTCAATAGTCTCCGTTTCTATTCCAGGAATTTCATCTAGATTATTAGCTTTTCTAAAAATATCTCTTCTTTCGTCAGCTAAATCAGTATTAAAATTAAACATAAAAAACCACCTCTTTTACTATTCTTAGTAAAAAAAGTGATTTTATACACATTACAAATCAATAAATTTCTGCATTTCTGATAAATTCATGGCAGTTTCAAAATTCCAAGTTTAGCGGGCTTGGCTTATTATTTTACATAGTTTCTTTCTATTTCTTTTACAAGTTCAAATCTATATTTTTGCCCAGTTATATTATCCTTTCTTTTTTTATCTATTTCTTCTAAAAACATACTTTCTTTTCTTACCCAAATTTGAGAATCATTTCTATGATATAATGCTTTGTATACTACAATTCTTTCTTGTGTTTCTGAATCCAATGCAATGTTCTCTACAAAGTAGTAGTTACCTTTGAAATATCTATAAACTTTACCTATTTGTACTTGATTCATCTTTACATCCTCCTTATATTTCTATTCTATTTTTAAACTTATTTTCTATCTGTTTTTTTAGCTCTAAATTCTTTTCTTTTGCTAAATCTGGATCATCATCCATAATTTTTATTGCTACATTTTGTACTTTTTTTAATATATCAATATCTTCAAATAAGTTTGCTATTTTAAATTCTGGAAGTCCGTGCTGCTTTGTTCCAAAAAATTCACCAGAGCCTCTTAATTCTAAGTCTTTTTCAGAAATAACAAATCCATTGTTTGTTTGGCACATTATTTTCATTCTCTCTTTTGTATTTTTTCCGTTTGCCTTCATATTTTAAAATACAATATGATTTATATTCTCCACGTCCTACTCTTCCACGTAATTGGTGAAGTGTTGCTAGCCCAAATCTTTCTGCATTTTCTATTACCATTATATTGCTATTAGGAACATCTACGCCAACCTCTATTACTGTTGTAGAAATTAGAATATCTATTTTTCCATCTTTAAATTCTTGCATAATTTGGTCTTTTTCTTTAGGCTTTAATTTGCCATGAATATATTCAACTCTATAATTAGAAAATACCTCTTTATATTTTTTATATACATCTAAAACTGCCTTTGCATCTATTTCCTCTGATTCTTCAACTAATGGGCATACAATGTAACATTGTCTTCCTTCATCTAATTGTTTTTTTATAAAGCCATTTACTCTATCTTCCATTCTTTTAGTTACTGCAAAAGTATCTATTTTTTTCCTGTTTGGAGGAAGTTCATCTATTATAGAAATATCTAAATCTCCATATAGTATTAACGCCAATGTCCTTGGAATTGGAGTGGCTGTCATAACCAATACATCTGGATTTTCTCCTTTGCTGTTTAGCACACTTCTTTGGCGTACTCCAAACCTATGTTGTTCATCTGTTACAACAAGTCCTAAATTTTTAAACACAACATTTTCCTCTAGTAAACTATGTGTACCAATTAATACATCAATTTCACCATTTGATAATCTTTTTAAAATATCTTCTTTTTGTTTTTTGGGAATACCACTTACTAGCAATTCACATTTTATATTAAAATGCGAGAGAAGTCCTTCGAAATTTTTTAAATGTTGTTTACTTAAAATTGCAGTTGGTGCCATTACAGCTACTTGATAACCAGATTTAACAGCTTTGTAAGCTGCAATTATAGATACAGCAGTTTTTCCGTGATCCAACATCTCCTTGTAAAAGTCTGTTCATTGGTTTTGGACACTCCATATCTTTATTTATTTCTTCTAGTACTTTTGACTGTGCATTTGTAAGTTTAAAAGGAAGTTCCTTTATTGCATCTTGCATTTTAATATTTTTATCAAATTCTATTCCTTTTGAATCTACTGTATATTTTGTCTTTAAATTTAAAAGTGCAAGTTGCATAATAAGTAATTCTTCAAATACCAATCTCTTTCTGGCTTTATTATATTCTCCAAAATCTTTTGGAAAATGTATATCATTTATAGCCTTATTTATATCATCTAAATTATATTCTTCTAGCAAATATTGAGGCAGAGTTTCATTCAAATTATTATTTACCTCTTTTAAACCATTTTCTATTATTTGCCTTATAACATTTTGAGATAAATTATATGTAAGAGGATATAATGGAATTATTTTTCCCGTATTTTTGTTTTTATTTTCCTCTTCAAAAACAGGTGAATTCATTTCTATAAATCCAATTCTTTTCTGTACTTTTCCAAAAAAGTTATATGTTTCTCCGAAGTTTAAATTTGTTTTTTAAATATCTTTGGTTAAACCATGTAATTTGGCAAAGTCCTGTTTCATCTTTTACTGTAAGTTTATAGATTACCATATTTTTTCTTATTCTTTTTTCCATAAGATTAGAAACACATATTGCTTTTATTAATGCCTCTTCTCCATCCTCTAATTCTGCAATGTTCTTTTCTTTTCCTCTATCTTCGTAATCTCTTGGAAAATATGTAATTAAATCATATAAATTAAATATACCAATACTGTTTAAAAGGTCTGCCCTTGCAGGACCTACACCTTTTATGTATTTAACATCTTTATTTAAATCTAACATTAAAAACTCCTTTTTTAAGTGAGAAGTGTGATGTTGGAGGTGGGATTTATAGGGACAGGGCTTCGTAGGCTTTTCTCTATTTCTCACACCTCGCACCTCATACTTCACACTTCATGAAATCACATTTTGCTTAACTTATATTTTAGTCCTGTATTTCTCTTTTTTATGTCTGTGTTTTGTATCATAAATTCTATTATATTTTTATTACTAATTACTATTAAAAGCTTTTTGGCTCTTGTTATTCCTGTGTATAACAAATTCCTTGTAAGTAGCATTGGTGCTGATTGTGGCACACACATTATTACTACGTCAAATTCACTTCCGTTGAGACTTATGTATTGTTATACTATAGCTATGTTCTAGCTCATCTAAATTTGTAAAGTCATACCACGCAACTTTTTCATCATCAAAGCATACTTCCATTTGTTTGTTTACTTCATCAATTTCTGTAATTATACCTAATTCTCCATTAAATATGCCACTACCAGCTTCTAATGTACTATTTGTTTTCTTTTCCCAATAAATATCATAATTGTTTTTTACTTGCATTACTCTATCGCCGATTCTAAAAATCCTATCTCCATTTTGTTTTTCTACTGTAGATTTTGGGTTTAGTGCATTTTGTAATTGCTTATTTAATTCTTTTGTTCCAAGTATTCCTTTTTTAGTTGGAGTTAAAACTTGTATGTTTTTGAAAAAATCATAGTCACCATATTTTTTTAGTCTACCTGTACATAGAGATATCACATCTTGAAGCATTTTTTCTTGTGACATTTCATTTATATAAAAGAAATCATCTAATTTATCCTTTTCTTCCACCCCAATAAATGTTTCACCACTATTTACTCTATGCGCATTTGTTATTATTTTGCTCTTTGCTGCTTGTCTAAAAATTTTATTTAACTCTATTGTTGTAATGGCATTTGATTCTATTATGTCTTGCAAAACGTTGCCAGGTCCTACTGATGGTAATTGGTCAATATCTCCAACTAAAACTAATTTTGTTCCTAAATATATTGCTTTTAATATGTGGTTCATTAAAAACATATCTACCATAGACATTTCATCTATTATTACAACATCAGCATCAATTGGGGTTATTGGATAATCTAAACCTATAAAGTTTTCATCGTCTAATTTTCTAATTTCTAACAATCTATGTATTGTTGTTGCTTCTTTGCCTGTTTGTTCTTGCATTCTTTTGGCTGCTCTGCCTGTTGGAGCACATAAAACAACTTTCATTTTTCTTGCCTCATATAGTTTTATTATAGATTTAATAATTGTTGTTTTACCAGTACCAGGCCCACCAGTAATTACACATACATTGTTTTCGTTTACTGCTTTTATTGAGTCTTTTTGCTCCTCTGATAAGATAATTTCTTCATTTTTTTCCGTTTTTTCTAATTCTGTTTTAAAATTTTTTATATACTTAATATTTTTTGCATTATCAAGTCCAATTAATTTTTCGGCTATATTTTGCTCTGCTGTATAAAAAGTATCTAAATATACCCATTCTTTATCCTCGAATTCTTCCAAAAAGATTTCTTGTTTTGCTTTTAAGTTTATTATTTCATCTTCTATTATTTCCGGTTCTATTCCTATCAAACTAGAAACATAATTAACTAAATTATTATATAAAACAGTACTATTTCCGTTATTTCCAGCTAGAATTAAGCTATATTTTATAGCACTTGCTATTCTACTACTGCTTTGCACGTCTATGCCTAAATTCATTGCCATCTTATCTATTTTTTTAAAATCTACACCATATGTTATATCTAATAAAATATATGGGTTTTTTTCTATTTTTGGAATCGCATCTTGTCCTAATTTTTCATAAACTTTTTTGCTGTTTTGGCCTGTTATTCCGAATTTTTCTAAAAAACCTACTATTTGCCACAAATCCCATTTTTCATTAAATTCTTCAGATATCTCTTGAGATTTATTTAAACTTATACCTTTTATTTGTGCTAGTTTTTCAGGCTCGAATTTTAAAATGGCTATTGTTTCTTCACCAAATTTATCTACAATTCTTTTGGCAGTAGCAGGGCCAACCCCTTTTATAATACCACCAGCCAAATATTTTTCTAGTGCATCTAATGTTTCTGGTATAATTTTTCCAAAAGTTTGTATTTTAAATTGTCTACCATATTCAGGATGACTTATAAAATTTCCTTCAAGTTTAAGGCTATCTCCTTTGTTTATAAAAGGAAGATAACCAACTATTGTTGTCAATTCTTCTGATGTTTCAAATTCTGCCACCGTATATCCATTTATTTCGTTTTGATATATTATTTCTGATATTTGTCCTTTTATTTCCAAAATAAAATCTCCCTTATTATTGTTAATTATAGGCTATAGCTCTATTTAATGCATATTATATATCATAAAAAAGTATATGTAAATTATTTTTCTTTTACATTGTCTATTAAATCTTTACAGGTTTTCCAATCTAAAATATTTAAAAAATCGTAGTCTTTTTTCAATTTTTCTAAAATTTCCTTTGTCCTATCACTAGAACCTAAATCAGAAATTATTACATCTTGTACATTTTCTTCTTTTCCATATAATAGTCTAAAAAGAATTGAACGCATAAAACTCTCTATTTGTTTTTCTTGGTTTTTTACAGCTATTATAAAGTATATTCCATTAGTTTTAATCTTACTATATATTAAAGAATAATAGATTGTTTTTAATATTTCTATAAAACCATATAATGCAAAAACCCAAACAATTCCATTAAGAACAAAGTCAAGCATATTATCCACTCCATTTTAAAGTATTATATGTTAAGAAAAAAATAACGTTACATTTAATTTGAGCTTTTATTGTAAAAATAAAGTTTTTGAGCACATATAAACTTTAGTAAGTAAAATAATACATAGACAATATTTTCGTGATTAAAACCTATTATACTAAATAAAAACAAAGGGAAACAAAGAACAATAAAACAAGAAAAAATAAAACTCGTATTAGAAAAAATTAAATTTAAAAAACAAAATACAAAAGCATCCCAAATTATATTTAAAAATAAAGTAGAAATATCAATAAAACCTAGAATCTTATTTTTAAAAGCAAAATTTTGTGGAAAAATAAATCTCAAAATTAACCTCCTTTAATAAATGAATTAATATTATTAATTCCCAAACTTATATCTGTTGAAAGTCCACCCATAAAATCCTTAATAAATGAATTAGCTTTAATAAGAGCATATATAGATCCAATATAAATTAATTTAGAAAAAATATCACCAGATTTATTATTAATAGAAAAGGCAATTAATAATATAACAGAAACCAAAACTTGAAGTAAAAGTAACGAAAGTAGAAGCTTAAACCAAGATTTAAAAACCCAAGAAGTATTTGGAGTAATTAAACATAAAAAAGCAAAAGGAGAAAGTAAAACAAAAACTTTTATCATAATAAAACGTAAAGAATAGGAAAGGGCTAGATTAAAAAAACTTAAAGATACAAATCCTTTTATAAGTCCATCAATAGAAAACAAGGTAAAACCAGAGTTTGATTCAAGATATATTGTAGAATTTAATTCTTGAATAAATGTTGATAGACAAATATTTTTGTTAAGAGTAATTTCTCCTACTTCTCTTATTGCTAAAGAAATATTAGAAAAAATTAATATTAATTGTTCCATTAAAAAATAAGAAAAATTAATAGCAAAAGCACAAAAAAGAAGTTTAAAAACAAATTGAGATGGCTTTTGCACTTGAGAAAAAGTAAAATATGATAAAAGAAGAGAACATATATAATACAATGAAATTCCTAGCATTAGAGAATTACAAATTAATATTATTCCAGAATTAGAAGTATTTCCTAAAAAGGTTTTTAAATAATTATCTTTAACAGAATCTAAATTAATAAAAAGCAAATCATCTAAAGTGGAATATAAAGAATTATCAATGGAAGAGAATAAATTATAAAATAAATTGTTAATAGTTTCAGTTATTACTTGAACAATATTTACACCGTGTACTTTCCAAATAATCACCACCTAAATTAAGCAACTAGTGTTTGAATTGTAGAAAGAATTAAATCAATAGCTAAAATAAAAGCATAAGAAAAAAGACTTCCTCTAATAATTTTTTTGCCAAGTCGAATTCTTTCCTCATCTCCAAAACTAAATTTTTTCATAAAAACACCAGTTCCAACAGCAACTGCGGCAGCTGGAGTAGAAGCTTTTAAAATCCAACTTTCAATTGTTTCAAACCCTTTAATAATTTTAGAAACTAATCTAGGGTATGCACAAAAGCTAGTTGTTGGGAAAAATAAAAATATAAAAAATAATATAATAATAAAATAAATAAAAAATAATAATTTTTGTTTCATAAAAACCACCTTTCTATATAATTTTAGTTTTAGATTTATTTTTAGTGGAGTCGTCCAAAAAAGAAGGCAATAAATTGATTTTGCAAGGAGGCAATATTTTTAAGCCATCAGATAAAAATGCAATACAGGAAAAAGTTTCCAACTGTTGTGTAAAGAAATTTGTGTCATATATAAAATCTGTATTAATTTGAGTAGAAACACTTTCAGAAATATTGGATTTTTTTGATTCGAAAGAATTTGTAAAATAATTGTAATTAGTCTCGCCAGCATTTTCAGATATATTTTTAAGATATCTTATTTTATCTTCACGTCCAATTTGTTTTTGAGCAGTTTCAATAGTAAATATGTCATCTGTTCTAAGCCATAATTTGTTTACTAGGTTTTGCAAAATTACTTTTACAGAAGATTCATCTTTTAAAGTGTTTAGAATAGATGTATAGCTTTGAGTTGCAACAATATTTATACATTTTGCTTCTCTACTTTGAGCAAAAAAATCACTATCCGATAAAGTTACATATTCGTGATATTCATCACACATAAAAACGGAAGGATGTATAGTTTTTCTATTATTAGATAATTGCATAAGTACTTCTGATTGAAAATCAAGTTTTAAATAAGCAGCAATTATTTTTGAAAGATTTTTATATTTTGCAATGTTCATATTAAGAACTACTATTTTTTTCTCATTAAGTAATGAACTAAAACCATAAAAATTAATTTTTTCTTTTGCAGGGCAAAAGGTATTAAAAATATCAAAATCAGAAATAAAAGTATTAGTAATTCTAGTTATTTCAGATTTTACAATTGAAAGTACTCGAGGATCTAAATGCTTAAATTCAGTTTCAAAAAAATTTAAAGAAGAATATAAATCATAAATTTTTTCATGCGAGAGTTTTCCACTTTGAAAAGATTTTCTTAATAATTCTATTTTTGTTTGAAAATAATCTTCATAATTTATTAAATTATGCAATTCCAAAAAAGTAACATACCCATTATTGTATAATCTACACAGTTTAATTGCTTCAGTTAAAACTTGTTCGGCTTTGTCTAACCAATAAGAATCAGAGTTATTTGATGAAAAAAGTTCTAAAATTATTTTTAGCCTATTTGCAAGAACAGAGGGCTTTAGGTTTGGCTTATCCAGAGGATTATATTTTATATTAGAATTAAGTTCTATTATAACTAAAGAATCTAATCTATCATATTGTTCTGAATAATATTGTACCATTTTATGAAAGTTACCTTTTACATCTAAAATTAACATTCCAAGTTTAGGAGAATTATACGAAATGAGCTGTTTAAGTAAAGGCTCCATTAAAGAACTGGTCTTGCCGAGAACCAATAGTTCCAGTGATTAAAATGTTTTGATAAAGACTTTTTTCACATATATAAACTTCTTCTTGTGAACTGGAATTTTTTCCAATCAATAAATTAATACCGGAGCTAAAAATAGGCTTTTTTGGTTTGGCTGAAAAAAATTTTGTTAAAGAGAATTTAAGATTTGAGATTAAAGTGTTAGTAAGTAAGAATGTAGAGAGAAAGAAGGTTATACAATATGTTTTCTTTATATAACTCCAAATTATAGGGTATTGTGCAACTATATCAAATTGAGTTATAGAGTATGGGAAAATTAGGTTAGAAACGGTAAATATTGGAGAAAAAATGCATTTCATAATACAGTAAATGATAAAGGAAATAAAAAAAGCAAGAAGTTTTTTATAAAATTTTTTCAAAAATGACCTCCTAATTAATTTGAAAGATTTTTTAATTTTAGTTTTGAACCTTGGGAATTATAGAAAATTTTTAAGTTTATAAAAGAATAGATAGAATAAAAAGTAATAAAAACATTAATAATAAGAGATATAAAAAATATATGAATTAAATTATTTAATTAAATCACCACCTTTTACAATTTTTACCATAATAATATATAATTTTAAATTTGTCTATACTTTTTTAAAAAAATATGTTAAAATTTTTGAGGAGAACAAGAAAATAAATAAAAATACAAAATTTGTTCTTTGCAAATTTTGAAGGAGGAATATTATGATAGAAAAAACAACAAAAATTGGAGAATTATTAGAAATAGCACCAGAAAAAGCAAATATATTATTAGATGCAGGAATGCATTGTTTAGGATGCCCAGCATCACAAGCAGAAACACTAGAAGAGGCTTGTGCAGTACATGGAATAGATGTTGAAGAATTATTAGAAAAACTAAATTCATAAAAAATACAAAAAAATACTAAAAAATTGTAAAATTTTAAAAAAAGCATTGACAATTGCATAAAAATATTGTAATATAGTTAAGCAACTGTTGAGAGACGGTTGCTTAAATAATTACTTTTTGGTAGTTATGGGCTATTAGCTCAGGTGGTAGAGCACTTGACTTTTAATCAAGTTGTCCCGCGTTCGAGTCGCGGATAGCTCACCAAAACAACTGCTAATGTTTCATTAGCAGTTGTTTATATAAGGCCCCGTGGTCAAGCGGTTAAGACATCGCCCTTTCACGGCGGAGACATGGGTTCGATTCCCGTCGGGGTCACCAATTTAATATGCCGCTGTAGCTCAGTTGGTAGAGCAACTGACTTGTAATCAGTAGGTCGTCAGTTCAAGTCTGACTAGCGGCTCCA
>CAKPKG010000031.1 GCA_934167165.1 uncultured Clostridia bacterium
TTGTACTCTATGCCCACATAATTGTAAAGTTAATAGATTAGAAGGAAAAAAAGGTAGATGTAAGTGTGATAATACATTAAAGATTGCACTTGCATCTTTGCATATGTTTGAAGAGCCATGTATTAGTGGTACAAATGGCTCTGGAACAGTGTTTTTTACTAATTGCAATTTGAATTGTATATATTGCCAAAACTATGAAATTAGCCAAGAACGGAAAAGGTAAAGAAATTACTATACAAAATCTTGCTGATATTTTTATTAAACAACAAGAAAAAGGTGCTCATAATATAAATTTAGTAACACCTACAATGTATGTGTACCAAATAATTGAGGCAATTAAACTTGCAAGAAAAACTGGGTTAAAAATTCCAATTATATATAATTCTAATGGATATGAAAATGTAGAAACAATAAAAATGTTAAATGGATATATTGATGTTTATTTACCTGATTTAAAATATTATACAAATGAATTATCTAAAAAATATTCTAATGTGGATAATTATTTTGAAGTTGCAACAAATGCTATAAAGGAAATGTACTCACAAGTTGGAAATGCTGTTTTTGATGATAATGGAATTATTCAAAAAGGAGTTATTATTCGTCATTTAGTTCTTCCAAATCATATTCAAAATACAAAAAATATTTTAAAATGGATTAATGAAAATTTGCCAAAAGATATATATGTAAGCGTTATGGCTCAATATTTTCCAACTTACAAAGCAAAAAATGATTCTTTAATAAACAGAAAATTAAATAAAAAAGAATATAAAGAAGTTTTAAACTACTTATATTCTCTAGATTTACAAAATGGATATATTCAAGAATTGGGAAGCCATGAAGAAGAATATGTTCCAAATTTTAATTTAACTTTCTAATTATTGCTATATTCTCTAATTGCATCTTCAAACATTCCTTCTATTTTTTTCATGCTTTTTTCTATTCTATACTCATTTGCATGTTCTGCATATTTTGTTTCCATTTGTTTTCTTTCAGCTTCATTTTCAATCCAATAATCAATTTTTTTAGCTAAATCATCACTATTTCCTGCTTCAAATAAACTTCTGTCATCTAATGCAAATTGAGGAGTTGCAGATTTTGGACTGTTTGCAATTATAGGAACTATTCCACATGCAAATGCCTCTATACAAGATATTGCTTCTATCTCTGCATCTGCTGAGTGTATATAAAGATCTGTCATTCCAAGTAATTCTAATAAGTGCTCTTTATCAAAAAAGCTTATTACTGGTTCATTTACTAATTTTTCTCCTAATTTTTTATATTTGTTATATTTTGGTCCTTTCCCAGCAAGTACTAATTGAATTTTATCACTATATTTTGACTTTGAAATTGCTTCAAATATTAAATCTTGTCTTTTCTCATTTGATAATCTTCCTATCATTGTAATTACAAATTTATCTTTAAATTCAGGACTTTTTTCATTTTTTCTATATTTAAATTCTGGACCTACTCCATTTGATATTACATAAGTTTTAGCAGTATAGCCATGTTCTTTTAATTCATTTGCTATAAAATTACTTGGGCAATGAATATGTTTAAATTTATTGAAAAATTTATCTCTAAAGAAGCTATATATTTTATCATTAACTTTTGTATTTTTTCCAAGTCCTATTGTATATGTTATATTTTCTGGTTGTACATGAAAAGCAGCTGTACGTGGTGTTCCTAGTTTTTCTGCTATTTCTAGTGCTTCATAAGATAAGAAAAATGGCATATAAAAATGAACCACATCAACTTTTGAAATAGCCTCTTCTAATACATCTTTGTTTGGAACAGCAAATGTCATACCTTGAGATTTTATTATTTTAGAAACTATTATAGGTAGTGGCAATTTTTTAACTACATATTTATTTTCTGCTGGTTTTCCTGTACTTACAACATATACTTCATGTCCTAAATTCATTAACCCTTCTGCAAACCTTTTTGCAGAAATAGTTGTACCATTATTTGCATCGTCAAATTGGTCTATAACTATCAAAATTTTCATTAATATCAACCTCGCACAATACTATACAATAAAACTCGAAAAAAATCAAATTTTGCGACTTGAGGGAAAAAGGGGACTGTCCCTTTTTTCCCCATTGTTTTTATTTTTAAGTAGTGATATAATCTTGGCGGAATGGAGGGAGAGAAATGAAAGATTTATTAAAAAGAGCAGGCTTTACATCTATACTATCTTCAATAGTATTTTTACTTTTAGGTATTTTACTTGTTGTAAATCCAAATGCTATTGTTCAAGCAGTTTCTTATGTAATTGGTGTATTACTTATTGCTATGGGAATTGTTAAAGTCATATCTTATTTTACATCAAAGGATGATTATCTATTTTATGATTACAGACTTATATATGGTGCTTTATGTGTAATTTTAGGTATACTTGTAACAGTTAGTGGTAGTGCAATTGCTTCATTTTTTAGAATTATTATAGGTATATGGATAATTTTAAGTGGTATAGCAAGATTAGACCTTTCTGTAAGACTTAAAGGATCTGACACTGGTTACTGGATTTTAAGTTTACTTCTATCTATTTTAATACTTGCTGCTGGTGTTTATGTAATGTTTGCACCTGGTACAATATTAGTTACATTAGGAGTTATATTAATTGCTTATTCTATTATGGATATAATAGAAAGTATTATATTTATGTGTAATATGAATAAACTATTAAAATAGAGTACAAGAAAAGTGGCTTTACCACACTTTTCTTCTCGCCAATTTGAGTTCCCGAATGAAATGAGGAAATCTCAAAGGCAATAGCGATTATAGCATTTTTTATATACTAGGAAATGAGAAATTTCCTAGTATATAAAAAAAGAGACTTTCTTAAAGTAAAGTCTCTTTTTTTATGCTCTATTTTATAATTTCTATTAATTCTTTATTTTTATCTCTTATTTTAATTATTACTAAAAATATAGCTGTTATAATAAATGTAATTAAATATATTAACAAACTTGTTTTCCAGTTTCCATTTGAAATATTTGCTCCAACCATTGTTGATGTAATTACAGATGGGAATCTTACAAGTGTTGCTATTAATATAAATCTTAATGGTTTTACTGGTAAAAGTCCACCAATATATACAAATAAATCTTTTGGCGTGCCTGGCAAGAAAAATATTAGGCATAAAATAATTTCTAAGTTTGTTTCGTTTTTTAGTAGTTTACTATTCATTACTTTTTCTACTTTTTCTTTTTTAAAGAAATTATATAAATATTTTTCTCCTAATTTTCTTACCGAAAAGAATATTATTATTGTAGTAATAAGCACAGATACTGTTATAAATAGCCATCCTCCCCATGTGCCATAACACATTCCTGCGAGTACCTCAAATGGTTCTCCTGGTAATACTACTAATAATATTTGCAATACTTGCAAACTAAATAACAATAGTAATCCTAAAAATCCCATGCTATTTATTTTATTTTTAAAAACTATTTGTCCTTCTGTTGTAGATAAATCCATCATAAATGGAGCAATTCTCCAAAAAAATATTGCAAGCGCTATTAATATTACAGCTGTTAATGTTATTTTTATTATTTTAATTTTCTTTTGATTTTTCATTTAATTCCTTCTCCATTATTAAGTATTAGTTTAGCATTTCAATATATAAAAGTCAAATGAATTGGAATTTGTTTAATTGAGGTGAGAGGTGTGATGTTGGAGGTGTGATTTATAGGGCCAAGGCTTCGCAGGCCTTTCTCTATTTCTCACACTTCTCACCTCACACTTCGCACTTCGTGAAATTACAATTTATTTTACTGTTCTCCAATTCTATGTTATAATTATATTCAGTTTTTTAAGGAAGGGATTTTTATGGATTTAAATATAGTTTTAGTAGAGCCAGAAATTCCTCAAAACACTGGGAATATTGCAAGAACTTGTGCTGCAATCGGTGCCAAGTTACATTTGGTAAAACCTTTAGGTTTTGAGATTTCTGATAAATATGTTAAAAGAGCTGGTCTTGATTATTGGGATAAATTAGATATAGAAGAACATAATTCTTTGTCTGATTTCTTGAAAAAATATCCAGTAAATAATAATATGTTTTTAGTTACAACAAAAGGTCAACATTGTTATTCTGATGTTAATTATTCTAAATTAGATGAAGTTTTTCTTTTGTTTGGTAAGGAAACTAAAGGACTTCCAGAGAGTTTGCTAAAAGAACATTTGGAAAACACTATAAGAATCCCAATGAGAAAAACTTTACGCTCTCTTAATTTATCTAATTCAGTAGCTATTGTTGCTTATGAAGTTTTTAGACAAAATAACTTCTGTAATTTAGAAGAAATAAGTAAATATTTTAACTAATTTTTATTTTTCTCTTTAAATTATACTATTATTAAATTATAATATTTATATAGTATTTTTGGAGGTAATATGCAATTTTTACAAAACTTAATTTCAACATTTTGGTTTGAAGCCATAATTAGACTTATTTTAGGTTTTCTTTTAGCCGGATTTATTGGAGCAGAAAGAGAATCTGTTAATAAACCAGCTGGTTTCAAAACTCATTCATTAATTGGTATAAGTGCTGTACTTATTATGCTTTGTGGAGAATATTTAAGTTATAAATACTCTGTAGATGCATCTAGAATACCAGCACAGTTGCTTTCTGGTATTGGGTTTATAGGTGCTGGTACTATTTTAAGAGATGGTTTTAATGTAAAAGGACTAACCACAGCTTCTAGCTTACTCGCTACAACTTGTATTGGTCTTAGTATTGGAGCAGGATTCTATATAGGTGGAATAATTTCTACTGTAATTGTATATATTATACTTTCTCATTCTCATAATCTATTTGAATCATTAGATCACTTTACTAATATCTCTTTAAGTGTAACAGTAAAAGAAATAAAAAACACATTACCATGTATACAATCAATTTTTGATAAGTATAATATTAATATTAAAAAAATCAAAACTGGTAAACCAAATGAAGAAGATTTAGCAGATCTTGAATTGATTTTTAGATTTCATAAAGATGTGAATATAAATTCTGTCTTTACAGAAATTTCTGCTTTAGAAAATGTAATTGATTTAGAAGAAGGATAGAGTATTGCACTCTATCCTGTTTTACTTAATATGTCTTTTTTCATTTTATTCATTATTTTCTTTTCTAATCTTGATATGTAACTTTGTGAAATTCCAAGCATATCTGCTACTTCTTTTTGTGTTTTTTCTGTTCCACTAATAAAACCAAATCTTAATTCCATAATATTTTTTTCTCTATTGCTTAATTTTTCTATAGAAGCTTTTAGTAGTACTTTATCCACTTCGTCTTCAATTCCTCTAGAAGTAATATCTGGTTCTGTTCCTAAAATATCTGAAAGAAGCAACTCATTTCCATCACCGTCTTGATTAAGTGGTTCATCTATTGATATTTCTCCTTTTATTCTATTGCTTCTTCTTAAATACATTAAGATTTCGTTTTCTATACATCTTGAAGCATATGTAGCAAGTTTGATATTTTTATTCACATTAAAAGTATTTATTGCTTTCATTAATCCTATTGTTCCAATTGATATTAAATCTTCTATTCCTACACCAGTATTTTCAAATTTTTTCGCAATATATACTACTAATCTTAAATTTCTTTCTACTAGAATTTGCCTTGCTTCTAAATCTTTATTTTCTAATTTTATTAATAATCCTTCTTCCTCTTGTGGACTTAATGGCGGAGGTAATTTTTGGCTACCTGCTATATAGAAAATTGGAAAATTTTCTATTTCCTCATTATTTAAATATTTAACATAGATTGTACTAATTTTAGATTTTAATAGTTCTAATATGTTCATCTTTGTTTCCTCCTTTGTTTTCTAAAAGCTCTAGACCTATTAAGGCTTTATATTTGCCGGTTTTACTTAAATTTCCATCATATATACCTATTATTATATTTTTTATAAACAATACATCATCTTGAGTGTTTATTGCTAATCCATCTGCCTTTATTCCAATTAGCATTCCATTTTCTTTGCCCAATGACATAAATGGTATTAATCTTATTTTAGATAAATATTCTCCTAATGCTATTTCTTTGCCTTCGATAATATTTGATAGATTATTTAATATCTCTTCTGGTATTACTCCTTTTAATATGTCTTTTTCTACAACAGCTACAGGTATCTTTGTAATTGGTTCCTTTAAAAAATTACCTGTATCGATTATTGCTTTTGTATACACGGTATTTGAATTTATATTAATTTTGATATTGCAAAACATATCTTTTTTAGTTAATTTTCCTTTAATATTTTTAAATGCAGTTGTTATAATAATAAATCCAAACATTCCCCCTGCTAACACTATTTTTATTGGATATGTACCTATTAATACCCCGTTTTTCCATTAATATGTTTTGTGGGCTTACAAAATATAAAAGTGCAAATGCAACTCCACCAAATGTAAATGAGGTTAAATAAAATATTATTAGTTCTTTAAAAAATGTTTTTATATTTAATGGTTTAAAAGCAATGTATACCATAGCAATAGAAAGTATTATCTTTAAAAATATGTTGGAACATATTTCCAGTATAGACATGTATGAAATTACTGCATAAATACTTCCAATAGTACTTGATATAAGAGTTCTAGTTATTTTTATTTGTGCTTTTATAATTATTCCTGTTGCAAATATAATAATATAATTCATAAATAAATTTTCTAAAAAAATTATATCTATATATATGGTCAATAGGTCACCTCGTATTCCTTATTATTTTGTATAAATCTGAATACTCATCTGTGCTAAATATTGTACTACTTGTTATTCAAATAATGTGTCACTTCTTGAAGGCGAAAAAAAGAAATAATCTACTAAATTAGATTATTTCTTCTTCATTTTTCTTTTAATAATTGTTGTATTGGAAAAATCGACTTTTATCTTAAGTACATTTTAAATTTTCCGTTTTATTTATTTCCTTTTTTTCTTAAGAAAGATGGTATGTCTAAATCGTTTTGTGTTTCTTTACTTTCTGTTGGTGTTGGTATTGAATTGATCTTTTTATTCCAAGTATTGGTTACTAAATTTTCAACACCTATGCTTGAGATTGGTGCTTCTTGTTTTTCAAAACCTGTTGCAATAACTGTAATTGAAATTTCATCTCCTAAACTTTCATCTGTAACTACACCAAATATAATATTTGCTTCTGGATCAACACTTCTTTGTACTAATTCTGCTGCTGTATTTGCTTCTTGTAATCCTAAATCATTTCCACCTGTAATATTTATTATAACTCCTCTTGCTCCTTCTATTGATGTTTCTAGTAATGGACTTTGGATAGCTTGTTTTGCAGCATCTTCTGCTCTGTTTTCTCCACTAGCTCTACCTATACCCATATGAGCCATACCTGTATTTAGCATTACTGTTTTAACATCTGCAAAGTCAAGGTTAATTAATCCTGGTACAGATATTAAATCAGATATACCTTGAACACCTTGTCTTAAAACATCATCAGCCATTTTAAAAGCTTCTACAATTGATGTTCTTCTATCAATTATCTGTAATAATTTATCATTTGGTATTACAACTAGTGTATCAACTTTTTCTTTTAAATTTACAATTCCTTTTTCTGCTTGAGTAAGTCTTTTCTTTCCTTCAAAAGTAAATGGTTTTGTTACAACACCTATTGTTAATATTCCTAATTCTTTTGCTGCTGCTGCAACTATTGGAGCTGCTCCTGTTCCTGTTCCTCCGCCCATTCCGGCTGTAACGAATACCATATCTGCTCCTCTTAACATTTCAGCAATTTCAGCTTTGCTTTCTTCTGCTGCTTGCATTCCAATGTCTGGATTTGCTCCAGCACCAAGTCCTCTTGTTAATTTTTCTCCAATTTGAATTTTTGAATTAGCTTTTGATAATTGAAGAGCTTGTCTATCTGTATTAATTGCTATAAATTCTACACCTTTTATTCCTGATTCAATCATTCTATTTATAGCATTATTTCCTGCTCCTCCTACACCTATAACTTTAATAGTTGCTGTTCCGTCCATCATGTAATTATTGTTTTCATCATAATCTGTTTCCATCATAGTGTTAATCCTCCTTTTTAGTTTTGAATTTGGCCTTTCCCAAATATATATTTTTTAAAATTTAAAACTTAATTATGAATAAAAAAACTCTTTTATTCTTTCTAATATATTTCTAAATATATTATCATCTGATATTGTATCTATACTACTAGAAACTGTTTTCGCAAATGGTCTTGAAGCAATATATTTTATTAACGCATAACTAGACCTGTAATTTGGTTTTATTGTACTTACTAATCTTCCTGTTGATATTTTTACTGGTATATTTAATGTTATTTTTCCTGCTACATCACTTTTATTAATATTAGTTATACCTTGTCCTGTTAAAATAACATTATTTATATTTGCTTTTACTCCAGCATTTGTTATATCTTTATTAACCAAAGAAAACATTTCCTCTACTCTTGCTTCTATTACTTCTATTAGCTCAGAGCTTTTAATTGTTTTTGTTCTTTCTTCACCTTTATATGTATTTAATATTATATCAGTGTCATTATCTATAAATGATTTTAATGCTAAACCATATTGTCTTTTTAATCTGTCAGCTTCCTCTTCACTTATATTAAACACATATGCAATGTCTGATGTAATGTTATCTCCGCCTAATGGAATCGTATTTGTATAAACAAATGATTTTCCTTCAAATACACCTATATCTGTATTTCCTGCGCCTATGTCTAATATCATTACATTGTCTGTTAACTCATTTCTGTCTAACACAAGCTCTCTTTCTGAAAGAACATTTGGAACAATTCCATCTATTTCTATTCCTGCTTTTTTAAATACACTTGTTAATTGTTTTATATAATCCTTGTCAGCTAAAACAACTTGTCCTTTTACCGTAAAAGTTGAGCTTAAGCTTCCTACTGGATCATCTACTATTCTTCCATTATCTAAAGAAAATTCATTTGCTACTATATCTATTAAAACTTTATTTTCTGGTATATCTATATCTCTAACTTGCATAATTGCAGAAGCTACATCTTTGCTAGATATTCCGGCATATTTATCCCTTGCTTCTTTCAAAATACTATTTTGCACAATTGTAATGTATTTCCCTGGTATTGTTACATAAGCTGAATGTATTTTGATATTGGCTTCTTGTTCTGCAAATTCTATTGTTTTTGCAATTGAATTTGCTACTTCTTCTTCATCTGTAATTTTTGACTTTTTAACACCAAAACATTTGCACTCACTGTTTGCAATAACTTCAATTTGATTAAAGTTGTTAACCTCTCCAACAGTAGCATTTACTTTGGATGTTCCTATGTCAATACCTACAATTATATCACCAATTGCCAAGACAAATTCCTCCATTTTTACAGTATATTTTTTTGCTGCTACTAGAATATTATATTTTATTCAAAATGTCAATAGAATTTGTTACATTTTTGTAATATTTTCGTAACGTTTTCGTAATAATAAAGTCAGAATCCAAAAGTTACAAAAATCCAATTTCCCTAGTAACTTTGTTTCTGACATTTATTTATTTCCTCTTAATTTTATTCTTTAAAAGTCCATATTTTCTATACATAAATGACAGCATTTTAAACATATTATTTGTAATTGGATTAAATATTGCATAAATCTCACCTATGAATTCTGTAAAATCTGGATTAAATCCTTTTTTAAATTTGTATACACCATATGACCCAGATTTTTCATCTTTGAATCCAGATATTCCTCTAAAATCATAAACATCACATTTGTTCTCTAAGGCCCATTTTATCATTTCCCATTGTAACAAATAATTAGGCATTAGGTTTCTTTTTTCATTTTTACTTCCACCATATAAATACCAAACTTTGTTCCCATATAAAATAGGCATAGTTGCAGCAATAACTTCTCCTTCATATTCTGCAAGCATTATTCTAACATGTTCTGGACCTAAACAATCATATATTTTCTTATAATACTCAAGACTTCTAATTATAAAATCATCTCTATTTCCAGTCTCTTGCATTGTTTTATAAAATTCTGGCAAGTCTTCCTTTGTTCCAACTCTTATTGTAACGCCTTTTCTTACTGCCAATCTAATGTTGTATCTAGTTTTTTGATGAAATGATTGTAAAAGTTCTTCTTCCGTCTTATTTGTTAGATTTAATCTAAACACATATTTGGGTTGTATTACATCATTTATACTTTTAATATTATCTTTTGCCTTTAACCCAGCATTTTCTATTATTCTTTTAAATCTTTCATCACTTACTAAAACATCTGGATCTGCTCTAAAAATAAATGCTTTATATTCTTTAGCTATCCCTTTAATTTCATTTACTAATTCTTTAATAATTTTTTCATCATATATATCACAAATTGGGCCTCTAGGTGCATACATTATATATTTATTTAGTACTGGCACCTTTCTTAATAAAATACTTAAATATGCATTTATCTTTCCATTTTCATCACGTAATACAATTTCTTCATGTTTCCACTCTGACTTTACTTGTGCCCACTCTGGTGATTGTAAAAAGTGTGCTCTTTCATGATTTATAATAAATTCTTCTATTTCTTTTCTTTCATTTGAATTTGTTTTCAATATAAATTCCACCTCATATTTTGCTAATTTATGGATTATTTTTCCAGCATTATTGACCTTTTAATTTCTCTGCTCTATCTGCTGCTATTAAATTATTTATCATTTCATCTAAATCTCCATTTAGGAAATTTTCCATTTGATATATACTCATACCTATTCTATGATCTGTAATTCTTCCTTGTGGGTAATTATATGTTCTTATTTTCTCACTTCTATCTCCACTACCAACTTGCGATTTTCTTTCATTTGCAAGTTCTGCATCTTGTTTTGCTTTTTCCTGCTCATATATTCTAGATTTTAATAATCTCATTGCATACTCTCTATTTTGAGTTTGTGATCTTTCTGTTTGACATTCTGCTACTATTCCTGTTGGTTCATGTATTAACCTTACTGCTGAAGATGTTTTGTTAATATGTTGTCCACCTGCGCCAGATGCTCTAAACACTTCCATTTTTACATCTGCTGGATTTATTTCTATTTCTACATCTTCTACAACTGGCAATACTGCAACTGTTGCTGTTGATGTGTGAATTCTTCCACTACTTTCAGTATCTGGAACCCTTTGAACTCTATGAACACCACTTTCGAATTTTAGTCTACTATATGCGCCTTTACCAGTAACCATAAATGTTACTTCTTTATATCCACCAAGTCCTGTTTCATTTTCGTTAAGTACATCTATTTTCCAATGTTTTGTTTCTGCATACATTGAGTACATTCTAAATAAAGTTCCTGCAAATAGTGCTGCTTCATCTCCTCCAGCACCTGCTCTTATTTCACATATTATATTTTTATCATCATCTGGATCTTTAGGAATTAATAAAAACTTTAATTCTTCTTCTATTTTAGGAAGTTTTTCTTTTAATTCTTGATATTCAACTTCCGCAAGTTCTTTTAATTCTTTATCAGCCATCATTTCTTTTGCTTCTTCCATTGCTGCTTTTGTTTTTTTGTATTCTTTATATTTTTCTGCAACATCTACTAATGCAGCATGCTCTTTCATATATTTTTGCCATTCACTTTGTTTAGCAATAATTTCTGGATCACTAATCTTTTTATTTAGTTCTTCATATCTCTTTTCTACGTCTTCTAATTTTTGAAACATACTATACCTCTCCTTTTAACCTAATTATTATACACAACTATTGCAGATTTTTCAACTTTAAACGGATATAAATTGGAATTTGTTTTATTGAGGTGAGAGGTGTGATGTGGGAGGTGTGATGTGGGAGGTGGGATTTATATGGTCAAGGCTTCATAGACTTTTCTCTATTTTCACACTTCACACCTCAAACATCGCACTTCGTGAAATTCCAATTTATAAGTTAACTACGTTATATTCTATATTTGATTTATCTAAAATTTCTTTTTCTCGGTTTGTGCATGTAAAAATAATAATTTGATTATTATAATTCGAATTTAAATATCTTATAATATTCTCTAATCTTTGATTATCAAAGTATGCAAAACTTTCATCTAATATTATTGGCATAGTTTCTTCTGTTATTTCTTGAATGGCCGACAACCTAAGCGATAAGTATAATTGATCTATTGTGCCTATACTTAATTTATTACACTCTATGTATTCTCCATTTTCTGCTTCTATTGTTAAACCTGTATCTAAATTAAAGTTTGCTTTTTTATATTTTCCATTAGAAATTACTTCTATATTATTTGATAATTCTTTTGTAAATTTTGGTGTTATATTTCTTTTCATCTCATCATATGCTTCTTCTAATGTTTCTTTTGCTAAATATATTACTTTATTTAATTCTTCTAATTCTTTTTTCTGTTCATATAAGTATTCTAGTTTTTCCTCACATTCTATTTTATTATCTAATTTCTCATTAATATTTTTTTCTTCTATATTAATAGTATTTATTCTAATCAAGTTTAAATTTAATTGTTTTTCTAAATAATCAATATTATAATTTATATTCTTTAAATTATCATTAAAAAAATTATCGATTTGTGTTTCGCAATTAAATTCATTTTTTATTTCATTTATTTTTATTTTATTTTTTTCTTCCATATTTTTTTTAATATTATTTATTTCTTTTTCTGTATTTTTAATATTTTCTTCTAATATTTCTATTTCTTTTTCTATTTTTATTTTTTCTAAATTATTTGTTTTTTCTTTTTTATTTAATTTATTTTTATTTAAAATAAATAATATTAAATTAATTATTAAATAAGCCATAGTTGCTGCGACCACTGTATAATCTACAATTTTAGGGAATTTAATTATATTAATAATAATATTTAAAATTATTAAAATTACCATTAATAATATATTTAAAATATTTTTATTATTTTTTGTTTTTTTATTATTTATTTCATTTTTATTTTTTATTTCATTTTTTAATTTATTTATTTTATTTTCGCAATCATTTTTTATTTCATTTTTTATTTTTATTTTTTCTTCTTCTATTTTATTTTCTTCTTTTATTTTTTTAATTTCTTCATTTATTTTAATTTCTATTTTTATTTTATTATTCTCTTTTTCTAAATTATTTATTTCTTCTTTTTTGCTTTTACTATCACATTCACAATTTTCTATTTTATTTATTTCTTCTTCTAAATTATTTATTTCTTTTAATATATTATTTATTGGTCTTCCTGTTGTTCTTTCTGTGCCTATTTCTTCAATTTGTTTTTTAGATAAATTGGACATAACTTTATTATATGATATATTGTCATCTCCAGTAGAGAGCATATTTGCTATTTTTTGTGTTATTATATTTTGACTGTTCTGTGGTAATGCTACTCCTTGTTGTTCTGCTATCGCTGTACTAAATAATGTTTCCTCATCTATGTTTGTTTGTTCATAAAAGAATTGATTTCCCTTAGTTTTATTTATGGAAAATTCTTTTGATATATCTTCTGAATTTTCATTATATATTTTTGGATTCTTTTTAGAAAAATCTCTAAATATTTCAAATTTCTCTTCATTATCTAATGTATATATTATTTTACCAGAAAACTCACTTTCATCCCATGGTTTATATTTATCATAATCTGATATTTCTTTTCCATTTTTATTTTTAGATATTCCATATAACATAGAAGGAATAAATTTTAATAATGTAGTTTTTCCTGCTTCATTTTCTCCATATATTAAATTTATTTTTTTATTTAAATTAATTTCTTTATTTTTTATTTTTCCAAATCCATTTATTTTTAAAAAATTAATTTTCAAAATATCACCTCAATTTTTATTTTTTAGTATTTATTTTTATTTAATATATATTTTTTATTAATTATTTTTATTTTCTTTATTTTTTATTGTTTTTTCATTTTTTATTTAAAAGATTTTTTCAAATATTTGTTTTTTCTTTTTTGACAATTTTTCTTTTATTTCTTTTGCCTTTTTGTAAATTCTCCAAGTTTTTTCACTTACAATTTTTTGTTGGTAATCTATTTTTCTTTTTTGACAATTTCTTTTGTTGTTTACGTTTGTTTACATATTTCTTCGTGGCTTTTTGTTCTATTTCTTCTTAACATTTTCTTTTAGATTTTTACTGCATTTTTTACACTAATATTTTTCATTTTTTCCTTTGCATTCTTTCTAATTTTTGCTACTGTTTACATAATTTTAGTGGCTTTTTTGTTTGTTTTTTCTCTTCTTTATGTTCACTATGTATTATTTTGTACTTTTTCATTGTTTTACTTTATTTCCGTTGCTTTTAGAAAGTTATCCACAGGTTGTTTTTCTTCTTGTTTTTCGTTTTCTCTTCATTTATGTTACCTTTCTATTTTAAGGCATTTATAAAGATTTCTATAGCTTCTTCCATTTCTTCTTTTGTACATATTCCTTCTTGTTCTTTTTGTAAAATTCTGTTAATGAAAACTCCCTTTAAATTGTTTTGATTTGCCAATTCATTTATATCATATTTCATTTTTGAAAAATCTTTTACTTTCAAAATAGTTTCGTTCAATACCATTTTTTGGATCTTATTCAAATTGATTTCTGTGTTTTTATATCCTTCTAAAATTACTTTATAGTTTTTTTGTTTATCTGTTTTTATATTTTTTATTTCTTCAATTAGTTCTTCTTCTGAATTAATTTCTGAAATATTTAATTTTATTTCTTCAAAAACTCTTTTATCTGCTTTAATAAATTTTATTTTTTTATTTATTTTAAAATTATTTTTATTTATTCCTGAATTATTTAAATTATTATTATTTATTTCTGAATTATTTTTATTTATTTCTACATCTAAAAATCCGTGTTCTCCTAATTCATCAAATCCAAAAGAAATTAAAGACCCCGGATATATAAAATTATTTTTATTTTCTTCAAAATTTGCTTTATGGATATGACCTAATGCAGCATAATCAAATCCTATTTCTTTTAATTTATTACTATTTAAAGGATTATATTGCATATCTAAGGTTTTACTAGCATCTAATGAACCGTGTGCAATTAATATATTTATTTTATTTTTATTTTTTATATTTATTTTTTCAATTTGGGAATTTTCACAATAAAAATCTGTAAATCCAAATCCATATATATCTGCCTCTTCTGTTTCTACAATTTTTATTTCAGAATCAAATATTGTTACATTGTCATTCCATTTAAATGTGTTATAAAACGAATTAACTAAAAATGGATCATGATTTCCTGGTGTTATAAATATTTGTGTATTTGGTATTTCTTTAAATAAATTATTAATATATTCTATTGTGCTTTTTCTTATATATTTTTGTTCATATAAATCCCCTGATATAAATAAAAAGGGGATTTGATTTTCTTTTATATATTCTATTGCATCTGCAAATGCTTTCCTTTGTTCAAGCCTTCTTTCATTAGCTAAATTTTCTCTTGATGCAAGTACTGTAAATGGACTGTCAAAGTGTACATCTGCCATATGTATAAATCTCATTAAAATTCCTCCTTCTTTTTCATTATATATTTTATTTATGAATTGTAAATTCACACTTCGCACCTCATACCTCTCACTTCAAATCTTATATTTTCCCCAGCAAATAATTCCTTGCTATGATTCCGTTTAAGTGAATTAATGCTCTTTTTTTTACTTGTAACTCTATTTTTTTATCTAATATATATAAAACTGCCTCATCCATATCCTTTTTTGCTAAATCTTTTATATATTCTATGTCATCAAAATTTCTTTCTTTGCTTGTCCTATCTGCAATAAATAATATTTTAGAATATATATCCATATCTTTATTTCCTGTTGTATGATTGGCTATTGCTTGTCCCATGCTTTCAGAAAATCCAAATTTTTT
>CAKPKG010000032.1 GCA_934167165.1 uncultured Clostridia bacterium
TTAACCTTAAACCATGCTATTCTAAATGCCATTGTTACATAAGCCACAGCATGTGCTTTTGGGAACATGTATTTTATTTTTTGGCAAGAATCTATATACCATTCTGGCACATTATGTTCTCTCATTTCTTCTTTGTATTCTTCCCATTTTGGCTCTGCACCTTTTGCTACTTTTCCTTTACGAACTGCTTCCATTATTTTAAATGAATGGTTTGGATCTAAGCCTTTTTTTATTAAATATGTCATTATATCATCTCTTGTACATATTGCATCACTTAATGTAGCTTTTCCTTCTTTTATTAAAGTTTCTGCATTGTTAAGCCACACATCTGTACCATGTGATAATCCGAGATATTCTTATTAATTCCTCAAATGTTGTCGGTTTTGTTTCTTCAAGCATTCCTCTTACGAACTTTGTTCCAAACTCTGGTATTCCAAATGAACCAGTTTTTGAACCTATTTGCTCTGGTTCTACACCCAGTGCTTTTGTTGATGTAAATAAACTCATTGTTTTTTTATCATCTAGTGGAATTGTTTTTGGATCTATTCCAGTTAAGTCTTGAAGCATTCTTATAACTGTTGGATCGTCGTGTCCAAGCATATCTAGCTTAAGTAGGTTTTTATCTATTGAGTGATAGTCAAAGTGTGTTGTTATAATATCCGAATTTGGGTCATCTGCTGGATGTTGCACTGGAGTAAATTCATATATTTCTCTACCATGTGGTACAACTATAATTCCTCCTGGATGTTGTCCTGTTGTTCTTTTAACCCCTGTACATCCCATAACTATTCTTGAAATTTCTGCATTTGTAACAGGAATATTTCTTTCTTCAAAATAATTTTTTACATATCCAAATGCTGTTTTATCTGCTATTGTACCAACTGTTCCAGCCTTAAATGTTTTTCCTTTTCCAAATATTACTTCTGCATATCTATGTATTTTTGATTGATATTCTCCAGAGAAGTTTAAGTCTATATCAGGCTCTTTATCTCCATTAAATCCCAAGAATGTTTCAAATGGTATATCCATTCCATCTTTAAATAGTTTTGCTCCACATTTAGGACATATTTTATCTGGTAAATCGACTCCGTTTTTTATTCCATAATCAGTAAAGTCTGAATATTTGCAGTTTGGACATCTATAATGTGGTGGAAGTGAGTTTACTTCTGTAATTCCAAGCATATTTGCAACAAACGAAGAACCAACAGATCCTCTGGAACCTACCAAATATCCATCTTCATTTGATTTCCAAACTAGCCTTTGAGCAATTATATATAATGTTGAGAATCCATTTTTTATAATTGAGTCCAGTTCTCTTTTTAATCTATCTTGTACCACTTGAGGAAGTGGATCTCCGTATAGTTCTTTTGCTTTGCTTGTACAAATATCTTGAATATCTCTTTCTGCATTTTCCAATACTGGTGGACATTTTTCTGGTGATATTGGGCTTATTTCTTCGCATAAATCTGAAACATAGTTTGTATTTGTAACAACAACTTCATATGCTTTTTCTCTGCCTAAGTATTCAAATTCTTTTAGCATTTCTTCTGTTGTTCTTAGATATAATGGAGCTTGTTCGTCTGCATCTGAAAAGCCTTGCCCTGCCATTAAAATTCTTCTATATATTTCATCTTCTGGGTCTAAAAAGTGAACATCGCATGTTGCAACAGTTTTTTTACCAAGTTTATCTCCTAATTCAACTATTTTTCTATTTATGTCTTGTAATTCTTCTTTACTTCCCACTGTTCCGTTCCTTAGCATAAATTCATTGTTTCCTAGTGGTTGTATTTCTAAATAATCATATCTTTTTGCAATTCTTTCTATTTCCTCTTCTGATTTTCCTGCAACAATCGCTCTATATAATTCTCCTTGTTCGCATGCACTACCTAGTATTAAACCTTCTTTATATTTTTCTAATACACTTGTTAAAATACGTGGTTTTTTATAGAAATAATTCAAATGTGAAACTGATATTAATTCATATAAATTTCTTAATCCTTTAAGATTTTTTACAAGTATTATTGCATGGTATGAAGGAAGTGTTTTATATAATTCTTTCTTTTCTTCTTTTTTCTTACCTCTACCTTTTTTTGGTTCTTCTGCTTGTATTTCTAGCATTTTTAAAAATACTTTTACTAATGTTTTTACATCATCTAAAGCTCTATGTGCATTTTCTACTTTAATGCCTAGCTTTTCTGCAATTATTCCTAATTTATGTTTTTTAAAATCTGGGAATAATTGTCTAGATAATGCCAAACTATCTATGTATTCGTTATCCATTGTAAGCCCTAGTTCTTCTGCATTGTATTTTAAAAATCCAACATCAAAATCTGCATTGTGTGCAACTAATTTTAAATTTCCTATAAATTCTAGGAATTTAGGCATAACCTTATCTATTGTTTCTGCATCTTTTACCATATCGTCTGTGATATGTGTTATTTCTACTATTTTTTGTGGAATTGGTATTTCTGGATTTACAAAGCATTCAAATGTGTCTACAATTTCTCCATCTTTTACTCTTACTGCACCAATTTCTGTTATCTTTTCTGTCCTAAAAGAAAGTCCTGTTGTTTCTATATCTAGAACTATATATTCATTATCCATTCCATTTGATAAGTCAACTGCATTGTCATCTGGAACAAGATATGCTTCAACTCCATATACTACTTTTATTCCATATTTATCTGCTGCTTTTTTTGCCTCTGGGAAAGCTTGTACAACTCCATGGTCTGTAATTGCAATTGATTTCATTCCCCAATTGCTTGCTCTTTTTATTAAATCTGTTGCACTACTTACTCCATCCATTTGGCTCATTTGAGTATGTAAATGCAATTCAACTCTTTTTTCTTTTGCATTATCTTTTCTTCTAATAACTTCTATATCTGGCATTTCTATAATTATATTTGCAATTACTCCTAGTTCTTTAGCAAAGTTATCATATTGTGCATTCCCAGATATTTTTAATCTTTTTGCTTCTTTTAATCTTTGCAAAACAGTTGGTGCTTTTTCGGCTTCTACGAATGATTTACAAGTTATTGTACTTGTTCCATCATATATATTAAACATAGCAAGTGTTTTTCCGTTTTTTAGTTCTCTTGCATCTGTACTAATTACTTTTCCTTCTATTGCAACTCTTCCATAGTCTGAAGTTAAGTCTTCTATTTTTACTATTTGTTCTTTTATTTTATCTGTTCTTCCAAAAATTAATGGAGTCTTTTCTTCTTGTTCCTCTTCTTCTGGCTCTGGAACATTTTCTACTATCATCTCTTCTTGCATGCTTATTTCATTAATTAAATCTTGGCATGCTTCTTTTTGTAAGTTTTCCAAATATTCTTCTTGTTTTTTTATTGTCTCTTCTGTAACATTCTCTTTGTATATTACTTTACATTTTATACCATATAAATTGTTTACTACTTGTTCTATCTCTTTATCTATTTCATAAGAATGTAAAAAATCCGCACTCTTTGTTTTTAAATTAACAATTACTTTATTATCTTCCACTTCAACTGTGCTAGTATTTAAAATAGCTTTTGTTAGTGGAAACTTTTTAGAAATGTAGCCAATTATGTCTTTCCAATCATTTACAAGCTGTTGGGGAAAAAGGGGCCTGTCCCCTTTTTCCCTCATTTCGATATAAAGTTCTACTTTTTGTATTTGAAATCTTGTTATTAAATATTCTTCGAAGCTTGATATTTCTTGAATTTTTACTTGTTTTTCTGTTGATAATTTTATTTCTATTTTTTTGCTTTTTTTGAATAGATTTATGTTTTCTATTCGTGTTTCTAATATATTTCCTTGTCCTTTATAATCTTTAAAAACGTCCTTTACTGTGTTTGGCATTCCGTATTCTTCCTCTCCTATTTATGAAGTGTGATGTGTGAAGTGAGAAGTATGATTAATTTTTTTCACACCTCACACTTCTCACTTCGCACTTAATAAGTTTATAATCCTTAAAAAATCCTTAATATATCATTATATGTTACGAATATTGATAATCCTATAAGTATACAAAATCCTGCCATTTGTATTCCTATTTCTATATTTTCTTTCATTGGTTTTCTTCTTATTGCTTCTATTATTAGAATAACAATTTTTCCTCCATCTAGTGGTGGGAATGGAAGTAAGTTTGTTACCCCAAGTGATAGTGATACAAGTGCTAGCATATATATAAATTCTACTATTCCATCTGTTTTAGAAACTACTTCTGATATTCCTACTGGTCCCATTAATTGGTCTGCTTTTACTTCTCCTTTAAATAGCTGTTTTAGATTATCTACTATCGATACAGAAAAGTCTGCAGTATCCCAAAATCCATAATATATATTATTTGCAAATGTATTTTCTGCTACTTTAAATACTATTCCAAGTTTATATGTTTCTTTAACCTGTGGCTCAATTTCGAATTCTTTTATTTGACTATTTCTTTCTATTTCTACTAATATTTTATTGGCTGTATTTGCAGATATCAATTCTATTACTTTATATGGATTATCCTTGCATTCTATTCCATCTATTTTTAGTATTTTATCTTCTGCTTGTAATCCTACTTTTTCTGCTGGGCTTTCTGAATATACTCCTTTTATACTAGAAGATAAATTTTCTTCTTTTGCTTCTAGATATATTCCGATACTTTTGGTTTCTTCTTTTGTTGGAAGTAATTTTATTTCTTTTATATCATCATTTCTTTTAACTGTTACTAAAACTTCATTTCCATTTGATTTTTTCAAAGCTTCATCTATATCACTTTTTAATCTTATTTTTTTACCGTTAATTTTCAAAATCTTATCATTTTGCTCTATTCCAGATTCTTGTGCAGCATAATTAGCAACTGTTGAATCTACCACGTTTGATATATAGTTTCCATTACAAGATACTAGTATAAAATAAACTAGCAAGCCAAATATTATATTAACAGCTCCACCAGCTAAAACTACTGCTATCCTTTTTGGAATACTTGCCGTACTAAAAGAACCTTCTTCATTAGAACGTTCTTCTTCTCCTAACATATTCACAAATCCGCCAAGTGGTATAAGTCTTAATGCATATTTTGTTTCTTTGCCCTGTTTTTTCCAAATTGTTGGGCCAAATCCTATTGCAAATTCTTTTACTTTTATTTTACACGCTTTTGCTACTAAAAAATGTCCACTTTCATGTATAAATATTAAAAATCCTAATAGGAATATTATTTTTATTGCACTTATTAAAAATGAAACCAATTTATGCCTCCTTTTTTATGAAAACTGTAATTTAGCGAAGTGTGAAGTGCGAGGTGTGAAGTGTGAAGAATAGGGAAAAATCTACGAAGCCTTGCCCTACAAATCCCACCTCCAACATCACACCTCTCACCTCAATTAAACAAATTCCAATTTATCTCTATAATAAATTCAACAAGAAATATGCAAATGGTGCTATGAATATTATGCTATCTATTCTATCTAAAATCCCACCATGTCCTGGTATTAGATTTCCAAAGTCTTTTATTCCTTCTGTTCTTTTTAGTGTTGATGCTGATAAATCTCCTATTTGGCTTAAAATGCTAAGTCCTGCTGTTATTAATCCTATATACAAATATGAAATTGATAATCCTCCAAATTTGTTTATAAAGAATGTGTATATTAATGAAATTAATACAGCCCCTATTGTTCCTCCGTACACATCCTTCTTTTGATTTTTTAGGACTTATTTTACTAAATTTATGTTTTCCAAACTTTACTCCCACAAGATATGCAAATGTATCTGTTCCCCAAGCAGAAATTAGAATAAACCAAATTAGGTATTTCCCATTTTTCATACTATATAGCATTGATATAAATGATAAGAAAAATGTTATATAAAATATTCCAAAAAGTGTTACAGCTATATCACTTATACTAGTTTTCATGTTGCTTGCAATTACTTTCATAAAAAGTACAGCTACTACTAATGCTATTAACACTCCAACTGTTGTTAATAAATATTCTTTTGGAATTACATGTAAAAATGGAATTAGCAAACATGGTATATATGCTATCCATTTTACTGGTTTGTAATCCACACTTAAACATTTTAAGTATTCATACATTGCTATAATTGATATTATGCCTATAAATGCATCTATTATATATGTATTCCCATATATAAATATTAATGCAATAATTGGAAAACCTATTAATCCACTTAAAATTCTTTTTAATTTCATATTATTTTCCTTTCATTTTATAGTTATTTAGGACGGCAACCCCTACATTGATTGTAATTCGTTATTTGTGTTAATAGCCTATGGCCTTCCACCAAATCTTCTGTTTCTTTTTTGATATACACGTATTGCTTCTAACAACTCTTCTTCTCCAAATTCTGGCCAATGTTTGTCTGGGAAATAAAATTCTGTATATACTAATTGCCATGGTAAAAAGTTGCTTGTTCTTAATTCTTTACTTGTTCTTATAAGCAAATCTGGATCTGGCTGTCCTGCTGTATATAAATTATTTGAAATCAATTGTTCATTTATGTTCTCTATATTTATTTCATTATTTTTTACTTTTTCTGCAATTATTTTTGTAGCTCTAACTATTTCTGCTCTTCCTCCATAGTTAAATGCTATGTTTAATGTTAGTCCTGTATTATCTTTAGTCATTTCTATAGCTTTTTCTATTGATTTTTGTAAACTTTTTGTTAATCCTTTTATGTCTCCTATTACTTTAATTCGTATATTTTGTTTATCCTTTTCTTTTATAAAAGCATCTACACGCATTCTAAGTATTGCCATTAATGCAGATACTTCTTTTTTACTTCTTTTCCAATTTTCTGTTGAAAATGCGTATACTGTTAAGTATTTTATTCCTATTTTATTACAAAATTTTGATATGTCTTCTAGTGCTTGTGCTCCTGCCTTATGTCCATCTCTTGTTGTAAGCCCTCTATCTTTTGCCCATCTTCTGTTTCCATCCATTATTATTGCTATATGCTTTGGTAAATTTTCTTTATCTATTTCTTTCATTTTTAGCCCCTTTTATCTAGTTTTTGTTTATACTATTCTATCATATTATATAAAAAAAATGAAAGCTTTTTGAAAATATTTTCAAAAAGCTTTTTATCTAACCTATTGTTCCATTATATTCGCTAATTGGTATACTGTTGTAATACAAGTTTTCTGGAGCTACATCTTCTCCATTAGCCCATTCGACTGTATCTCCTCTTGGTCGTATGTTCTTAAAATATTTTATCGATTTTAATTTATTATAATACTTTATATTTAGTATTGGCTTTGTCATATCATATATTTTTTCTTCTCCTGTTTCATATTTTAAGTATATAAAATATTTATCTAAAGCCTTTACTTCTTTAATATCTGGTATCATTTTCTCCCCCCTTATTTTATAATGGTTTTATCTTAAAAAATCTTCCTTCTTCTTTCATTAAATTCCACAGAGTTGTTAATTCTTCTTTTCTAATAATTAACCATGCTTCTATTAGTTTTCTTTGTTTTGTTGGTAAATTCCCACTTAATATATTAGCCTCAAAATCATATACTGCTTTATATTCATTGTATCTTATATGAACATGTGGTAAGTTATGTTTTATCTCATCATTAAAGTATATAGATACAATAATTCCATAAAATTGTGAAATTATTGGCAAAAAGGTTTCACCTCCTTAATTATACCATTAGCATTCTTATATTTCAATATTTTGGAAATTATAATTGCAAGAATTGCAATTACCTAGATTAAATACATTTTATTTATATACGAATCAAATATAAATGTCAATAAAGAAAAAGCTTTTTGAAAATATTTTCAAAAAGCTTTTTTACTTTATTACATTGCTAAATTTTGTATTACTACAATTTTTCCGTTTATAGCAAATGCTGAAAGTTCTTCACATGAACCTGCATAATTATTGTTTAACATTTTTTTCAAATCATCTATTGTCGATTTTTTTAATTCATTTTCTTCTTCATATAATTTTTCTATTTTTAATACTCCATCATCTACAGAAACTGAATTTGATGTATCTATTAAATAAAATTCATCGTCTATTTCAAATTTTATACTATTTTTTTCAACATCTGCCAATCCATTAGTTTTCGCACCTGCTATATTAGTTAGAAAATATACATTCTCCTCTTTGTCAAATAAAATTGCTAAAGTTAAATTTCCTGATTTAACTTGATTAACTTTACCATCAACAGTTTGAGTTGCTTCATATTTCCATGTTTTATTTCTAAATGTAAATTCCTGTCCATTTACAATTTTATTATACTCATCTTTAGTAAATGTTTTTCTGTTTTCTTCTAATATATATGCGGTCACTTCGTATTTGTCACCTTTAGATTCAATTTTGTCTATTATAAACTTTGTCCCTTTTTTACTAATTTTTTCTATATTTTCTTTATTAGTATTTTCTACATCATTATTTTCTTCTTTTGATTCTTCTTTATTTAATACTGTTTCATTTTTATTTTCTATATTTTTGTCACCACTATTATAATATGTGTACATTCCTATTAGTCCCATTATTAATATTATTATGATGAATAAACATATTGCTGTTCCTAAACTCATTCCTTTTTTCATATAAATTTCTCCTTTTTAATATGATGTTATTACTGTTCCAAGAATCATATCATCTACAACTCTTGCTGCTGGTAATATATTGCTTTCTGCTGATGTATCATACTTAACTTCTACTTTTACTGCAATTCCACTATTTGAATCAATCATATGATAATATATATGTGTATTTTCTGTCATTGAAGCTGTTCTCCATTCTAAATAATTAGGATCTGTGCTTCCGACATTAAATCCTGCGCCACCAATAGTTTCATTATATTGTCTTCCGTATTTTTCGCATTCTTTTTTAAATAATTTTTCATATCCACCAGTGTTGAAACAAGGTTCATATGTTGTTACTATTACTTTTACATTATTCACCGTACCCTTGAATGTGCAAGATGTTTCACCTGCTTGGCCATACCATCTATTTTTATTTACTTCACTTACAGTCCAACTAGTTGGATATTTCACTTTCATTCCTGGAACATCTTTTGTTGTAAATGTTTCTCCTGAAATTCTATATGGTAATTTTTTATAATTTCCAACCAAGTATTGTCTAAGAATTTCTACGTCTCCTCTAGTAACAGTTCCATCATCATTTACATCGGCATTTTCTTTTCCTTGTTCTGTTAATGCTATACCACTTTCTACATACTTTCTTATTGCAATTAAATCTTTTCCATTAACTTCTCCATCGCAATTTACATCTCCACATAAAGTACTTTGTTTATTTGTATTATTCTCTGTACTGTTTCCTGTATTATTTTTTGTTTCTTCTATTTTGTTTTCGGTTTTCTCGTTATTTTTATCTATATTTTCTTCTTTGTTTTCTTTTTCTGCTTCTAGCTTTTCTTCGTTTTTCTCTGTGTTGTCTTGAGTAGAACCATTTCCAAGGCTTCCCCAATATTCTGTTTCGCTTATTCTATATCCTTCATTTTCTTTTCTTATTATGATTATGCAAGATTCTGTTTCTACTTTTGGAGTATCTATAAAAGCTATTTTAAAAGTTACTTTATAAACTAAATCTCCATTTTTTTCTTTTCTTACTTTTTCTACCTCTGTTCCTTCTAACCAATATCCAGGTCCTGCAGTCGCAATTTGATATGTTATGCCATCAACATTGCAGAACAATCTGTCAATAACTTTTTCCAAAACATCTCCTGTAAAAATTTGTCCATATCTCTTTTCTAATTTTTCTTTTGTATAAGCTTCTTTTGTTCTTACATAAACTATTCCATTTTTTTCATGCACTTGTGTACCACTTTCAAGATCTGCTTCATAAATACTCATATCTCTTAAAGCATAAAATGATTTTTCAAATAATTCCTTTGCAATTTTATCTGTATCTTCTTTATCTTCATTTCTAAATAAAGCTTGTATTGAAGATATTGCATTTGCTTTTCCATTTGCATGTGCATATATGTTTATTCCTGTAAAGCCTGCCAATACCAAGCATGCAGCTATTGCTATAAATTTTCCGAAGCTAATTCTAATTACTCTTTTTTCCATTTCTTTATCCCCCTTTAGTACAAAATTTTCTTCAAATGATTTAACTATGTTTTGTGCCTGTTCAGACATTATAACATCTTCTTTTGCTTTTTCACTTATATATTTATCTATATCTTTATTTTTCACTAGTACTCACCTCCTCTTGTTTTAAACTTTCGTATAAACTTTCTCTAGCTCTACTCAACCTGCTTTTTACTGTACCTGCTGGGATTTGTAGTACTTCTGCTATATCATTTACTTTTAAATTGTTATAGTAGTACATTACAACTACTACCCTCAAATCTTTATCAAGTTTAGAAATTGCTATCTCTATATCTGTTTTTTCTATGCTTGAATTCTCTTTTTCTTGAGCTACAGTTTCTGTTTGTATTTTAACAATTTTATCTTGATTGATTTTTTGTTTTCTAATTATGTGATAACATTCATTTATTGCTATTCTTGTTGCCCATGTCTTAAAATACTTTTCTTTTTGCAATTTGTGTATATTTTCATATATATCAATTAATGTTTCTTGCATTGCGTCGCATACATCATCTTCATTTTGAAGAATTGCTTTCATAACTTTATATAATGCAATTTTGTGTTCTTCTATAATATTAATAAATGCTTGTTTATCACCATTCATTGCTCGTTTTATATCAGACATTTTATCCCTCCACTAATTATTAGAGTATTTATTTTAAGTTTTGGTTCATCAATTTTTTCTATTCAATAAAAAAGTGCCTTTTAACAAAAGCACTTTTTTTGTATTTATATTTTTGTTTTTAACTTTTTTATCTTTTGCTATAAGTGATTATTTTTTATTATACACTCATTATTTCTTTTTCTTTTTCTGCTAATATTTTATCTATCTCAGCTGTTTTGCTGTCTGTTAATTTTTGTATTTTATCTTCTGCTCCTTTTAATTCGTCTTCTGTCATTTGATTATCTTTTTGCATTTTTTTAGCTTCATCTATTGCTTCTCTTCTTATTGATCTAATAGATACTTTTGATTCTTCTGCTGTTTTTTTAATTTCTTTAACTAACTCTTTTCTTCTTTCTTCATTTAATTCTGGAAATGCCAAACGAATAACTTTACCATCATTATTTGGGTTAATTCCAATTTCTGCTTTTAGTATTTCTTTTTCTATTTCTTTTAATAAACTTGCATCCCATGGTTGTATTACTATTAATCTGGCTTCTGGAACTGAAATTCCAGCTACTTGGTTAATTGGTGTTGGTGTTCCATAATAATCTACTTTTATTTTATTTAGTATTGCAGGATTAGCTCTACCAGCTCTTACTTCTGCAAAATTTTCTTGTAAAACGCTAATTGTTTTATTCATTTTTTCTTCAATATGATTTAATTCCATAAAATTCTCTCCTTTATTCTTTTAATTATAATTATTTTACTAATGTTCCTATTCTCTCACCCTTAATTATTCTAACAATATTTTCAGGGTCATCTATTCCAAATACTACTAAAGGTATTTGATTATCTTTGCAAAGTGATGTTGCAGTTGAGTCCATTACTTTCAAATCTTGATTTAATATATCTAAATAAGATATTTCATCATATTTTACTGCATTTGGATCTTCTTTTGGATCTGCAGAATATACTCCATCAATTGTTTTTGCAAGTAATATTACTTCTGAATCTGTTTCTGCTGCTCTTAATGCTGCTCCTGTATCTGTTGAGAAATATGGATTTCCTGTACCACAAGAAAATATTACTACTCTTCCTCTTTCTAAATGTTTTATTGCTTTTCTTTTTATGTATGGTTCTGCTATTTCTCTCATTTCAATTGCAGTTTGAAGTCTTGTGTATATTCCTCTTGCTTCTAGTGCATCTTGAAGAGCTAATCCATTAATTGTTGTTGCAAGCATTCCCATATAATCTGATGTTGTTCTTTCCATTTGATGTCCATATCTTCCTCTCCAGAAGTTTCCTCCTCCAACTACTATTGATACTTCTACTCCCATATCTACTATTTCTTTTATTTTGTCACATATTTTTCCTAAAGTTTCTGCATCTACTCCATTTTTTCTTTCTCCAGCTAAAGCTTCACCGCTTAATTTTAAAAGTACTCTTTTATATGCTATGTCTTTCATAAAACACACTCCTTTAAATTTTCGTTATTATTCTATCATACATGGTTATATAAAGGAAAGAGTTTTTTAAATTTTTTTGAATAAATTGGAATTTGCATTTTTATTTAAGCTATATCATAATTACATTTTAATGCTATAATATTTATTTAATATAACTCCCTCTGTATATATAAAGCAAGGAATTTTAATTCCTTGCTTTTAGTTTACTTCTTTAATATTTTTTCTATTTCTTTAAATCTTTTAATTTTTTGTGTTGTTGTTTTTTCTAATTCTTCTTTTGTTAGAATCAATTCTTTTATTCTTTTGAATTGTGATAAATTTTTGTTTATTTCTTTAATATCTTCCCATACTAAGTCTTTATATTCTTTTTCTGTTTTCTCTCCAAAGTGAGATTTTATTTCACTTTCATCATATACTATTTTTATACCTAAAGCAATTTCTCCTTTTGAGTTTTCTCTTGGGAATAATATGCTTTCTTTTACATATGGCAATTTATTTACTAAAAATTCTATATCACTTGGAAAAACATTTTCTCCGTTTTTAAGTACTATAACCTCTTTTTTTCTTCCTGTTATAAATAAATATCCATCCTCATTATAATAACCTAAATCTCCCGTATGGAACCATCCATCTTTTAATACTTCTTTTGTTGCTTCTTCGTTTTCATAGTAACCAAGCATTACATTAGGTCCTTTTGTAACTATTTCTCCTACACCTTTTTCATCAACATCTTCTAGTCTTATTTGAATGTTAAATGGAGCCATTCCAACGCTTCCAGGACAATGTTCTTTGTCTGTTTCTGCTGCAACCAATGGAGATGTTTCTGTTAATCCATATCCTTGTACAGTATCTATTCCAAAATTGTTATACCCTTCAATTACATGTTTATCCATAGCAGCTGCACCAAAATATGCTATTCTCAAATTTCCACCTAATTGATCTAAAACTGATTTAAATACTTTTCTTCTTATATCAATATGGAATTTTAATAAGAAGTTTGCAATTTTGCTCATTGTATTTACTATTTTTTCTTTGCCTTGATCTCTTATTCCTTTTTGTATTTTTTTGTATATTGTTTCTAGCACTAAAGGTACTGCTACAAATACACTAATATGATATTCTTGTAAATTTTTTGCAATATATTTTAATCCATCACAAAAAGCAACTGTTGCTCCACTATAAAATCCATATAGGAATGTAATTGTACATTCAAATGTATGATGTAATGGCAAGAAAGATAACAATACATCATTTGGATACATTTTTGACATTTTAGCCATTGCCATTATGTTGGATGTTATATTTTTTTGAGAAAGCATTACACCTTTTGCTGTATTTGTTGTTCCTGATGTAAATATTAAAACACTCATTTTTTCATTATCTATTTTTACTTCATCATATAACTTGTTTCCATTTTCTCTTTCTTCTTTTCCTTTTTCTACTAGCTCTTTAAAAGAAAGTATTCCGTTTTCTTCTTTTTCTAAATCCATATTTATAAAATATTGTAATGTTGTATCTTCTTGTTTTATTTCTTCAAATACTTCACTGTATTTGTTTTCATATACAACAGCATCTGCTTTACTTCTTTTTATTAAGCTCTTAATTTCTGCAGCTGGCAATGCCTTATCTAATGGAACAACTACCATATTTGATGTTGTAATTGTTAAATAGCTAACACACCATTCATATCTATTATTTCCTATAACTGCTACTTTTTTATTTTCTAATCCTAATTTTAAAAGTGATGTTCCAAAAGCTTCTATTTCTTCTGTTATTTGGCTATAAGTTTTTTCTATTACTTCTTGGTTTGGTTTTCCTAAATTCTTTTTAAATTTGTATGCAACATTATTTGGGTATTCTCCCGCACTGTGATTTATTAAATCTCTAAAATTCCTTAATTCCTTAATTTCGTAAATCTCACTGTTTAATTTTTTCATTTTATACCTCCAAATTTATTGTTCTTTTGTGAAACTAATTTTCACTTTCAATAGTTTAGCACCATTTTCTTAAATAAGTCAAGAATTTGTTGGTATTGCTATTTCTACACTTTTGTGTTATACTAGTAGAGTACTTAAATTTCAATTCTACTATCAGTAGAATGGTTAGGAGAGTGTAGTTGTATGAACGATTTGAAGCAAATTATAGCAAATAACATAACAACCCTTAGAAAAGTTAAAAATTTAACTCAATTGGAGTTTGCAAATGAACTAAATTATTCTGATAAAGCAATATCAAAATGGGAACGAGCAGAATCTATTCCAGATGTTATAGTTTTAAAACAAATTGCAGATTTATTTGGAGTAACTGTAGATTATCTTTTAAAAGAACATTCGGCAGACGAAAAATTAATTGTAATAAAAAATAAAACTAGCTCAAATGGTCTTAACAAAATTCCTCTTTCCTTATTGTCAGCTTCTCCTATATGGATAATTGCAACAATAATATTTACACTAATTTCAATTTTTACAGGTAAATATGTGTGGTATGTATTTTATATTAGTGTTCCTCTAACAATACTTATGTTCATAATTTTTAATACTCTTTGGGGAAACAGAAGAAATAATTATATTATAGTTTCATTTTTTGTTTGGAGTATATTAGCATGTATATATTTATGTTTAATTAAATTTAATCTTTGGCAATTGTTTATATTGGGCATTCCCGCTCAACTTGCAATTATTTTGTGGTCATCATTGAAATTTAAAATAAAGAAGAATAAGGTGGCTTAATTCACCCTTTGTTCTCGCCGATTTGAGTTTTCGAATGTAATGGCAATAGCGTATAGAATAAAAAAAATAGAAGGTTTATTTACAACCTTCTATTTTTATTTATATATTTAATTATTATTTATCTTCTTTTAAGCAATCTTTACCATCTACAATTCTTGATACAAGCATTGCTGAACTTGTATTTCCAACAACATTTAATACTGTTGCTGGGCAATCTAT
>CAKPKG010000033.1 GCA_934167165.1 uncultured Clostridia bacterium
ATCTAATTCTTGATTTATTTAAAAAAAGGTGTTATTATATTTATGCCAATAAAACAAATAGAAAGGGTATATCATGCTAGAATTAAAAGATATATGTTTTACAAGAGATAATAAAAAGATATTAGACAATGTAAGTTTAAAACTAGATTCTGATAAATTTATAGTAATAACAGGTCCAAATGGTTCTCGGAAAATCTACACTTGCAAAGATTATAATGGGAATTGAAAAACAAGATAGTGGACAAGTTATATTAGATGGAAAAGATATTTCTAAAAAGAAAATAGATGAAAGAGCAAAATTAGGAATAGCTTTTGCTTTTCAACAGCCAGTAAAATTTAAAGGAATTACTGTATACGATTTATTAAAATTATCTGCTAAAAAAGAAATTACAAGAAAAGAAGCATGTGAAATATTATCAAAAGTAGGTTTATGTGCAAAAGAATATGTAGATAGAGAAGTAAATGGATCTTTATCAGGTGGAGAATTAAAAAGAATAGAAATAGCAACTGTTGCAGTAAGAGATTCAAAACTTACAATATTTGATGAACCAGAAGCAGGTATAGACTTATGGAGTTTTAACAGTTTAATAAAAGTATTTGAAGAGATACGAAAAGAAACAAAAGGAACAACATTAATTATTTCTCATCAAGAAAGAATACTAAATATCGCGGATGAAATTGTTTTATTAAACAATGGACATATAGAAAAAATAGGCAAAAAAGAAGAAGTTATGTCTTCTATCTTAAAAACAGAAAAAAGTGATTGTTGTAGGTTAGGAGGAGAAAGCAATGGATAATGTAGATAAAGACTTACTAAAAGAAATCGCAGATATGAACGAAACTCCTAAAGGTGCATACAATATCAGAAAAAATGGACAAGGAATAGAAAGACAAGTAACTAAAAATGTAAATATAGTAACAAAAAAAGATAAACCAGGAATAGATATATTTGTTAAAGAAAATACAAAATATGAATTTGTTCACATACCGGTAATTATTACAGAGAGTGGACTAACAGATGTTGTATATAACGATTTCTATATTGGGAAAAATGCAGATGTAGTAATAATTGCAGGATGTGGAATACACAACGACCATCACAAAGATTCACAACATGATGGGATTCATAGATTTTTTCTAGAAGAAGGAGCAAGAGTAAAATATATAGAAAAACATTATGGAGAAGGCTCTGGAAAAGGAAAAAGAATTTTAAATCCAGTAACAGAAGTAACATTAAAAGATGGAAGTTATATGGAAATGGAAACAGTTCAAATAAAAGGTGTAGACTCAACAATAAGAACAACAAAAGGAATACTAGGAAAAGATACAAATTTAGTAATATCAGAAAAAATAATGACACATGGAAAACAAACTGCAACAACATCATTTGAAGTTGAATTAAATGGAGAAAATGCAAGCACACATGTTACATCAAGATCAGTAGCAGTTGATAAATCAGTACAAGAATTTAAATCAAATGTAAAAGGAAATGCAAAATGTTTTGGACATGTAGAATGTGATGCAATAATAAAAGATAGTGCAAAAGTAATAGCAATACCAGAAATTATAGCAAACAATGTAGAAGCAAACCTAATACACGAAGCAGCAATTGGAAAAATTGCAGGAGAACAACTAATAAAATTAATGACATTAGGATTAAACGAAAAAGAAGCAGAAGAACAAATAATACAAGGATTTCTAAAATAGAATACAAGGGGATGAATTTATCCCCTTACCTTAAATATTGGGGTGTCGCCAAGCGGTAAGGCATCGGACTCTGACTCCGACATCTCGTAGGTTCGAATCCTACCACCCCAGCCAAAATAAAGACTAGTTATGGCGAAAGCTATAACTAGTCTTTATTTTGGTTTAGATAGGAGGATTCGAAAAGGACGTGCCCGAAACGAAGTGAGGGTAAAAACAATCCCTTTGGATTGTTTTTAGGACGCGGCTTGCCGAATCCTACGCATATTGATTAGAACTAGTTGTAACAGAGCTATAACTAGTCTTTATTTTGGTTTAGATAGGAGGATTCGAAAAGGACGTGCCATATTTCTCCAATATAGAAAAATTGCCAATGTAAAATATTGACAATTGCAAATAAAATATAGTATAATGAATATACTAATATAGATACTTTAAAAGTATCAAAAATGAGAGAGTTCCTGCTTTAGTGGAAGATCAAAAATGAGAGAGTTCCTGCTTTAGTGGAAGATCAAAAATGAGAGAGTTCCTGCTTTAGTGGAAGATTAAAAATAGGGGGTTACTATTAAGTAGCCCTCTTTAATTTTGCAAAGAAGGAGCGATTAGTATGGAAATTGAATTAAAAATAAAAAATGGGCATTTATTGATATATGAAGTAGACTCTTTATATAGAAAATATTTAGAACAATTTGAAAGTAAAGTATCACAAAAAGAAGGGAGAAAATTTTATGGAATTATAATAAAAAAGGATGAATATGAATATTGTATTCCTTTTACATCAAAAGTTAAAAAAAGAAATTCTAAATTAACAATTAATATAAAGAACAAAAACAAAATTATTGCGCAATTATTATTAAATAACATGATTCTTGTAACAGAAAAATGTACAAGATTAGTAGAAATAGAAAAGGAAAAATATGTTGATTACTTAAAAAGTGAAATAATTTATTTAAATAATAAAACTGTTACTAAAGAAATTATAACAAAAGTATCAAATATGTTTAAAGTATTAGAAAATAATGAAAATATAGATTATACCTTCTTTAAAGAAATATGTTGTGACTTTAAAAAATTAGAGAAAATCTATAAAAACTATGAATATTAATGCGCATTTTTAATGTAAAATACTGACAATAAATGCCTGCGAAAATATTGCTTTTATTTTTTTATTATGATAATATTTGTATGTAGTTTATTAACTAAAGAAAAAGGGGGATATAATATGGAAGAACAAAACAAAGAGAAAAAACAGTTAAAAATCAGCCTAGGAACAGCAATACTTTTATTTATTATAATACTGCTAATTGTAGCAATGGTAGTTGTGGCGGTGTACTTTAAAAATGAAAAACCAAATACAGTCGAAAGTAAAGTGAATGATACTGAAGTTACAGATACTAAAAAAGCTTTCAAATATGCACTTAAAAGCAATTCGTTAGAGGATTTTGATTTAAGGTTCCTACAATTAGAAAACGAAAGAAAAAATAAAATATATAGTCCACTTTCTATTAAATATGCTTTGGCTATGTTGAATGAGGGAACAGAAGGAGAGTCTAAAGAGCAAATTTCAAATTTAATTGGAGACTATAAACCTAACAAATATGTTAATAGTGCTAATATGTCATTAGCAAATGCATTATTTATAAGAGATACATATAAAAATTCTGTAAAAGAAAAATTCGTTAATAATTTGAAAACTAAATATAATGCAGATGTTGAATATGATTCATTTGCTTCAGCTAAAAAAATGAACTCATGGATTAGTGACAAAACTCTTGAACTTATAAAAGATATGATAGACGATTCAAGCGTAAGTGACTTAAATTTTGCACTTATAAATGCAGTGGCAATTGATATGGACTGGAAAGATAAATTTTTAGTGCATGATAATTATGATAATTATATGGATGCAAATTATCAACATGAAAAATACAGTTGGATGGCTCCTCAAAACCTTTTATCAAGCAATTTTGAAGGCATAAAAAATAGAATATCTGGTATGGGAATAATTGCTTCTGTAAACAACTATGATATTGTTAACACATTAGGAGAAGATAATATTAGAAAGACCGTAGGAGATGCATTTAGAAAGTATTTGAATGAAGATCCTGATGGCAACGCATCATATTATTTAGAAGGCAAGAATGTAGAAACAGCAGTAAAGGAATATTTAGACGAATATATAAAAGAAATAAATAATAATTATAAAATGGTAAATAAAAACACAGATTTTTATGTTTATCAAGACGAGAAAGTAAAATCATTTGCTAAAGATTTAAAAGAATATAATGGAACAACATTACAATATGTTGCAATAATGCCAGAAGAAAATTTGGATAAATATATAAGTAATATTACAGCAGAAGAAATTAATAAAATAATAGGAAACCTAAAAGATATTAATAAAAGAGAAAACTTCAAAGAAGGAGTTATTACTCAAGTAGTAGGTTATATTCCTAAATTTAAATTCGATTATGATTTAAATCTTATTAAAGATTTAAATGATATGGGTGTAAAAGATATATTTGATGAAAATAAAGCTAACTTAAAAGGTATTACAGATGAGAAAGCATATATAAACCAAGCAAAACATAAAGCTAATATTGAACTTACACAAGATGGTATAAAAGCAGCGGCAGCTACATTTATTGGTGGAGCAGGTGCAGGTGAAATGTTTGATTATTTATATGATGTGCCTGTAGAAAAAATAGATTTGACATTTGATAAACCATATATGTTTGTTATTAGAAACAAAGAAACGGGAGAAGTATGGTTTGCAGGAACTGTATATGAACCTTTATCATTAGAAGATGAAGTAGAAACAAAAAATGAAGATGGAGGAGTAGAAGATTATTCACAATTTCTAAAAGAACTTGAAGAAAGAAATAAACAATAAAATTAAGATCGGCATAAAATAAAAAGTAATTATTATATAATTGAATCTTAAAAAATAGTATACTTTATAAAATAGAGTTGAAATAAACATAAAATCATGATAAAATTGCTAACATAAAAGTGCGGTTAATATACCGTTGGTCAGACTTTTATATTATCATAATATTTTATGAAAGGGAGATTTGAAATGAGTTTCAATTTCCGAGAAGCATTAGAAGAATCCAAAAGAAAGTCCAATATTAATTATAAAGCAGCAGAATTTCTACAGCACTTAATTGCAGCAATTAACCATTCATGGTATCCAGAAAGGGCAAAAAATTTAAAAAAGTTAATTTTTTCTCTTGAAAAAGCAGGTGCCGAAGATGAAAATTTTTTTAGAATAAGAGTTTACAAAAATGATGTTCTTTCTTCAGAGGATGAAGTAATCTTTGAAGTGTCTTATTCTAAGCGGGGTTATTTAGGAAGTTTGTTTAAGGCTATTCAAAGAAAGCTTGAAGAAGAAAAATTTGAAATAAAATCTGTTGATACAGAAACAATAGGGGATTGCTTGCGTTGCTTGGATGCTTTTGAAATAAAGATTGACTAATGCTAAAAAGGCAGCTGTTATATAATTAAATAACAGTTGCTTTTTATTTTTTTTGTGATAAAATAAGTATGAAAAGTATAACAAATCATACAAGGAGGATTTTTTATGAATAAAGATAAATATGTTGGAATTAGTAAGGTCGGAGAAAAAGGGCAAATAGTTATTCCAAAAGAGGCAAGAGACATGTTTGATATAAAGTCAGGAGATTCAGTAGTGGTTTTATGTGATAAGAAAAAAGGAATGGCAATAGTTAAAGCTAATGTACTAGAAGAAAGTATTGATAAATTTATTCCGAAAGGAGACAAATAAAATGAATGCAATTGAAATAAAAAATCTAACAAAAAAATTTAAAGACAAAGTTGCAGTAAATAATATTAATTTAGAAGTAAAAAAAGGAGAACTATTTGCTTTATTAGGAACCAATGGAGCAGGAAAAACCACAACAATAAAAATGATATCAACACTAATAATGCCAACAGATGGAGAAATAAATGTGTTAGGATATGATACAAAAAAAGACTATATGAAAATTAGAGAAATATTAAATGTTTCACCACAAGAAACAGCGATTGCTCCTAATTTATCAGTTAAAGAAAACCTAGAATTTATGGCAGGAGTATATAAAATTAAAGACAAAGATACAAAAATAAATGAACTAATAAAAATGTTTAAATTAGAAGAAGTATTAAAGCAAAAGGCAAAAACATTATCAGGAGGATGGCAAAGAAAAGTTTCGATAGCAATAGCACTAATAAACAATCCACAAATATTATTTTTAGATGAACCTACTTTAGGACTAGATGTTATTGCAAGAAAAGAATTATGGAAAGTAATAGAAAGCTTAAAAGGGAAAGTTACTATAATACTAACAACACACTATATGGAAGAAGCAGAAAGTTTATCAGATAGAATTGCAATAATGAATAAAGGAAATGTAGTTCAAATAGGAACGGCAAAAGAACTTATAGAAAAAACGGGTGCAAAAAACTTTGAAGATGCTTTTGTAAAAATTGCTACTGGAGGTGAATTGTAATGAGAATATTAAACTTTGCCAAAAGAAATTTTAAAGAAATTATAAGAGATCCATTAAGCATTATTTTTGCAATTATTCTACCATTATTTTTACTATTTATATTTCAACAATTTAAAATACCAAATGATGCATATAAACTAGAAAATTTTACACCAGGAATTATGATATTTAGTTTTTCTTTTATTACATTATTTACAGCTATGCTAATTTCAAAAGATAGAACAACATCGCTTCTTACACGATTAGGAATAAGCCCAATGAAGCCAATAGAATATATATTAGGTTATATGATTTCATTTATACCAATTATTCTATTACAAAATATATTATTGTTTATAATAGCAATATTTTTAGGATTACAATTTAGCGTAAATATTATTTGGACAGTTTTAATATCAATTATAATAGCAGTATTATTTATATCAATAGGAATATTGATAGGAAGTTTGGTTTCAGACAAAGCAGCGTCAGGAATTTCAAGCATAATAATTCAATTAGTATGCTTTACAAGTGGAATGTATTTTCCTAAAGAGATATTAGGAGATACGTATGCAAAAATTTGTGAGTTTCTACCATTTGACTCTGCATTAACAATTACAAAAGGAATTTTAAATAACAATATAGAAACAATAACAACACAAAATATAGTTATATTTTGCATGTATACAATTATAATACTGGCATTAGCAACCAAAATGTTTAAAACAAAAATGATAAGTGATAATAAATAGCATTGACATGAGGAAAAATAACATATAAAATAATCCGTGTAGGGGGGCAGGCCTTGTGTCTGCCAAAAAAAATAAAGAACGAGGAGGAGAAGATAAATGACAGAAGAAGAGTATGAGAAAAAAGTAAAAGGCACAAAAACGTTTTGTATAATAATAGGAATACTATTTGCTATAGTCTTTTTTATGAGTGTATCACAAAAAAATATCACTAATAGTATATTGTCTGTAGGATTTATTATATTATTATTTTTATTCTATTTATTAACAAAAAAGAGAAAAATTGCTGGACCTATAATAGGAATTATTTTAGGAATTATGTACATAGTACAATTAAGTGTGATTTCAATAGTTGTAGGAGTTTTTGTACTTGTTGATAGTATTTCAATGCTAAAGTATATAAATAATATTAATAAACAATAAATAGAAACGTCAAATGTAAAATTTTATCATTTGGCGTTTTAATTTTATATAACTATTAAATATTTAATTTCGTAAATTTTCTTTAAAAAATTTTCCCTTAAGCTTTTATTTTTGCCATGCCTATTAATTATAATAAATTTTTAAAAATCATTTATACAAATTACTAATATATCTATTGTAAAAAAAGACAAACTAGTATAAAATATGTAAGTACAAATAGAGATAATATTTGGAGGTAAACATGAAACTTGTAGATGAAAGCAATTTAGAAAAATATAATGAATTTTTAAAAAAACATGATAGATGTAATTTTCAACAATCAGTAGAATGGGGAAAGGTAAAATCACCTGCTTGGAAAAATGAAATTGTTCTAGCAGAAGACAAAGATGGAAATATAATAGGTTCAATAAGTATACTAATTAGAAAAATACCTATTTTTGGTAATCTAATGTATTCTTCAAGAGGACCTGTGTGCGATATACACGATAAAGAAGTAATGACTCAATTAACAGAAGGGTTAAAAGAACTAGCTAAAAAATACAATGCATTTGTTTTAAAAATTGAGCCAGATATAAAAAGTGATGATCAAGAATTTAGAAAAATAGTAACAGAATTAAAATATAAAATAAAAGATGATGCTAAAAACTTTAGTGAAGAAATTCAACCTAGATATGTATTTAGATTAGATATAAAAGGAAAAACAGAAGATGAAATATTTAAGGCATTTCACCAAAAAACTAGATACAATGTAAGATTAGCAACCAAAAAAGGTGTAGTTGTTAAAAAGGGAACAAGAGAAGACTTAAAAGATTTTCATGAAATAATGAAAGTAACAGGAAAAAGAGATGACTTTATTATAAGACCATTGGAATACTTTCAAAAAATGTATGACGAACTAGGAGAAGAACATGTAAGACTTTTGATGGCATATTATGAGGACAAGCCAATATCACGGAATATTTGATATAGACTATGGAAATAAAGTATGGTACTTATATGGAGCAAGCAGTAATGAACACAGAAATCTAATGCCAAATTACTTGTTGCAATGGGAAGGAATAAAATACGCATTAAGCCAAGAAAAAGATATATATGATTTTAGAGGCGTTTCTGGAGTTTTAGACGAAACACACCCTCAATATGGGCTATACAGATTTAAAAAAGGATTTAATGCAGAATTTACAGAATTCATTGGTGAGATATATTTTGACTTTAAACCATTTGTATACAAAACTTATAAAATATCAGAAAAAATATTCAAAAAAGCAAGAGGTTTTATAAGAAGATTAAAAGGAGAAGTTAAATGAAATCATTAATAATAAATAAAAATGATTTGAGACATAATATAAATGTAATAAAAGACATAGCAAAAATAGACATACTAGATGATGACGGAGCAACATATAAAATAATTGGAATCGTAAAAGGAAATGGTTACGGCTTGGGACTTGTAGAATATTCTAATTTTTTAATAGACAATGGAATAGAAACTTTAGCAGTGGCAACCGTAGAAGAAGCAATTGAATTAAGAAAAGCAGGAATAAAAGAAGATATATTAATGCTTTCTTCAACAAGCATAAAATCAGAAATACAAGCTTTAGTAGATAATGATATAATACTAACTATAGGCTCAAAAGAATGTGCGGATATTGTAAACGTATTAAGTAAAAACATAGACAAAAAAATAAGAGCACACATAAAAATAGACACAGGGTTTGGAAGATATGGATTTATATATAGTGATATTAGGACAATAATTGAAACAATAAAATCTTTAGAAAACATTTCAATAGAAGGAATGTATTCACATTTTTCTTTAGCATATTATAAAAACAATAAATGGACAATAGAACAATTTAATAGATTTATGGAAGTAGTAGAAGCATTAAAATTAAATGATATAAATATACAAACCTTGCATATTTGTAATTCTCCAGCTTTTTTAAATTATCCAAATATGCATTTAAATGGAGCTAGAATTGGTTCTGCATTTTTGGGAAGAGTAGATGCACAAAGTAATGTAGGACTTAAAAAAATAGGGAAACTAAAATGTAGTATAGAAGAAATAAAAACAGTGCCAAAAGGATTTAATATAGGTTATTTAAATAGTTATAAAACTAAAAAAGAAACTAAAATTGCAATTATCCAATTGGGGTATATAGAAGGATTTAATATAGGCACAAGACAAGATATGTTTAGATTTGTAGACAAATTAAGAAACTTATCACATAGTATAAAAAGCTTTTTTAAAAAGCAAAATCTAAATGTTACTATAAATGAAAAAAGATATAACATAATAGGAAAGCTTGGAATGTATCATATGGCAATAGACATTACAAATAGTGATGTAAAAATAGGCGATTTTGCATATTTAGAAGTTAATCCATTATATATAGACAGCAAAATAGAAAGGGAGTATGTATAAAGTGGAACAAAAGAAAGTACCATTTTTTAGAAAGCTAAAAAATGCAATAACAAATTTCGATGAATATCAAAAATTTTCAAAAGAAACTCTAGGGACAACAATAAAATATTTTCTAAAATTTATGCTTATATTTTCAATTTTGATTTCTGCATTTTTTACAGCAAGATTATATAGAGAAGTAAATGAATTAAACAATTTTTTGCAAAGTGATTGCCCAAACTTTAAGATAGAAAATAATACATTAATAATTGAGGGAGAAACCAAACAGTATGAAAAGAATTTTGAACAAGAATATGTTGGTGTAATTGTTGATGCAGATAATACAGAATTAAAAGAAGAACAAAATAATAAATATTTAAGAACAATAGCATTTTTAAAAGATAAAATGATTGTTGATGCACAAGGTACAAAAAATGTTATGACATATGAAGAAATTGCTAAAAGTCAAAACATAAATGGACTTTCAAAACAAAGCGTTTTAGATTATATTAATAGCAATTCTATGATTACAATGTATGCTTTATTCTTTGCAATTACATTGATTTTGGCATTTGTTATATATACAATACAAATATTAATAATAGGTGTAATACCACTATCAATAATAGGATTTATTACAAGTAGATTAATAGGAATAAATCTAAAATACAAAGAAATATTTAACATGTCTATATATGCGTTAACTTTATCAAATATTTTATATGTTGCATATATTTGTGCTAATATAATGACTGGATTTACTATAAAATACTTTGAATTAGCATATAATGTAATTTCATATATCTATATTATTACAGCAATATTAATGATTAAATCAGATTTAATCAAACAGCAGATAGAAGTAGGAAGAATAATAGAGGAACAAAAAAAGGTAAGACAAGAAAAACAGGAAGAAAATAACGAAGATAACAAAGAAAAAGAGCCAGAAGAACAAAAACCAAAAGAAGAAAAAAAGAAAAAACAAGACAAAAAAGAGAATAACGAAGAAAATCCAGAAGGAAGTCAAGCATAAAATAAAAGGAGAGAAGTTAAATGAATGACAAACCAAAAAATAATGACAAATTACTGTATTTAATATTGGGAATAATAACTATAGTTTGTATTGCCATAATAGCAGTTCTTACAATGAACAATAATAATACAAAAAAAGAAGATTTAGAACTATCATATACAGATTTAATAAAAAAAGTTGATAGCAAAGAAGTAGAAAAAATTGAGATGACAGTAGGTAATACTACTGTAAAGGTAAAACTTAAAGATGACGAAGAAGAAAAAAAGACAATAGTTCCAAACACAGAAGCTTTTATTGAATTAATACAAGAACAAGTTAAAAATGGTAATGAAATCAATTTGATTCAAAAACCAGAGAATGCATTGTTAAAGCTTGCTCAAACATTAATTACTTTTCTTCCAACAATAGTAGTTCTAATACTATTTATATTAATATTTAAAATGCAAGGACTTGGAGACAAAGGAAAGGTTTATGATGCAGAAAGTAACAAAGATACCCATACTACGTTTAAAGATGTTGCAGGATTAGATGAAGAAAAAAATGAATTAATAGAAGTAGTAGATTTCTTAAAAGAACCAAAAAAATTCCAAGACATGGGAGCAAAAATACCAAGAGGAATATTATTATGTGGAAAGCCTGGTACAGGTAAAACGCTAATAGCAAAAGCAATTGCAGGAGAAGCTGGAGTTCCATTTATTTCTATGAGCGGTTCAGAATTTATAGAAATGTTTGCAGGACTTGGGGCATCAAGAGTAAGAAAACTATTTGAGAAGGCTAAAAAAATAGCTCCATGTATTGTATTTATAGATGAGATAGATGCGATAGGTGCTAGAAGAACAAATGCAAGTGGTGCAGAAAGTGAAAACAATCAAACATTAAATCAATTATTAGTTGAAATGGACGGATTTGATACTAATGAAACTGTAATAGTTCTTGCAGCAACAAATAGACCAGAAATGCTAGACAAAGCATTGTTAAGACCAGGAAGATTTGATCGTCAAATTACAATAGCAGCACCAGATGCAAGAGGAAGAGAAGAAATTCTTAAAATACACGGAAAGAACAAAAAATTTGCAGATGATATAGATTTAAAAGAGATAGCAGAAGATACAGCAGGATTTACAGGAGCAGAACTTGCAAATGTATTAAATGAAGCAGCAATTGTAGCAACAATAAAAAGACATAAAAAAATACAAATGAGTGATTTAGAAGAAGCAGTAAAAAAAGTTACAGTGGGATTAGAAAAACATAGTAGAGTTATATCAGACAAAGACAAAAGACTAACAGCATATCATGAAGCAGGACATGCAATAGTTAGTAAATTTCTAGAAACACAAACAGATGTAAAAGAGGTTTCTATAATTCCAAGAGGTCTTGCTGGTGGATATACAATGTACAAAACAAACGAAGACAAATACTATATATCAAAAACAGAAATGGAAGAAAAACTAATTGCACTTTTAGGTGGAAGAGCAGCAGAAAAAATAGCACTAAATGATATTTCAACAGGAGCAAGCAATGATATAGAAGTTGCAACAGAAATTGCAAAAGATATGGTTACAGTATATGGAATGAGTGACACTGTAGGACCAATATGTTTAAAACAAAAAGAACCATATGAAAATAGAATTTTAGGAGAAAATATAGATGATGTAATAGGTGCAGAAGTAAAGAGAATGATAGATATAGCATACAAAAGAGCACAAGAAATAATACTTGCACATATGGATAAATTACAACAAGTAGCAGAAAGATTATTAGAAAAAGAAATAATTTCTGCAGAAGAATTCGATTCATTTTTTATAGAATAAACATAAAAAAATTTAAAAGAGAGAAAAGACTTGAAAAATCAAGCTTTTTCTCTCTTTTTGATATATTTACTATACCACAAAATTGCAAAAAATTCAAGCCTGCAATTTACTACGTAAATATGATATATAAAATAAGGGGAGCAAAAATGGAGGAAAATTATTTAGAAATTGTAAATAAAAGAAAACAAATTGAAATCTCAAATATAAAAAAATGTAACCAATATACAAGTAAGTATGGCTTAACATTATCAGATAAACAAATAAACGATTTACTAACAAAAAGAACAGAGATTTTAAAAGAGAAAGGTAGAATAGAATTTAGAGAAGGAATATTAGATAAATTAATAAAAGAATTTTGCGACTCACCATATATAAAACAGTCAAATTACATTGAAACCTTGTATGAACTAATAGAAATATTTTACGAATATAAAAATGAAACAATGGATTTAATTACAGATGATGAAATATTAAATTTGCAAGCAAAACTTCTATGCTTACTTGATGAAAGAGTATATAAATATACAGGAGATTATAGCAGTTCTATAAGAAAAGAGATTTTACAAGACATATCAGATTCTAATATATATATAATAGGAATTTACTTAAAATCATTTAGTAATCCAGATGATGCACTTAAAATAATAAAAGAAAAAGGAATAGAAGAAGCATACAAAGCAGGAAGAAAAAAGATAGATAAAATGTTAAAAGTAGTAAGGCTAATGTATATAAAAGTAAGACAGAATATGCTTAATATAGATAACGATACTTACAATGATACAATTATTGGCGGAATAGAAGGCTTTTTGAAAATATATGATCCAGATTTTAAAGCACATGACATGAAAATTACAGCAGATTATCCATTATATAATAATTTGATAGGAAAGCTAGAAGGAGTAGAGTTTATAGAAGAATATCTAAAAAGCTTGTATTACGAAAATGAATTTTGTAACATGTTTTCAGAAAAAAAAATAGAAAAAATTCTGTATGAATATTCATCAGATTACAAAAATTTAGTATTAAATATATTTCAAATTATTTTAAAGAATGTAATAATAAAAGCGTTACCTAATTATAAACTTTTGGTAGACAAATCAAAACAGAAAATATATAATTTAATATATTTAGCATACAAAAAAATAAATATAGAAGATGACGGCGTGGCTAAATATATAGAAAAAGACTTTCAAGACTTGCAAGCAGAAATCTACAATAACATTAAAAACAACCATTAGTTGGTAAAAAAATACCCCACTCAACCAATGGTATGTAGACTGTTTAATAATAATATCATACACTTAATCTAAAGGAGGTAATAATATGAATCAGATTAAAATCGGAAAATTTATAGCTGAATGTAGAAAGGAAAACCATTTAACCCAAATGCAATTAGCAGAAAAATTAAACATAACAGATAGAGCTATATCTAA
>CAKPKG010000034.1 GCA_934167165.1 uncultured Clostridia bacterium
CCATCTACAATTCTTGATACAAGCATTGCTGAACTTGTATTTCCAACAACATTTAATACTGTTGCTGGGCAATCTATAATTGTTGCTATTATTGTAAGTATTGGTAATGCTGCTACTGGATATCCCATCATGCTTAATATCATCATTTCTGATATTGTTCCTCCACCAATTGGAACTGCTGTAACTAATAATGTAGCTACTAATGAAACTAATAATATTTGCATAGCTCCACCAAATGTTGCTACATTTGTTCCAAACAAGCATACTAAAAACATAACTTTAAATACTGAACCAATTATACTTCCATCTTTATGTAAGTTAGTTCCTAGTGGTATTGATGTTTCTGCTATATCACTTGATATTCCCATATTACTTGTAGCTTCCATATTTACTGGTATTGAAGCTGCACTTGAACATGTTGCAAGTGCTGTTACTGTAGGTGGTATTGCATTTTTCCAAAATACTTTTACGCCTTTTTTCTTGCCTGCAATAAATGCATAAACTGTATACATTATAAAATAGTATAATACTGATACTATTAGATATATAATAAATGTTTTTGCATATCCTAGAGCAATGTTTGCCCCAAAGCTTCCAACTAATGCTGCAAAATAGCATCCTAATCCTATTGGAGCATAATACATAACTATTTTTAATACATTCATTATTATAGTAGTTGCTGATTCAAGAAAATCTTGAACTGGTTTTCCTTTTTCACCAGACATCTTAATTGCACATCCAAATAGTATTGAGAATATAACAAGCGCTATTAGATTATTTTTTGAAAGTAATCCAGTGAAATCTGATACTGTTATTGCAGATACTGTTCTTTCAAGTATGTTTAATTCTTCTGTTTCTTCTGTAGCTACTTCTTCACTGCTATTTTCTAATGATTCTAGTATAGCTTTGCCATCTTCTACATTTACAAGTTTAACAAAAAATGTACTTAATAGTCCTACTAAAACTGCAATAATTGATGTTATTACAATTACTAAAACTATTGAACCCATTATTTTGCCTAAACGCTTTGGTTGCTTTATTCTTGCAATTGATGTACTTATTGTTAAGAATACCAATGGTACTATTATAACAAACATCAAATTTAAGAAAATGTCTCCAAATGGACTTAAAACTGTTGCACCTTCCTTCCATATTAAACCTATTATTGCCCCTATAATTATAGAAAGTAGCAATATTACTGTCTGACCATAATGCTTAAAAAACTCTTTCATAGGTTTTCCTCCTTTAAATTTTTATTACGCATACATTATATTGTTTTTTTCTCCATTAATCAAGTTTTTTTGATTTTTTTCTTTGTTTATTTAATTGAAGTGGGAGGTGGGAGGTGGGAAGTGTGATTTATAGGGCCAGGGCTTTGTAGGCTTTTCTCTATTTTTCACACTTCACACTTCGCACTTCATGAAACTACAATTTGTTATTTATATTAGTTTTTCTAATAACCTCTCCATCTAATTTTTTCAGTATTATATTTTCCTCGTCAATTGTTATATAGCTTTTGCAACTTCCTCCTCTTGGTTTTGATATTGATCCTGGATTTGCAATTATTCTATCTCCTATTTTCTCTATACTGCCAACATGTGTATGTCCATATAAAAATATTTGACCACATTCTTCTGGTAAATTATTTCTATTATATATATGTCCATGTGTTAATGTAATTTTTACATTATTTATTGTTATATTTCTTATATATGTTAAGCCAAAGTTAAAAATACCATCAATTTCAGAATTATCACAATTTCCTTTTACTGCGATTATAGAACCTGCCATATTATTTAGTATTTCTGCTACTTCAAAATCACTTGATGAAAAATAATATGAAGAAAAATCTCCTAGTATAATTAGTTTTTCTGCATCTTCTTCTCTAAATCTTTCTATTGCTTTTTCTAAACATTCTATATTCCCATGAATATCTGATATACACATTACTTTCATATTTTTCAATCCCTTCTAAATTTAATGTGTTTAAGTATATCATAAAAGGCAGCATTTTTAAATACTGCCTTTTTTTATCTTATTTAAGCTAATGCTACATCCAAAATCATCATAATTACAAATCCTATTGCAACTCCTATTGTTCCAATATTTGAGTGTTCTCCTGATTGAGATTCTGGTATTAGTTCTTCTACAACCACATATATCATTGCACCTGCTGCAAATGATAAAAGGTATGGAAGTATTGGAACTATAGCATTTGTAAGCAATATTGTAATAATGGCACCTATTGGCTCTACAATGCCAGAAAGGGTTCCATATAAAAAGGCTTTTGGTTTTGACATTCCTTCACTTTTTAATGGCATTGATATAATAGCTCCTTCTGGAAAGTTCTGTATTGCTATTCCTATTGCTAAAGCAAAAGCACCTGCCATTGTTATTCCTGCATTTTCTATAATAGCACCTGCAAAAGTAACTCCAACAGCCATTCCTTCTGGTATATTATGAAGTGTAACTGCAAACACCATCATTGTTGTTTTCTTTAATTTTGCTTTTATTCCTTCTGGTTTTTCGTTATTTAAGTGCAAATGTGGTATTACACTATCTAGTACAAGTAAGAATACAATTCCTAATATAAAACCTATTGCTGCAGGAATCCATGCTACTTTTCCTTGTCCTTCTGCCATATCTATTGATGGAATAAGTAAAGACCATACAGATGCCGCAATCATTACACCAGAAGCAAATCCTAATAATAGTTTTTCTACTTTAGAATTCATTTTGTTTTTCATTAAGAATACCATTGCAGCCCCTAAAGTTGTTCCTAAAAATGGTATTGCTAACCCGATTGCTAAATCCATATAGTCCTCTCTTTCTTGTAAGGCACCAAAAGTAGTATCCCTACAAATTTTCTTTTATTCATTTCCTTTTAGACTTGAAACCATATCTATTGTTTTTACTTTTCTTGCTAAAACTTTATTTACAAAAATTGCAACTACTAAACTTCCAATAGCAGCATACAGGTATGATAATACATTTACTTGTGCTATAAAATCATAGTTTTCTCCTAAAGCTTTTTCAAATATATATACTATCATAAAATATCCTAATGGTAAACCTGCAATAATTCCAATAATTGAAAGCCATAAATTTTGTTTTACAAATATTTTCTTTATTTGTTTGTTTTTAAATCCTAAAACTTTTAGTGTAGCAAATTGATATTGTTTTTCACTAAATGATAGTATTCCTAAATTGTATATTATTACAAATGCAAGTATAGCAGATACTATTATTAAAATAACAACCATTGTTTTTGTTGTTTCTAACATACTTTGCATACCATCTTTTAAGTTAGCAATACTTTGAATTACATTTACTCCATCTAAAGATTTTACTTCGCTTAAGTCCTCATTTGTATATAAAGAGTCTGGTTTATAATCTAATCCTAAACTTTCATAAAATTTTCTTGTCATATTTAAATTTTGATTTTGTGGATCACGATTAAATCCTTCTATTTTGCATGTATACCAATTGTCATCTCCAAATACATGGAATTTTATTTCATCACCTATTTTTAAATTAAATTTGTTTGCAAATTTTTCTGTAACATATATTCCGTTATCGTTTAAAGTCATATATTTTTTGTTATGGTCTGTGTATTTTAAATAATCCTTTGCATCATTTACTACAAGAGCATTTGCCTCTTTTTTATCATTAATCTTAATTTCTATTCCAAGTGTTTGACTTGTTGCTTCTCCGTATTTATTAGTTAAATTTTTAAATTGTTCTTCTGTATAATTTGTGTCTAATGAAAGTTTATATTTAAAATCATTTATTACATCAAATTCCCATTTTAAATAAGAATTCATAGTATCTAACAAACCAAATTCACATACTAAAAGCATTGTACAACCAATAACACCAACTATTGCCATTATGCTTCTACCTTTGTTTCTACCAATGTCTCTTATGTTCCATTTTGTAGATACTGATGCTTTTTTAAATATTCCTTTTGATGTTATTCCCAAATTTTTAGTTTTTACTTTTGGGATTTCTGTTCTAAGTGCTTCTACTGCTGATTCTTTTAATATTTTTCTACAAGATAAATATGTAACAAGTGTTACTATTAAAATAACTCCTATTGCTAATTCATAAACTATTGGCAATAAAGCTGTATTGTAAACAGGAATTTCAAAATATTCCATTTCCATATTCATAAAGAATTTTCCTATTGTAAAGTTTCCTACTAAAAGTCCTAATGCACTTGCCACTAAACTTATTATAAATCCATAATTTACATATAGTCTTGTTATTTTTCTTCTTTTTATTCCCAATGCTTTTAATGTTCCTATTTGAGTTCTTTCTTTTTTTACAAATCTGTTCATTGTTGTAATTACAGATAGCATAGCAATAAATAAGAAAAGTACTGTAAATACGCTTGAATATGTATTTCCTTCTTCTATTTCTGAATTAAGTGTTACATAAGAAGAGTTTGTATCTCTATTAGTTACTGCTATTGCAGAAGTTATTTTATTTTCTATTTCTCTTTTTGTTTCATCTAATTTGCTTGTATCATCTACATCTACTATTACATTGCTAAAAATATAATAATCCGAAATCTTAAAATTGTCTATACTTTTTTTTATCATTTCATTAGAAATTTCTACATTTTCTAAATATGGATTTTCTTCTTTCATGCTATTTCTAATTTCATCATAAATAAAATCTGTTGGAAATTCATTTATAGATAAATACATATATCCATAGTCTTTATGTGTTGGAAACAAAGTAGTTTCATCTTTTACTGTATATACGTGATCTGGTGTGTTTACTAATCCTACTATTTTTTCTTTTATTTCATATTGTTTATATTTGAATTTGATTTCATCTCCAACTTTTAAATTAAGGTTTTTTGCTAAATAGCTATCAAACCATACTCCTGATTTGTTTTTATCAAATTCTTCCCCTTCAACAATATGCATTTTAGCAATATTATTGCTTTCTATAAAATTTGTTTCTATTGATACATTTTTAAAATCTAAAAGGTCTGTTTCTATTGTTAAAAGTCTTTCTGCATCTTTTACATTTTCTATGTTTTTTATTTCTTTTAAATCATCATCTGAAAAATTTTCTCCTGTAAGCCATAAATCCTGTAAGTTATTATTTTCGTAATAAGCTTCTCCACTTTTTCTCATTCCGTCCATATAACTATGAATTCCAGCAAATACAAATACTCCTAAAAATACCATTATAAATATATTTAAGAATTGAGATTTATTAAGCTTTATGTCACGTAAACATTTTTTTATTAACATATTACCATTTCACCTCATCAATCTTTTTAGGATTTGGATTTGCAGTTACGCTTTCTATTTTTCCGTTTTTTACTCTTATTACTGTGTCTGCAATATCAGCAAATAGGCTATTGTGTGTTACTATTATTACTGTATTAGCCCCATTATTTCCATCACATTGTTTTTTTAATAGTTTTAAAATATCTACACCTGTTTTAGAATCAAGTGCTCCTGTTGGTTCATCACATAATAATAGTTTTGGCTTTTTAGCTATTGCTCTTGCTATTGATACTCTTTGTTGCTCCCCTCCCGATAATTGATTTGGGAATTTATTAAGATGTTCTTCTAGCCCTACAGCTTTTACTGCTTCTTTACTGCCCATTCCGTTCTTAACAACATCTTTTATTAAATCCACATTTTCTATAACTGTTAATGTTGGTAAAATGTTATAGAATTGAAAAATAAATCCTATATTTTCTGCTCTATACTCACTTAATTTATTTTCATTGTATTTTGAAATATCTTCTCCGTTTATTAAAATATTTCCTGATGTCGGTGTGTCCATTCCTCCTACCAAGTTAAGTAAAGTAGATTTTCCTGCTCCAGATGGTCCTAGTACAACAACAAATTCACCTTTATTTATTGATAAATCTATGTTGTCTAAAGCCTTAAATTCTTTTTCTCCTGTTTTGTATATTTTGCTTACATTTTTTAATTCTACTATCTTTTTCATAGTTCCTCCTTAATATGTGAATTATTATTCATATTTTCTTTTGTTATTATATTATACTTTTAAAAAAAGTCAATATAATATGAACTTTTTTTCATGTTTCTTGACTTTTTTTATTTTTAATTCTATAATATTTTTAAACTATTTAATGGAGGTAATTTAATGGGTAATGCAGAAATAAGAGAACCAATACAAAAACGCTCTATTGAAAAAAAGGAAAAAATTATACACGCCGGCTTTGAACTAATTTGTGAAAAAGGATATTACAATACTAATACTGCTGAAATTGCAAAGGTTGCAGGGGTATCTACAGGTATTGTTTATCAATATTTTAAAGATAAGCATGATATCTTAATAGAGGGAATTAGATTATATGCAAATTCTCTTTTTTACCCTATGCTACTTATTGCAAACGAAAATATAAAAACGAATATTAATAAAGAAAATTTCTCTTTTATTTTAAGAGATATGATAAATAAATTTATTAAAAATCATAAAATTTCTAAAACAGCTCACGAAGAAATAATTGCAATGACACATTCTGACCAAGAAGTTGCCCAAATTTTTCATAATTCTGAAATGGAAATGGCAAATAAAGTTACATCCATTCTTTTAGAAAATGGTTTTAAATCTGAAAACCTTAGTGAGAAAGTGCATGTTGCTATTGGTATGATAGATAACTTGTGTCATGAAATTGTTTATCATAAACATAAAGAATTAGATTACGAAAAAATGATTGATATTGTAGTTAAAACTATAACTAATATGTTAATTTCTTAAATTCATAATTGAAAATATAGAAAAAGAGTAGATTATCTACTCTTTTTCATTATAATTCTTTTATTTGTATCCTTGTAATGCTTTATCTGCTCTTTCTGTATATTTACCTTTTGCATTTTTTACATAGCTTTCATTTTCTTTGCTTCCTTCTGGCTTTGTAAAAATTCCTTTTATATTTTGTATTTCGTTTACTGGGCTTTTGCCAAATTTTAGTCCACCTATGCCAATGCTAAATTCTTTTAAAACTTTGTTTTCTATAGGTTTATGTGGTTTATCAAAAATTTCGTCTAATTTTTTCATTAGCTCTTCTGCACTGTTTTCATACACTCTTACACCTTTATAACTTACTGCACAAGGTATTCTTACAAATTCGCAATATGGATGTCCTTCTAATTCTATAATTACTTCGACCCTCTCTATTGTTAACCTATCATCTTCGTCATGTGTTGCTGGTGCATATAAAAAATAATTTGTAATTTGATCATATCTAAATACTTCATATATACTTTGTTCTTCCACATCTTCATTTTTTACAGCAAACACACCTAATTCATCCGCAAATATAGTTTTTACGTGATCATTAGAATATCTAAAAAAGTCTTTTTTTGATAACTCATTTTTGCAAAACTCTTGCTGTTTTTCTAATTGTTCTATATGTTCTTTAACTTCTTCACTAGATAGTTCTTTTATTTTTTTATTGTTTATACTGCAATGTTTTAACCTGCAATTTACGCAAAGTGTTTCTCCATCAGTTAAGTTTATTTTTTGTAAAAAGCCTACTTTCTTTCCACATAAAAAGCAAGTTTCTTTTTTAAATAATCCCATTTAAGGTTGTCCTCCTTTTAATATCTCATTATATCTTATTTTATTGTAATATTTGCAAATGTTTTTATATCACTTGTATCTACTGTTCCTCTTATAGTATTAAGTTCTACATTATATATGTACTTGTTGTTTATACTTGTATACAAAAATACATATTGATACTTTGTATTTGTAGATCCATATTCATATGATAAAACTTGATATTTGAATTGCTTATTTCCTTGTTTTATTGTTTGTTCTGGTTCTAATGTTACGTTTTTGTAGCTTGCATCTTTTTTATAGTTATTAACCCTTGACTCTATATCTTTTTTATAGTCTGCTTCTGTGTTCCATTTTATTGCTACAGTAGCATATTTGCTAATATCGCCATTTCTTTTAGTATAATATATGTAATTTTTAGAAGTACTAGATGTAGTATATCCTGATGGAACAGAATACTCTACTGCAATACCTCCATTTTCTACATGCCCTTTTCCTGTAGATGTAGATGTTGTATTTCCATTAGCGGCATCATTATTATCGTCATCATTAGAATTTGGATAGATCACAGTTCCATCACCTAATGTAATTTCTGTTACTGGTGCATCTTCTCCATTTACCTTCATAGTAAGTTTATTATCATTGTTGTCGTCATCTTCATTTGAGTTTAAAGATAAATTTCCACTTAAAAGATTACTACTTATACTATTTATAATGTCACCTATTAATGGTCTTGTTTTTAACTTATTCATTAATTGTTCTGCATCTGAATCTGTTAGTTCACTTGCTTTTATACTATCTTTGATTTTAACTGAATCTATTGATACATCAGTTTTCTCGTTATACTTTGCAGAAAGTGTAACTGTTCCTACTTCTTCAGTATTAACTGTAATTATTATATTTGCATTTTTTTCTTTACTTTTTTTATTATCTTCACTAATAATTTTTGCTGTTCCAGTTACTTCATTGTCATTAGCTATTAAAGAATAAGAATAGTTTTCTTTATCTTTTTTTACTATTTTTACATCTTGGTCATCAAATTTTATTTCTATTCCTTTAAATTGTTTTAATAATCCCTTTGTATATACAGAGATTTCTATTGTTCCATTATCACTAGTATTTTTTTCTTCTAAACTACTTTTAAGTTCTTTTATTGTATCTTCTTTAGATTCTTTAAAACAATCTAAATAATCTTTATTTTCTGATAATTCTGAAAGTGTATTTATTAAAACATTATTCCATTCTTTTTTACTGAATTTTACTGTTGCCTTATTTGCTTTTTCTCCCTCTAGTTTTTCTGTACTTTTAGAAAAGCTTCCATTTTCTTTTATTTGTTTTTTTAATTCATTTTTTATTATATTTACTGCTTTCTTTTGAACATTTTTTTCGTCTTTTGTTATAGCATCATTAAATAAAAGTGTTTCAATCATTTCATTCATTTCTTCTGAATCAAGGTCTATATATTTATCAAATAAATCTTTTAAATATAAATATGTTGTGTCATCTGTGTAAATTATTTGTCCACTTATTACATCTTTATTGTCATATGTTAATCCTAATTCTGAAATAGCTTTTTTACTTTTGTTGTCAATTTGTTGACCTATTGTTAATTTGCATTTTTTTATTTCATCTGAAAGCTCTTTTACGTTTTCATCTTTTGAATCTAATGATAATTTTAGTTCTGCCTCCATTACTTTACTATTGTAATCATTGTCCATGTAAACTATTTTATCTATTACTTTTCCTATTATAAATTTAGGTTGTGAAGTTATTACTAAAGTTGCAACCACTGCAATAATAAGCACTAATAAAATTGCTCCACCTATTATTAGTCCTTTGAAATTTTTATTTTTTGCTACATTGTATTCTTCTTCCATACTTCCCCCTTATTATATTCCTCTTAAATTATTATGTTTTTTGTATGCAACTGCTCCTAATACAGTAACAGTTCCTATTGCTAAAGTTACTATATATGTTAAACCAGTATTTGGCATTTTTTCCTTTGCAATTGTTTCATCCTTTTTTTCTTCTTCTTTTGGTTGTTCTTTGGCTGGTTCTTCTTCAGTAGGTAATTCTTCTGGTAATTCCCATTTAAAATCGTTTGATCCATAGAAGAACAAACCAAAAATACCCATTGGCTTCTCAGCTATAGCTAATGTTACGGCTGGCCCTACTGGATAATATTTTCCGTTTTCCGAATCAATATCAACATATAAATAATAATATGCTCCAGCTTCTATTTCTGAATTGCTAATTCCAAATCCTTCATTTCCTTCACCTGCGAAACAAAAGACTGAACCATTTTCAGTAGTAAGATTTTTATTAACAATTGCATTTGATGTTTTAGCATATTCTAAAAGTTCTTGCCATGCTCCACTTTCATTATTTTTAATCTTTCTTAATAAAGCTTGATCATTAATTTTTCCTACTTTTATATTTGCTTTTCTATTAGTACCATAGGCTTTACAATACTCCAAACAAATTTGAAAACGCTCCTCTGTCATGTAAGTAGAAGTAAAGGCTTTTGAATACTGTGGATTATTATCCACTCTTTCTATTTTTTGACCACTTACCAAAACTTTTTCAGAACTCGAATTATCAGAATTCCACTCTCTTATCCATAAATACATATCTCCACTTAGCTCATAGTAGTTATCAATCCACATATCACCATCAGTACTATTTATTGTTATTGCTTTGTTTATATCCTTAAGTTCTAAAACGTCTGTTTCATTTCTTGTTATTTCATAATAATAATGGCTACCTGATTTAAAAGTTACGTTTTTTATATGCAAAGCAGGGGTATTTAAACCAGCCCTTCTTTCAATTTTCATTTCATATTTTGCTTTGCTAAAATCTGTCCACTCTTCTGTAGTACCTGCTCCTCCTGTTCCGGCTTCACCCCCTGTTTCTGTTGCAAATGTTTTTACTACAAACAAACTAGATAATACTACCATTAATAGTATTGTTACTAATAATTTGTTTTTCACTTTTATTTTCCCCCTTTCTATTGTTTTACTAAAAATAAGATAATTTATGGCATAAAAAATACACCATATTTATATATTTTTTTCATGCAAAAAATACATAAATATAGTGTATATATTTATTTTTTTATCATTTATTAAATCACCATGTGTGTGTGTGTGTGTGTGTGTGTGTTACAGCCCCAACGGTTACGTGGTTTGTCATTTTTGTTTTTCTCCTTTTTATCTAGTTTTATTTATATATATTTTTGTACTTATGTTTATCATTATAATGTAACCATTTTTTCATGTCAATAACATTGCAACTTTTGTAATATTATTGTAACATCTTTGTAGTTTTTTTGTAAAAAATGTAAATTTTATGTCTAAATATTACCATCTTTATTATACGTTTATTATCAATAAAGCAATAAAATAGCGCTTTTCAGCGCTATTTTATTGCTTTTATTTTTCTTGTACATTAACATTTTTTACAACTTCATGTAATTTTTCCATTTGATCCGCAATTCTTGACTGTCCAAAGTTTTCATCATATCCATATTTGTCACTTTGTCTTCTTACATCATAATAACTAGCTTCTTTAATTTCAAAATCTTCTTCATTAAATGGGTTTCTATTATGTTCATTTAAATATTTATTATATTCTTTTATATCAGTTTCTCCTGTTATATCGTAAAACTTCTCTCCTATTTTTGTAACAACATGGTATGGATATTTTTCATAATATATAACATATGGCTGCGCTAAACTAGGAAATTTCTCCATTAACATGGTTGCTAAATTTCCACAGTTTCCATTTAAAAATACATTCACAGGATCTAATTTTGGATCTATCCTTTTTGTTTCAGCTCTTATGAATTCTATTAATTCTAAAACCTTTTGATTTAGCTTTTCTTTTGACGATTCTAATGCTTTATTTGCATCTACGCCATCCACTTTAATACTTTCTTTAAAATCTTCCATTGTTATTTCACCTCTTATTATTCTTTTTATTTATTTTAGAAATTTCTTTGAATTTATCTCTTTTTTCTTTTAAATAAGCTTCGCTGTCACTATTATATTTTGCTTCATTTTTTAACTTTAAATAAGAATTGTATCTTTCTTGAGATAGTTCTCCATTTTCTATTGCTTCTAGTATTTTACAGCCTGGCTTATTTGTATGTGTACAGTCTGAAAATTTACAAGTACCCAAGAATTGTTCTACATCTTTAAAAGTTTTATCAAGTCCTTCTTCACAATTCCACATTCCAAGTTCTCTCATTCCTGGTGTATCTATTATCATTGTTCCATTTGGTAACATTAATAGTTCTCTATTTGTTGTAGTATGCCTTCCCCTGGAATCTTCTTCTCTTATTTCACCTGTTTTCATTACTTCTTTTCCCATAAGTTCATTTACCAAGGTTGATTTTCCTACTCCAGATGAGCCTAGAAATACAAGTGTTTTTCCCTTTTGAAAATATTTGCTTAAATCTTCTAGTCCCTCTTTTGTCTTGCAACTTATAGCATGTACATCTACCCCTATTGCAACATCTTCTACTTCTGAAATGTATTCTTTATAATTTTCTACCAAATCGCATTTTGTAAGTATTATAACTGGTATCGCACCAGAATTCCATGCCAAGCTTAAATATCTTTCTATTCTTCTTGTGTTAAAATTATCGTTTAAAGATTGCATTATAAATACATAATCAAAGTTTGCTGCAACTAGCTGTTCATGTTGTTTATGTAATTCATGATTTCTATCTGCGGAAGCAGAAGCTCTTGAAAATGAGCTTTCTCTTTTTAGTGTTTCTAAAATTAAGCTATCACCTAAGTCATTCCATTCTATCAAAACAAAATCTCCTATTGTAGGATATATTGAATTT
>CAKPKG010000035.1 GCA_934167165.1 uncultured Clostridia bacterium
TGTGATACAATATGAAAAAAATTAAAGAGGTGCATATATATGAAGGTTATATTATTACAAGATATTAAAAATGTAGGAAAAAAAGATGAGATTATAAATGCAAATGATGGTTATGCAAGAAACTTTTTATTTCCAAAGAAACTAGCATTAGAAGCAACAAAGGACAACCTTCTAAAATTACAAGCAAAAAAGGATTCACAAGCACATAAAAAAAGTTTAGAGATAGAAGAATTTAAAAAACAAGCCGAGAAAATAAATAATATAACATTAGATTTAAAAGTAAAAGCAGGAGAAAACGGAAAAATATTTGGTGGAATAACAGCAAAAGAAATATCACAAGAACTAAAAAACAAACAAAATATGGATATAGATAAAAAGAAAATAGTTTTAAAAGAAACAATAAAAAACATAGGAAGATTTTCAGTAGATATAAAATTTGGAGAAGGAATAAATGCAAAATTAACATTAAATATTATGGCAGAATAATAAACAGATTGTAATTTTACGAAGTGCGAAGTGCGAGGTATGAGGTGCGAAAAATAGGGAAAGGCTTGCGAAGCCTTAATCTATAATCCCACTTCCCACATCACACTGCACACATCCAATATAAAGCAAAATAGCGTTAAAGGAGATAAATAAAATGGAATTAGGAAAAATACCACCACACGATATAGAAGCAGAACAAGCAGTAATAGGAAGTATGCTTACAGATAAAGACGCTGTAGTTGACAGTATAGAAGTTCTAAAGCCAGACGATTTTTATAGACAAGATAATAAAACAATATATGAAGCAATAACAAACTTATATAACAGAGCAGAGCCAATAGATATAATAACAGTAAAAGCAGAACTAATATCACTTGGAAAATTTGAAGCGGTTGGAGGACTAGAATATTTAGCAGTTTTACCAGATAAAGTTCCTACAACAGCAAATGTAGAAAAATATATAAGAATTGTAGAAGAAAAATCTATATTAAGAAAACTTATAAGAACATCTAATGAATTAATAGATTTAGGATATGCGGAAACAGAAGATCTAGACACAATAATGGACCAAGCAGAAAAAAAGATATTCGAAATAGCACAAGGAAAAAATCAAAAAGGTTATACACCATTAAAAGAAGTATTAGTAGAAACATTTGCAGAAATAGAAAAATTATATAATCAAAAAGAGCCAATAACAGGGATTCCAACAGGATTTGCAGATTTAGATTATAAAACAGCACGGACTTCACAATTCAGATTTAGTATTAATTGCTGCAAGACCTGCAATGGGAAAATCTGCATTTGCATTAAATATTGCAACACATGCAGCATTACAAGCAAAAGTGCCAGTTGTTATATTTAACCTGGAAATGTCAAAAAGTCAGTTAGTAAACAGAATTTTATGTAGTGAAGCTATGGTAGATAGCAATAAAATAAGAACAGGAAAAATAGAAGAAGATGACTGGGTAAAACTTGCAACAGCACTTGGACCTTTGTCAGAAGCTCCTATATATATAGATGATACACCAGGTATAACAGTAACAGAGATAAGAGCAAAATGTAGAAAATTAAAACTAGAAAAAAATATAGGATTAATAGTAATAGATTATTTGCAATTAATTCAGGGAACAGGAAAAAGAAATGCTAGCCGTGAACAAGAAATCTCAGAAATAAGTAGGTCTTTAAAAATACTTGCAAAAGAATTAGATGTTCCAGTAATTGCATTATCACAATTATCAAGAGCAGCAGAACAAAGAGCTGACCATAGACCAATGCTTTCAGACCTTCGTGAATCTGGTGCTATTGAGCAAGATGCAGACATAGTAATGTTTTTATATAGAGATGATTACTATAATCCAGATACAGAAAAGAAAAATATAGCAGAAGTTATAATGGCAAAACACAGAGCAGGTTCAACAGGAACAGTAGAGCTATTATGGCTTGGCAATTATACCAAGTTTGTAAATATAGAAAGATATAGGGATGAATAAAACAAAAAGGAGGTTCCAACATTAAAAATGCGGGAAACCTCCTTTTGCGACCGAGTATTACACTACTAAGTCAAAAGTGGTGGAGTGCAAGGAATTACTTTTTAGGGAGTTGAAGATAAGAATCAATTTTTCTAAGCTCTACAAGAGCTTTTTCAAACTCAATTCTTGCTTCAATTGGAGAAACCTCACCTGTGCAAACTTTGCGAATAAGATCCTGCATTGATTGCTTTTCATTTGTAAGGATTCTCCAGTTAGGTGCTTGTAAAGCAAATATGCGCAAATTATTGTATTTTTAAATCAAAAATGCTATAATTCAAGCATTAAATAATTAGGAGACCAGATATGAAGGATAGAATTTTGCAAACAATAAAAAAATATAATTTAATAAAAAACGGAGACAGTATAGTAATAGGGGTATCAGGAGGACCAGATTCAATATGCCTATTGAATGTACTAAATAAATTAAAAGAAGAATTAGATTTCAAAATATATGTAGCACATATAAATCATATGATACGAAAAGAAGCAGATGAAGAAACAGAATATGTAAAAAGTTTTTGCAAAAACATAGGGGTAGAATGCTTTACAAAGAAAATAGATGTAATAGAAATTGCAAAAGAATTAAAAATGGGAACAGAGGAAGCAGGAAGAAAAATAAGATATGATTTTTTTGAAGAAGTATTAAGAAACACAAATTCAAACAAAATAGCAACAGCACACAACAATAATGATAAAGTAGAAACTATAATAATGAATATATTAAGAGGAAGCGGAATATCTGGACTAAAAGGGTTAGATCCAATAAGAGAAAATAAATTTATAAAACCACTAATAGAAACATCAAGAGAAGAAATAGAAAACTATTGTGAAGAGAACAAACTAAATCCACGAATAGATAAATCAAATAATGAAAATATTTATACAAGAAACAAAGTAAGAAATTGTGTTATTCCGTATATAAAAAAGGAATTCAATCCCAATATATTAAAAACAATAAACAGGTTATCAGAAGTGGCAACAGAAGAAAACGAATATTTAAATAATGTAACACAAAAAGCTTTTGATGAAATATGCATATCTCTAGAGAAACCTGTAATAGCAGATGATTGCACCAACGAAAAGATAAACAATCAAATAATTTTGGACTTAAAAAAATTCAATAATTTAGAATTAGTAATAAAAAGAAGGCTAATACTATATACTATTAATGAACTTTTAGGAACAACAGATGGAATAGAAAAAGTAAATATAGATGATATAATTAAACTTTGTAGCAATAATATAGGAAACAAATTTTTAAAACCAACAAAAAATATAAAAATTTTAGTAAAAAATAGAAAAATTTTTTTCACTCCTAACTATGACCTTCCGTAAGCAAAACGTTGATACACAAAGAATAGGAGAAAAAAACTTTGTAAAAAAGTATTGAATAAAAAAAATGTATATGCTATATTGCAATATAGGAAAATAACATTAGTAAACAGCAATATTGGGATATATAGTACATAAGACAAAATTTTAATCCCATTATAGTAAAGGAGAAGATAAAATGAAAAAAGGATTAAAAACATTAGCAATGTGGTTGATAATGGGAATAATACTTATAGTATTAATTTCAGCCATAATGGATAACTCACAAACAAAGATGACTTATTCAGAATTAATTGTAGAAATAGAAAGCGGTAAGGTAGAAAATGTAGAGATATCAGCAGATGGAAAAAAGGCATATGTAACATTAAAAGCTAACCCAAAAATAGAAAAAGAAGTTAACATTCCAAGCGTAGATAGTTTTATGGATAAGATAAATAATTCTTTAGCAGAAGGAAGCTTTACACTAGAGAAAAAATCAGAATCTGCAATAATTACTATACTTAGCTTGTTATCACCATTTGGAATATTAATTATTTTCTGTATATTCTGGTTCTTATTTATGGGGAACAGCCAAGGAAATGCAGGAAACAAAACAATGTCATTTGGAAAAAGTAGAGCTAGAATGATGGGAACAGGAGAAAAAACTAGAGTAACATTTGACGATGTAGCAGGAGTAGATGAAGAAAAAGAAGAACTAGAAGAAATAGTAGAATTCTTAAAATCACCTAAAAAATTTACAGATATGGGAGCGAGAATTCCAAAAGGAGTTTTATTAGTAGGTCAACCTGGTACAGGAAAAACATTACTTGCAAAAGCAGTTGCAGGTGAAGCTGGAGTTCCATTCTTTATAATAAGTGGTTCAGACTTCGTAGAGATGTTTGTTGGTGTAGGTGCATCAAGAGTAAGAGATTTATTTGACCAAGCAAAGAAAAATGCTCCATGTATTATATTTATAGATGAGATTGATGCAGTAGGACGTCAAAGAGGAGCTGGACTTGGTGGCGGACATGACGAAAGAGAACAAACATTAAACCAATTATTAGTTGAAATGGACGGATTTGGAAGCAACGAAGGAGTAATAGTTTTAGCAGCAACAAACAGACCAGACGTATTAGATAAAGCTTTATTAAGACCAGGAAGATTTGATAGACAAATAGTAGTATCAGCACCAGACGTAAAAGCAAGAGAACAAATACTAGAAGTTCATAGCAGAAAGAAAAAAATTGCAGATGATGTAGATTTAAGAACAATAGCAAAAAATACAGCAGGATTTGCAGGAGCAGACTTAGAGAACGTATTAAATGAAGCTGCATTACTTGCTGCAAGAAGAGATAAAAAAGAAATAACAATGGCAGAAATAGAAGACGCAATGGTAAAAGTTACAATGGGACCAGAAAAGAAGAGCAGGGTAAGAAGCGAAAAAGAAAACAAATTAGTAGCATTCCACGAAGCAGGCCATGCAGTAGTAAGCAAATTCTTACCAACACAAGACACAGTTCATCAAATATCAATAGTACCTCGTGGTATGGCAGGTGGATATACAATGTATAAACCAGATGAAGATAAAAACTTTATGTCAAAAACAGAAATGGAAGAAAGCATAGTATCATTATTAGGAGGAAGAGTTGCAGAACAATTAGTATTAAATGATATATCAACAGGAGCAAGCAACGATATAGAAAGAGCATCTAAAATTGCAAGAGACATGGTTACAAGATATGGAATGAGTGACAAAATAGGAACAATAACATTTGGTTCAGGTCAAGAAGAAGTATTTTTAGGTAGAGATTTAGCACAAGCTAAAAACTTTAGTGAGGAAACAGCAGCAAAAATAGATGAAGAAGTAAAAAGAATAATAGATGAAGCATATAACAAAGCAAAAACAATATTAAGCAACAACATGGATAAACTAGCAAGTGTAGCAAATGTTTTATTAGAAAAAGAAAAAATAGATGGAGACGAATTTGCTGCAATATTTGAATAAAAATAAAGAGGAAAAAAGCCCTTAAGTGAGTAACTGCAAGGGCTTTTAATTTTTTAAGGTTACAAATGTTGACATAACATGAAGAAAATGGTATAATAGATATAATCAATAAGATTTGGCTTGGGCCAAAATGAGAAAAACCAAAAGAAAAGCCAAATAAATATTTATTAAAATAAGGGAGGTTGATATTATGAGTCAAACATTAAAATCTAGAATTTCAGTAATAATATTAATGGCATTATTATTAACATCATTGGCAGGTACAATGTGTTATGCAGCAGAGGCAAGCACACCAACAGAAGAAACTAAACAAGCTGTAGAGGTAAAATTAAACAGAAAAGTATTCTTTGAAGGAAAAACATACTGGAGAATGGATGGAAAAGGAAGAACAAGAAAAGAATATAAAGATGGCAAAATAGGTTGTGGTATAATAGGAGGAATAACAAGTAATAAACCATTTGGAATATATGTTATAGGTGAAGGATATATTTCTAAAGATCAAATAACAAAACCAACAGAAAAATTTATATCACTAAAATTTGATAAAGTTGAAGATGGACTTGGAGCAAAAACACAATTAAAAATTAATGGAGAATTTGTAGCTGTAGATAGTGATAACACAGGAATAATTAAATATGAAAAAGGAAAATTAATAGCAGGAGGAATTGACGGAACAACAACAATAAAAATTACAACAAAAAGTGGTAAAGAATATGAAGCTTTAGCAACAGTTTATAAAGGAGATGTTGAATTAAACATTGAACAAGGAACTTTAAGTTTATCAGGAATGTCAACAACTGAAATGGCAGACAAAAAATTAAAATTAGAAGCAGGAGGAAATGCAGATTTAGGAGTTGTAATAACAGAGGATGGAATTGCTATTGGAGCAGATGGAGAAGCAAATGCTAAAATTAATTTTAAAGAAACAGAAATTCTAGATGCAAATGCTACTGCAAGTGGAAGTGCAATATTAACTAGAGACGGAGTAGAAGTAGAAGGAAATGCATCACAAAGAGGAAGCTTATTTAAAAAACTTAATGCAAAATTATCACAAAGAGCAAAAGCATCAATAAATAAAGAAAGAGCCGATGTAAGTGTAGGTGGAGACGTAGAAGTAGATGATAAAGAAATAGCTTCAGCAGATGCAGGATTAGGATATGAATATGCAACAGACACAGGAACAGCTAGCATAAAAGCAAGTGCATTAGGAAATGAAGTTGTAAATGCACAAAAAGATTTCAACCCAGTAACAACACTAAAAACATTATTATCAAAATTAATGAAAAAATAAAAAGATAAAGATATGGTCTTGAACAAAGTTCAAGGCCATATTTTTTATTTTTTAAAAAAATGTTGATTTTATTTTAATAAATGTATATACTAATAATGTTAAAAATACAAAGGAGAACAAAAAATGAAAAAAAGAAATATAATAATAGCATGTTTGCTTTTTATACTTATTCTTTTTACAACAAAAGTAAATGCTGCAGAAGAAGCATGTAAAGTAAGCTTATCAGCAGATAAAACAACATTAGGACCAGGAGATACAGTTACAGTAAGTATAAAGGTATCAAATGTAACAAAAACAGATGGAATATCACAATTTATTGGAGCATTGGATTTTCCAAGTGATATATTTGAAGTAGTTTTCGAGGAAGATGATGAAACATTAATTGCAGATTATGAAGAATATGAGGGATATTCAATAATATATAGTGGAAGAATGGAAGAGACAGTAACAAATCCTTGGTATATAATATATGCAGAAGAAGAAGGTAAGCAAGGTTTCCTTGCAGGAATAGATACAAAGGCTCTTGAAACAGTTCAACCAGTAAAATCAGGTAGTACACAAACAATTGGAAAAATAAAATTAAAAGTAAAAGATGGAGCAGAAGGAACAACTGCAAGTTTAGCTTTTTCTGATATGGAAGTATTTGGACCAAATGATTTAAGTGATACAACAACAGACGTGCCAGCAGGGCCTAAAATTTCTGATGCTACTATAAACTTTACATTAACAGGAATGGAATCACAACAAGAGCAAGAACCTGAAGACCAAAATACTGGATTTGAAACAATAACAGGTGCAGGGACTTCTGCTAATAAAGATAATAAAGCAAGTAATAACGTTCCTTATACAGGAATAGAGGACACAATACCTGTAATATTTATATTAATAGTAATAGCAACACTTGCATATATAAATTATAGAAAATACAAAAATATTTAGAATAAAACTAGTCTTAATAAAAAGGCTAGTTTTTTGAATCTATAAATTTTTTTAAAACATTAATTAATTGAATTTTTTCAACTTCTTGAACTTTTTTGGATAAGCTTTCTGGGGTTTCATTACTAGAAAGCTTAACTTTGGTTTGGGAGATAATATTTCCTTCGTCATAATTATTATTTACAAAATGAACAGTAGGGCCACTAAATTCTTCTTTAGCTTCTACAACTGCTTTATGAACATTCATACCATACATTCCTTTACCGCCAAATTTAGGCAAAAGTGAAGGATGAGTATTTATTATTGTATATTTATTTATTAATCTATTTCCTATTAGTTTTAAATATCCAGCAAGTACTATTAGGTCAACAGTATAATTGCTCAAAACATTTTCTAGTTCTATATCAATTTCATCTTTATCTTTTCCAGTTATAACATAAGTAGGAATATTATTGCTTTTAGCTCTTTCAAGAGCATATGCAGTTGGATTATTTGAAACAACTAAATTGATTTTAGCTTTTAAATCTCCGATTATTTATACTATCAATAATTGCTTGTAAGGTAGAACCATTCCCGAGAAGCAAAAACAACTAAATTATACATAAAAACACGACCTTTCAAAATACAATAGAATTATAACATTATAAAGGAAAAAAGACAAATCACACATATCACATCAATTAAACAAAAAAAATGTCAAATTTTAAAAAACTATATACAATTTTAAAATTTACAATTATAATAAATCTATGTTAAAAATTATAATGGAGGAACTTTTAATGTTTGATAATGTCAAAGAAGAATGTGGAGTATTTGGAGTATACTCAAAAAAACCTGAAAAGTTGGCATACATTACTTGCGTAGGATTATCAGGGCTTCAACATAGAGGAGAAGAAAGCTGTGGAATAGCAGTAAATACAGATGGAGTGATATCATATCACAAAGAGCCAGGGTTGGTTTCAGAGGTTTTTACAAATGATGTTCTAGATAATTTACCAGCAGGAAATATGTCAATAGGACATGTCAGATATTCAACAACAGGAGCTGCTAAAAAAGAAAATGCACAACCAATAGTTATAAGACATAAAAAGGGAAATCTGGCAGTAGCACATAATGGAAATATTACAAATGCTATTGAACTAAAACAAGAGTTAGAAGATAATGGGGCAATATTTACAACAACAAGTGATACAGAAGTTATTTGTCATATTATAGTTAGAGAAAGATTAAAAGCAAAATCAACAGAAGAAGCAATTGCAAATACAATGAAAATTTTAAAGGGCTCATATTCATTAGTAATAATGTCACCACAAAAATTAATAGCTTGCAGAGATCCACAAGGATTTAGACCACTATGTATGGGCAAATTAGGAGAAGATATAGTATTTGCATCAGAAAGTTGTGCATTAGATATATGTGGAGCAGAATTTATAAGAGACGTAAAACCGGGAGAAATAATAGTAGTACAAGATGGAAATATAAAATCAATTGAATATAAAGAAAAAGCTCCTAAAGGAATGTGTATATTCGAATACATATATTTTGCAAGACCTGATTCAGTATTAGAAGGAATGGGAGTGCACGAATTTAGAGAGAAAGCAGGAAGATATTTAGCAACACAAATGCCAGTTGATGCAGATATTGTAGCTGCAGTACCAGATTCAGGAATAGATGCAGCGTTAGGATATTCAAAAGAATCAAAAATACCATATGATTTAGTATTTACAAAAAGTAAATATATAGGAAGAACATTTATACAGAACACACAAAACAAAAGAAAAAAATTAGTAGCATTAAAATTAAATCCATTAAAGAATAGTATAAAGGGAAAGAGAATAGTATTAATAGACGACTCAATTGTAAGAGGAAATACATTAATAGGAATAATAAAAACTCTTAGAAAAGCAGGTGCAAAGGAAATTCATTTAAGAATTGCAGCACCAGCATTTATAGATATATGCTATTTCGGAACAGACATAGATAGCAAAGAAAACTTAATTGCAAATGGAAGAACAGTCGAAGAGATAAGAGAAATTATAGGGGCAGACACATTAGAATATTTAAGTATAGACAACTTAAAAAAGATATCAAAGGGATGTAAGATGGAAGACTTTTGTATGGGATGCTTTACAGGAAAATACCCAATAGAAGTACCAAAAGAAATCAAAAAAGATAGATTTGAAGAAAAAATCCAAAAATAGGAGGTGAAACAATGGGGTGCAATTGTAGTTGTGGTAATAATAAAAATGAAGCCATGGATAAAATACTAAATAAATATTCAAAAGATAAAAGCAACTTAATACAAATACTAAATGAAGTTCAAGAACATTATGGATATATTCCAAAAAATGCGCAAATGGCGATTTCAGAATATTTAGACATTCCACTTGCTGAAATTTATGGTGTAATTACATTTTATGCAAGATTTACATTAAAACCAAAAGGGAAATATAATATAGCAGTATGTTTAGGGACAGCATGTTTTGTTAAGGGCTCAGAGAAAGTATTAGATAAAGCAAAAGAAATCCTAAAAATAGACGTAGGCGAAACAACAGAAGATGGGAAGTTTTCACTAGAAGCAACAAGATGTATAGGAGCATGTGGATTAGCACCAGTATTTACAGTAAATGAAGAAGTTTATGGGAAAGCAACACCAGAATTAATAGAAAAAGTAATAGAAGAATACAAAAACAAATAATACAAAACAATTGATAAAAATAGACTCGTAGAGGGAGACGTATTCGGCGACCCTCACCTTAAAAAAATTACTAAAAATTCATATTATAGGAGGCCAAAATGAAATCTCTAGAAGAAATAAGAAAAATAAGAGAAGAAAAAAGAAAAGAACTTGACTTACGAGTTAATTTAAAAGCAAACACAATAGAAAAACATATTTTAGTGTGTCATGGTACAGGATGTACATCTTCTAAATCACCAAAAATAATAGAAAATTTTAGAAAAATAATAGATGAAAAGTGTATAAAAAATGTAAGAGTTATACAAACTGGTTGCTTTGGACTATGCGCAAAAGGACCAATAGTGATAATAAGACCAGAGGATACTTTTTATGCTATGGTAAAACCAGAAGATTGCGAAGAGATAATAAATACACATATTTTGGAAGGAAAAACAGTAGAGAGATTACTTTGTAAAGACATTGATAATTCAATAGTTCAAAGATTAGATGAATTAACTTTTTATAAAAAACAAGAAAGAATTGCATTAAAAAATTGTGGAATAATAGATCCAGAGAATATTGATGAGTATATAGCATTTGATGGGTACAAAGCATTGGAAAAAGTATTATTTGAAATGAGTCAAGATGATGTTATAAATGAAATAACAGAATCGGGACTTCGTGGTAGAGGTGGAGCTGGTTTCCCAACAGGCAAGAAATGGTATTTTACTAAAATAGCAGAAGGAGATCAAAAGTATGTAGTGTGTAATGCGGACGAGGGAGATCCAGGTGCATTTATGGATAGGAGCATATTAGAAGGTGATCCACACTCTGTAATAGAAGCAATGATGATTGCTGGATATGCAGTTGGTGCAAATAAAGGATATATTTATGTAAGAGCAGAATATCCAATAGCTGTACATAGATTTCAAACTGCAATAAATCAAGCAAAAGAATATGGAATATTAGGTAAAAATATATTTGGAACAGACTTTAGCTTTGATTTAGAAATAAGACTTGGAGCAGGTGCGTTTGTTTGTGGAGAAGAAACAGCACTTTTAGAATCAATAGAAGGGAGAAGTGGTAGGCCAAGATTAAAACCACCATTCCCAGCAAACTGTGGATTATGGCAAAAGCCAACATTAATAAATAACGTAGAAACATATGCAAATATAACAAAAATAATTTTAAATGGTGCAAAATGGTATAGCTCAATAGGAACAGAAAAATCAAAAGGAACAAAAGTATTTGCATTAGGTGGAAATGTTGTAAACGTAGGGCTTGTAGAAGTACCAATGGGAACAACTTTAAGAGAAATTGTATTCGATATAGGTGGAGGAATCCCTGGAGGTCATAAATTTAAAGCAGCACAAACAGGAGGACCATCAGGTGGATGTATACCAGCAGAACATTTGGATACACCAATAGATTATGAATCATTATCGCAAATAGGTTCAATGATGGGGTCTGGTGGACTAATTGTAATGGATGATACAAAATGTATGGTGAATCTTGCAAAATTCTATTTAGGATTTACAGTAGATGAATCTTGTGGAAAATGTACACCATGTAGAATTGGAACTAAAAGAATGCTAGAAATTCTAGAAAAAATTACAGAAGGAAACGGAGAAACAGAAGACTTAGAAAAGCTAGAAAGACTTGCAAAAACAATACAAAAAGCTTCTGTATGTGGACTTGGTCAAACAGCGCCAAACCCAGTACTTAGCACAATGAAATATTTTAGAGATGAATATATTGCACATATAAGAGATAAAAAATGTCCTGCAAAAGAATGTAAAGCATTAAGAGCAATAGAAATTGACCCAGAAAAATGTAGGGGTTGTGGAATTTGTAAAAAGAATTGCCCAGTAGATGCAATAACAGGAGAAGTAAA
>CAKPKG010000036.1 GCA_934167165.1 uncultured Clostridia bacterium
ATAATAATGAATTATCTAACTATGTATTTAGAGAAAATGTAATTCTTACAATTATTGGAGGACTTTTAGGACTAGTGTTAGGCGTTTATTTACTGACATTTATAATATCAACAGCAGAAATGGATATTGTAATGTTTGGTAGGGAACGAGTATTTTCAAGCTATTTCTTCGCATTTACATTAACAATGGTTTTTGCATTTTTAATAAATTTAATAATGAATAAAGAACTTAAAAAAATAGATATGATAGAAAGTTTAAAGAGTGTAGAATAAAAAATAGGAGCATGTTAAAAAATAACATGCTCGTTGTTTTTATATTTTTAATTATTGATTTGATGCATTTGAAGCTTCAGAAACACCTAATGCATATCCTTCATCATAACCTAAACCATAATTTTGAGCAGCTTCTTCGGCAGATTGGTTGGCAGCTTCGTCAAATCCATCATTATATCCTAAATTGTAAGTATAAGCACATAGATATATTGAAGCCATAATTATTACAAATATAACACAAATATAAATGAAGTTACTTAAAGATATAGCTACTTTTTTAGGCCCTTGTCTTCTGTCGTTTTGTCTTCTATCTGGCATATTTATACCCCCTTCTTTTGTATATTATAAAATTAATTTATTTTTTCTATTTTAATCTCATTATTGGTTTTAGGTTCTAAATTATTAGAAAATGAACTAGCAAAATAACCAGCAACAAAACCTAATAAAAAAACTATTATTATTATTACTGTGTATTTTATACTTTCTTGCTTTTGATATATTTCTTTATCATACACTTTCATAATAAGAACCTCCTTACAATATGATAAAATTATTATATATGATTAAAACTAATAATGCAAGAATATGTTTACAAATAATTCAAAAAGATATATTATACATTTAGAGAAGGAGTATTGTATGAAAAAAACAAATTTATTAATTTATTATATTTTATTTATTATATATGAAGAGTTAATATTTTCTTGCCTAATATATAAAACTTTTCCAACTAGTTTATGGCTTATAATATTGTTTTCAATACCAATAGCTATAGTTTTTAACATTATATCAAGTTTGTTTAAAGAGAAAATAAATAGATTAATTACATATGTTATAACTGCATTTATTGTTATATTATTTGGCGCTCAAATTGTATGTTATAGCATGTATGAATCTATACTTTCAATTTATTCAATTACCAATGGTGGGCAAGTAACAGAATTTATGGATATAATATTTGATCTGATTTTAAAAAATTGGTATGCAATATTGCTATTTTTAATACCTCTTATTGTATTAATTATATTAAGCAAAAAGAAAATCTTAAACTTTAGCAAGCAAAATTTAAAGGGATTTGCAATTAAAATAACTAGTGCAGTAGTTATTCAATTAATAGCTTTATTATGTGTGAATTTTATAAATACATCTGATATTTATTCAAATAAAAACTTATATTACAATACACATGTACCAAAATTAACTGCAAAAAAAATGGGCTTTTTAACAACAATGAGATTAGATTTGCAAAGATATATATTTGGATTTGAAGAAAAACTAACATTGGAAACAAATGCAATTGCAGATGAAGAAAAAGAAGAGGATTACAATATAACATATATAGATTTTGATAAATTAATTCAAGATGAAAAAGATGGTGCAATAAAAGATATGGATGAATATTTTTCTTCACAAGAAGCGAGCAAAAAAAATCAATATACAGGAATGTTTAAGGGAAAAAATCTAATAGCTATTGTAGGAGAATCTTTTAGTTCGTTAGTAATAAGAGAAGACTTAACACCAAACTTGTATAAATTATATAATGAAGGATTCCAATTTGATAATTTCTATACACCAATATTCCCAGTTAGTACAGCAGACGGAGAATATATAACAGATACTTCATTAATACCTAAAGAAGGGGTTTGGAGTTTTAAAGAAATTATAGGTAATTATGTTCCATATTCATATGCAAATGTATTTGAAAAAATGGGATATTCATCAAATGCATATCATAACCATACAGCAACATATTATGAAAGAGATAAATATATAGAAACAATGGGATATAATTCTTATTTAGCAGTAGGAACAGGTTTAGAAAATAGAATGGATACTTCAAATTGGCCAAATAGCGACTATGAAATGATGAAAACTACGATTGATGATTATATAAACAATGAAAAATTTATGACATATTATATGACTGTAAGTGGACATATGAATTATACAAAAATGGGAAATGCAATGACTTATAAAAATTGGGAACAAGTTAAGGATTTACCATATTTGGAAAGAGCAAAAGGATATTTAGCAGCAAATATAGAATTAGATAAGGCAGTAGGAGAATTATTAAATAGACTAGAAAAAGCAGGAAAACTAGAAGATACAGTTATAGTAATAAGTGGAGATCATTATCCATATGGATTAACAATAGATGAAATAAATGAATTGTCAACATATGCAAGAGACGAAAAATTTGAAAAAGTAAAGATGCCATTTTTAATATGGAGTGGAAGCATGAAAGAACCGATTAAAGTAGAAAAAATAGGTTCTAGTTTAGATGTATTACCAACAGTATTAAATTTATTTGGGGCAGAATTCGATTCTAGATTATTAATGGGTAGAGATATCTTATCAGACACAGAACCACTAGTAATATTTTCAGACAGAAGCTTTATAACAGATAAAGGAAAATATAATGCAGTAACAGAAGAGTTTATACCAAATGAAGGAGTAACACTTGAAGATGGATATGTAGATAAGATAAATGCAATAATATATAAAAAATATCAAATATCTAGGTTGATACTAGAAAATGATTATTATAGGCATATATTTAAAACAGAAAATTAGAATTTTAGGGAAAAAAAGGGTCAGCCCCCTTTTTTTCCATTTGCTTTTTTATTCAAAAAAACCGTGTTTATTTTGTTTATCTAATTTAACATATACACTTAAATTGTTTTGATTATCGCATGTTGCAAGAAATACATTCTTGATGTCTGCTATGCCTTGCTTTTTTAATTTTTTTTCTAACCAATTTATATTATTACCTGTTTTCTCTAAATTCTCTCGCAATAAAATTCCATCTAAAATAACATTAATAGTAACATTTTCTTGTTGTGGATTAAGGTTTAAATCTTCAGGTGTTGCTGGTCTTTTTACGCTTTTAGGAAGAAAACTAATTTTGCCATTTGGTTCTAGTAGTGCTGTTTGAATATCACTTAAATTAAAGTATCCATTAATCCTACATTCCATTAGAAATTCATTTAGATCTAATTTAGCAGACTTAAAGTTCTTTCTATATAATTTTCCATTGTCTAATAAGATTTTGGCTTTACCAGTGAAAAACCTTCTAATATTAAGACTTTTGCAAGTTAAATAAGAAATAAAAAATGTTACAAAACCATATACAAGCATTGCAACAACTGGTTCCATAAAATTGTTTTCCAAAGAAGTAGACATTTCTGCCGCAATAGAACCAATTGTAATACTAACAATATAATCAAACATTGTTAGTTGAGACATTTCTCTGTTACCCATTAGTTTTGTAAGCAAAAATAATATAACTAAAGAACCTAAAGATAATCCTATAATTTTTAAAATACTCATAAACTCACCTAAATATATTTTGGCAAAATTGTAAAATATTATACAAGTCAAAATAAAATTGCAAAATACAGCCAATTGTAATATAATATAGAAACAGTAAGAAAAATTGGAATTTGTTTAATTGAAGTGAGAGGTGGGATGTGTGAGGTGAGATTTATAGGGCCGTGGCTTCGTAGGATTTTCTCTATTTTTCACACTTCTCACCTCAAACCTCGCACTTCGTGAAATTCCAATTTATAAAAAAGGAAGAATTTATATGAAATCAAAATATGCAGATTTAAAAAATGAAATAAATTTAGAAAAAATAAAAGAAGCAGCTAATTCAATAAAAAATGGAGAATTAGTTTTATTCCCAACAGAAACTGTTTATGGAATAGGTGCAAATGCACTTGATGCAAATGCTGTAAGCAAGATTTTTAAGGCAAAAGGTAGAGCAGGAGATAATCCATTAATTGTTCATATATCTAATTTAAATATGATAGAGAATTTGGTACAAGACATTGGAGAAACAGAAAAAAAATTAATGAAAAACTTTTGGCCAGGGCCTTTGACTATAATATTAAATAAAAAAGAATGTATACCATATAATGTAACAGCAGGGCTAGAGACAGTTGGAATAAGATTTCCAAGTAATAAAATAGCACAAGACTTAATAGAATTTTCTGGAGTACCAATTGCTGCTCCAAGTGCCAATATATCTGGAAAACCTAGTGGGACAAAAATAGAAGATATAATTGGAGAGTTAGATGGAAAAGTTGATTATATATTAGATGCAGGAATAACAGATATTGGAGTGGAATCAACAGTAATAAGAGTTGTGGATAATATAGTTCATATATTAAGACCAGGTAAAATAACAAAAGAGGATATTGAAAAATTGGGTATAAAGGTAGAAGTAGAAAAACAAATAATGGAAGAATGCAAACCTGACGAAAAGGTAATGTCTCCAGGAATGAAATACAGACATTACGCCCCAAATACAAAATGCTTACTTGTTTATAGTAGTGATAATGAAAAACTCGTAAATAAAATAAATGAAGAAATAGAATTAGAAAAAAGTGTTTTAGTTTTAGGGAGAACAAGCAATCTAGAAAAATATAAAACAAAAAATAAATTAGATATGGGAGAAACTTTAGAAGAAATAAGCCAAAATATTTTTACACTTTTAAGGAAAGTAGACTCATACAATGTGGATTTAGTAATAATTGAAGGTGTAGAGAAAAAAGGTTTAGGACTTGCAATAATGAACAGATTAATTAGAGCATGCGAACATAATTATATAGAGATTTAATAGGCGGATTAGAATCCGCCTAAAATTTTGCTCCAAAATCTAGATTTTTCTAGGTAAATACTTGACAAAACACAAAAAATAGTGTAAAGTAGTATAGCATTACGTTTTTGAAACAAAACAAGATGCATATATACTAATGAAAAACGGGAAATGCAAGTATCCCTAAATAAAAGTAAAAGGAATAGTAATATGGAGAAAAATGTTAAAGTAAGTATGCTTTGTGAAGTGTATGGAAATTTATTAACTAAAAAACAATTATCAATTTTACAAGATTACTATGACAAAGATTTATCTCTATCAGAAATAGCACAAAACCAAGAAATAACAAGACAGGCAGTTAGAGATATAATAAAGAAGGGAGAGAATAAACTTTTCGAATTGGAAGAAAAGCTTGGAATTATGAAAAAGACATTTAAACAAGAAGAAAAAATAGCAATTATATTATCAGAGCTTACAAAAATTCAAAAAAGAAGTACAGACAAACAAGTTGCAGAAATTTTAACACATGTAAAAAAAGAACTAAACTGTTTAGTTTAATCTTAAGATAAAACAAATTAGAAGCGAGTATAGCAAAACAGTTGAACTAAAAATTTTGAAATAGTACAAAAGTACATTGAAAAATTTTTGTGTAAAGACTACACAGTTAAACAAAGCTTATAATTAGTTTGGAGGTGTAATATGGCATTTGAAGGACTATCTTCAAGACTACAAGCAATTACAAGAAAGCTTGGAGGTAAAGCAAGAATAACAGAAAGTGACCTAAAAGAAGTTATGCGTGAAGTAAAACTTGCTCTTTTGGAAGCAGATGTTAACTATAAAATAGTAAAAGAATTTATTTCAAGTGTAGAACAAAAAGCCTTAGGTCAAGATGTATTAAAGTCTTTAACACCTGGACAGCAAGTTATTAAGATAGTAAGAGATGAAATGACAGAGCTTTTAGGAGGAACTTTAAGTAAAATTAATTTCACACCAAATCCTCCAACAATAATAATGTTAGTTGGACTTCAGGGTTCTCGGAAAAACAACAACAGCAGGAAAGCTTGCTAATCTTTTAAGAAAACAAGGCAAAAAACCATTACTTGTTGCATGTGACGTATATAGACCAGCAGCTATAAAACAATTACAAGTAGTTGGAAGCCAATTAAATATACCAGTTTTTGCAAATGAAAATACAAAAGATGTAGTTTTAATTGCAAAACAAGCTATGAGTATGGCAATGTCAAAATTAAATGACGTAGTTATACTAGATACTGCAGGAAGACTTCATATAGATGAAGAATTAATGCAAGAATTAAAAAATATTAAGTCAAATGTAAAGCCACATGAAATATTATTAGTAGTAGACTCTATGACAGGTCAAGATGCAGTAAATGTAGCACAAAGCTTTAACGAAAATCTTGGAATAGATGGAGTAATACTTACAAAATTAGATGGTGATACTCGTGGTGGTGCAGCACTTTCAGTTAAAAAAGTTACAGGAAGACCAATAAAGTTTGCTGCAACAGGAGAAAAACTTAGCGATATAGAAGAATTCCATCCAGACAGAATGACATCTAGAATACTTGGAATGGGTGATATGCTTTCTGTAATAGAAAAAGCAGAAGAAGCATTCGATTTAGAAGAAGCAGAAAAGCTAGAAAAAAAATTAAAAAAACAAGAATTTGACTTAGACGATTATTTAACTCAACTAAGGCAAATGAAAAAAATGGGTTCATTTTCATCAATTTTAAAAATGATTCCAGGTATGAACAAATTTGGAGACATAAAAGTTGATGATAAAGAATTTGTAAAAATTGAAGCAATAATATGTTCAATGACAAAAAAAGAAAAACAAAATACAAAATTATTAAATGCAAGTAGAAGACAAAGAATAGCAAAACGGCAGTGGAACTACTGTACAAGATATAAATAAATTTATAAATTCATACGAAATGACTAGAAAATTAATGAAAAAAATGCAATCTAATAAAGGCGGAATGAGAAACATGATGAAAAATCTAGATGCAAATTCATTAAAAGGTATGAAATTCTAATTGATATTAATTTTTTAAATTTTAATAAATAAATGATGCAAGAAACGTAAAAACGGTTCTAAAACATCGAATTTTAAAAAGGAGGAAGTATAATGGTAAAAATAAGACTACAAAGGGCAGGTAAGAAAAAAGCACCTTTTTATCACATTGTTATTGCTGATTCTAAATCACCAAGAGATGGAAAAATAATTGAACAAATAGGAACATACAACCCAATGACAGAACCATCTGAATTAGTTTTAGATAGAGAAAAAGTAGCTCAATGGATAAAAAATGGAGCAAAACCAACAGATACAGTTAAACGTTTAATAGAAAAGGAGGCAAAATAATATGAAAGAGACATTAGAACTAATAATAAGCAGTTTAGTAAATGATAAAGAAGCAATTTCTATTAACGAAATAGACGGAGAAAAATCTGTTATATTTGAAGTAAAAGTAGCTGAAAGTGATATGGGTAAAGTAATTGGTAAAGAAGGAAGAATAGCAAAAGCTATAAGAACAATTATGAAATCATTAGCAGCAAAAGAAGAAAAAAGAATTACAATAGAATTTATTGATTAAGGTATAAAAATATGGAAGAATATTTTGAAATTGGTCAAATAGTTAATACGTCTGGATTAAAAGGGGTTTTAAAAATAAAACCATTTACAGATGATATTAAAAAATTTAGTAATTTAAAAACAATATATATAAAAACTAAAAATGATCTAACAGAATTTAAAATAGAACAAGTAAGATATGTAAAAAATATGGTAATGCTTAAACTAGCTGGAATAGATACAGTGGAAGAAGCAGAAAAATATAGAAATTTATATATCAAAATTTTAAGAGATCAAGAAGAAGAGTTGGAAGAGGGGTCATACTACGTTGTAGATATTTTGGGCTGTAAAGTGAATACAGATACAAACCAAGAATTAGGAAAAGTAGTAGATGTTTTTCAAACAGGAAGTAATGATGTATATGTTGTAAAAGATGAACAAGGGAAACAAATTTTACTACCAGCAATTAAGCAAGTAATAAAAAATGTGGATGTAAAAAATAAAATTATAATAGTTCATTTATTAGAAGGATTAGTATGAAAATTGATATACTTACACTTTTTCCAGAAATGTTTGAGCCATTAAAGCAAAGCATTTTGGGAAGAGCAATAGAAAATAATTTAATAGAAATAAATTTAATTAATATTAGAGATTTTTCTAAAGACAAGCACAAAAAAGTTGATGATACACCTTATGGCGGAGGAGCAGGAATGGTAATTAGAGCAGATGTAGTATATGATGCATTTAAATCTTTAGATACTATAAATGCAAAAACAATATTTTTGTCACCACAAGGAAATACATTAAATCAAAACAAAGTGCAAGAGCTATCAAATGAAAGTCATTTAATACTTTTATGCGGACACTATGAAGGTATAGACCAAAGAGTATTAGATGAAATAGTTGATGAAGAAATATCAATTGGAGATTATGTGCTAACAGGTGGAGAATTACCAGCAATGGTATTAGTAGATGCTGTTAGTAGATATGTGGATGGGGTTATAAGTAAGGAATCCGTAGAAGAAGAATCGTTCTCAAATGGATTACTTGAATACCCACAATACACAAGACCAGAAATATTTTTAGATAAACAAGTACCAGAGATTTTAAAATCTCGGTAATCATAAAGAAATTGAAAAATGGCGTAAACAAAAAGCCATAGAAATAACAAAACAAAAAAGACCAGATTTATTAAGAAAGGAGATTATATAATGGACATAATCAAATCAATCGAGCATGAACAAATGAAAAGCAAAATCCCTTACTTAAAAGTAGGAGATACAGTAAAAGTTCATGTAAGAGTTAAAGAAGGAAACAGAGAAAGAATACAAATATTCGAAGGAATAGTAATTAAAAAACAAGGTGGAGGAGTAAACGCAACATTTACAGTAAGAAAAACATCTTATGGAGTAGGTGTAGAAAAAACATTCTTAATTCACTCACCAGCAGTAGAAAAAGTAGAAGTTATAAGAGTAGGTAAAGCTAGAAGAGCAAAATTATACTACTTAAGAGACAGATTAGGAAAATCTGCTAAGACAAAAGAGAAAGTAGGAGCAAGAATTGAGACAAAAGAAATTACTATAAAAGAAGAATTAGCAGAAGAACCAGTTAAAGAAGTTGCTCAAGAAGAAGTAGCACCAGTTGTAGAAGCAGCAGAAACAGTTACACCAGAAGCACCAAAAGCAGAATAATTTATATTTAAAGGACTTTTCTATATAAAGAGAAGTTCTTTTTTTTGCATTTTTTTTTATTTGTTTAATAAAATTTAAAAGGTGATTTTATTGAATAAAATAAAAAATATATTAATTATTTGTATAATTGCAATAACATGTTTTAATGCAAAAGTATTTGCATATGAAATAGAAGAAGAAACAGACTATGTATGGCTAGAAGAACAAATAAAAGAAGCTTCTGCAAATGTTTCAAACGAACCAAAAGTCTTATCAAGATATGCTGTTGTATTTGATAGAAATTCAAAAGCAGTACTGTATGAAAAAAATTCTGAAAAAGAAGTGCCCATGGCAAGTACCACAAAGATAATGACTGCAATTGTCTTTGTAGAGAATAACAAAAACTTAAAAGAAGAAGTAGAAGTTTGTAAACAAGCTGCAACAATTGGAGGATCAAGGTTAGGATTAAAAACAGGAAATAAAATAACAAAAGAAGATTTACTATATGGGCTAATGCTTTGCTCACGGAAATGATGCTGCAATTCAAATAGCCGTAAGCACTGCGGGAAGTGTAGAAAATTTTGCTGATTTAATGAATAAAAAAGCTAAAGAGTTAAATTTAAAACATACGCATTTTATAACACCACATGGGTTGGATGAAGATGGGCACTATACAACTGCACATGAACTTGCATTAATTGCCGATTATGCATTAAATATTGAAAAAATAGCAGAGGTTGTAAGTACTAAAGTACATAATGTAAATATAAATGGAAATGTAAAAACAATAACAAATACGAACGAGTTACTTGGATATTTAAATGGTGTAAATGGTGTAAAAACTGGATTTACTAATGAGGCTGGAAGATGCTTAGTAACATCAGTAGAAAGAAATGGATTTAATATTATAACAGTTGTATTAGGAGCTGATACTAAAAAAATAAGAACAAAAGATTCAATTAGTTTAATAGAATACATATATAAAAATTATGAATTAGTAAATTTAGAGGAATTGGTAAATAGCGAGTTCCAAAAATGGCAAAAAATAAATACTAATAGAATTAATATAAACAAAGGAGAAGAAAAAAATTTAAGATTAGATTTAGAGACTTTGCCATACAAGTTATATCCAATAAAAAAAGAAGAAATTAATAATGTAAAAGTAAATATAAATACTTTAAAATACTTGGAAGCACCAGTATCTGAAAAAAGTAAAATAGGAGAAGTAAAAGTACAGCTAGGTGAGAAAGAACTTTGTAATATAAACATTATAACTAAAAATAGTGTGGCTAGAAAAAGTGTGCTAAATTATATATTAGAATTGTTTGGAAAATATAAAGTCGAATCCTTCAATTAAAAATCAAACCAATAAAAAAATACTCTTGAAAAGAGTATTTTTTTATTGGAGGCGTTGGGCGGATTCGGCGAGCCGCGTCCTAAAAACAATCCAAAGGGATTGTTTTTGCCTCGTAAACTCGGCACGTCCTTTTCGAATCCTTCAACTTGAAATCAAACCAATAAAAAAACACTCTTTTCAAGAGCATTTTTTTTATTGGAGGCGTTGGGCGGATTCG
>CAKPKG010000037.1 GCA_934167165.1 uncultured Clostridia bacterium
ATCATTGAAAACCTCATCAAAAATATCAAATCCATTTCTTCTTGGTACCATCATCATAAGTCATTCCTCCTTTTAAATTTTTTATGTGTTGATACCCAAAATAGGTTGCACATATGTACTTTAATGCTATTTTTCCCTGTTGCAAGTATATTATACATCACTTTTTAGCAATGTCAATAGGAGAGTGCTAATTTTTTTTAAATTTTTTTATAAAAGGATTAGCTTATGCTAATCCTTGCTTTTTAGTATAATTGTTCTTTCTTTTTAGTGTATCTCATTCCAATAACAGCTACTATTTGTAAGCTTATTCCTAACACTAACATTGTTGCATTTTCTTCTAAACCTGTTTTTATTCCTATTACAAATTCTACATATGCTTGATTATCTTCTTGGTTATTATCTTCAAAGTTTGCTTCGTTTTTAATATTTGAGATTTGAACTGTGTTTTTTACTGTTCCAAATTTTTGTTTATTCCATGTTAAAACTACTTCATATTCTTGTTTTTCTTTTGGTTCTATTGTTTTTGTTGTTAGAGTAGCCTTATTGCCATTTATTTCCCATTCTGGATTTAAGTTTTCCTCCATTGTAAATCCTTCTGGTATTGTTTCTGTTACTTGTGCACTTCCTGCTATTTCTCCTGTATTTTTTACTGTTATTTTATATTTTAATTTTAATACTGTATTTTCTACTTCTTTTTTGTTTAACTCTAATTTTGATAACTTACTTATATTAGAAAACTCGTTTTCATTTAATATATATCCTGTTAATGTTTTTCCTACTTCTAGGTTGAATGGCAATTTCTCATAAACATATGTTATTTTTTGTTCTTCTAATTTGTATATTCCATTAGCATTTTCTGGTTTTTCCACTAATTTGTAATATGGTATTTGTTTTTCTTCTGTAGTATATTCTTTTCCGATTTCTTCTGTTGATTTTATTTTTTCTATTAGGTCTTCACCAGTTTCTTTATCAATATACTCTACAGTTATTGTTCCTTTCTTTTTAGTATAGTAATAGTTTACTGTTTGCTGTTCTTTTGTAAATATTCCTTCTTTATTAGATGGTTCTTCTACTAAATCATATTCTTTTAAAACCTCTTCATTTGCTTTGCTTACATATTTTTCTCCTATTTTTCCGTTTAAAGTTTCTGATTCTGCTAGTTTTTGTGTTGTATCTTTTAAATAGTGGTTTACAATTACTCCACCTGATTTTAAAGTTACATCAATTTCTTCATTTGCAGATACTTCGTCTGTTCTTGATGTTGTAGTTAAAGTGATTTTTCCTTTTACATTGTTATTTAAGTTTTTAATATCTTCTGTTATTCCTTTGTAGACTATTGTTATCGTTTTTTCTATTTCAACTTCTTTTGCACTATTTTGAGTGAAGGTGTTGATGTTTTCTATATTTTCTGTCCAAATTATTGTTTTGTTTTCTTTATTATAGCTACCTCCGTTTATATCTGATTTTGTTTCATCTATTTCGTATGGTAAAGTATCTGTAATTGTAATTATTGCATTTCCTATGTAATTTTCTATTTTTGCATTATATTTTATTACATATTTTATTACTGTTCCTTCATCATATATTTCTTTTGGATCCGCCTTTTTGGTTATTGTACTTGTTACTTTATCGTCTGTTACTTTAAATTTGTTTGTTATTGTTTTAGTTGTGTTATCTATTGTTTTGTCATAATAAATATTTTCTGTAACTTCATCTATTGTATAATTTATTTCATTTCCAGATGCATCGTATTTTGGTAAATCCTTGAATTCATGTGTCCAATTTTCTGTTTCATTTACTGTATATTTTTGAACTATTGCATCTTTATTTTTTATTTGTAACTCTACTGGTGTTCTTTTTTGATATTTATTATCTTGGTCAGCTTCCCAATTTTTTGTTACAGTAATACTTATTTTTTCTGGTGGTACTATAAATTTATTTGTTAGTGTGTATACTCCACCTTCTTTTTTAGTGTCTGTTAAACCATAAAATTTTAAATCATCTGGATTTGCTTCACTTTCTTCTACTTCGTATACTATTTCATTTCCACTTTCGTTGTATTTTTTCAAGTCTTTTATTTCTCTAGTCCAGGTATCTCCTTCTCCATCTAATAGCATTGGATCCCCATAGTTTACTCCGTCTGCTTTTAGTTGCATTTTTATACTACTTGGTCTTTTTCCATTTTTATTGCTTTCGTCATCCCATACTTTGTTTATTGTTAGATTTATTTTATCATCTGGAACTGCAAATGTATTTGTTATTGTGTATCCTTCTGCTGTTTTTTTCGGTATTCCTTTTTGATAGAATTTTAAGTCATTTTCTTTTGTTTCTCTTTCTTCTACTGTATATGTTATTTCTTTTCCTGTTGCATTATATTTTGGCAAGTTACTAAATATATGCTCCCAAGTGTCTTTCTCTCCTTTTAATTCTATTGGCTCACCACTATTTTCTCCATCTGCTTTTAGTTGTATTTTTATACTACTTGGCCTTTTTCCGTTTTTGTTACTTTCGTCATTCCAGTTTTTAGTTATTTTAATAGTTGTTTTTTGAATTATTAATCCTGCGTTTTGATCTTGGCATTCTATAGTATCTTCTTTGCTTAGGTCTATTTCATCTGTTGTTTTGGTATCTACACTAAATTTACTATTTTTAGTTAAGTCTTCTCCAACACCTTTTGTTGTTAGGTAATAGTAATCATTTACACTTATTCTTACTTTATATTTGCCGCTATCTAAGTTTTCAAATTTATATAAACCATTTTCATTGGTCTTTGTAGTTTTTATTACTTTATTGCCACTATCTAATAATTCTACTGTTATATCTTTTAATTTGTTTTCATCATTTTGCATCAAGCCGTCTTGATTACTATCTAACCATACTGTTCCTGAAATGCTTCTATCTATAACATTTATAGGAACTTGTGTTGTAGCTAGACATTTTTGCTCTGTATCATTTATATATACTTTTGCACTATTTATATATTTGTCTCCAGCTTTATTGTTTGTTGGTTTTAAATATATGTTAATTGTTACTTTTGAATTAGAATTCACATCACCTTTTATTAAAAAAGCTGTAACTTCCTTATTAATATTGTTTAATTCTCCAGAAAAAGTTGTCCACACTTTGTCTGAATCTATATCAGATCCTGCATCTTCTTTTGTTCTTATATTTTCATCTGTTGTTGTATATAAAGTTAAATCTGTTCCTCCTTCTATTTCCAATCCTTTTAGAACATATGAGCCTTGATATTTAGTTCCTCTTGCATCTCCATTGTATGGCAAAACATCTATAATATTTATGTTGCTTGCTGTTTCTGTTGAATTTGCAAATACTATTTTATAATGTAGCACTTCTTCTATGCTAACATTTGATTTCTCTTCTGTTTTGTATATGCTTTGATTTCCTACAACTGATATTGTTATTGTGTTTTGAGATGATGCAGCAGATGCTGCTTCCATGCTTTTAACTACTACTCTACTTGCATATTTTGTTCCATCTTTACTTACTTCATCAATCTCTGCTTTATATATTATTGGTGATATTTCTTGGTTTGCAGTACATCCTTTTATTATCCATTTTAATATTGTTTCGCCATTTTCTTTTTGTGTTATTTCTGGTTCTCCAATAGAAGAGCTACCGTTTTTATATGTTAATCCTTTAGGTAAGGTGTCTTCTATTATAATATTTGCATTTGTTAAAGCTTCTGCGCTTTCTGTGTTAGTTTGTGTTAATTGTGGTTGTATTTTAAAACAAGCTTCGTATTCGCCATTAAGGAAACTATATGTGTCTTTATTTTCTCCAGTACTGATGTCTATTGATGTTTTCTTTACACTAACATTTGCTTTAATTACTTTTACACATGTACCTAAACTCCATGCACCTATACTCCTGTTTGTGGGCTCTCCGGTATTTATTAAATGTTGTCTTTTTATATCCTTGATTCTTTAATATTACTGTTGCATTTGGATAATCACCTGTATTTTCTGAAGATTGTGGCATTTTTTTATTTTTGTTAGTTACTGTATATACTCCTCTATCTAGCCACTCGTCTCTCCATAATATATCATCTTGTACAAAAGAATATACTTTACCTACTTTAGCATTGTCTTGTACTTTAAATCTTATATATATACTAGATCTTTCTCCTTCTAGCTGTCCTCCGTATTGTGATTCAAAATATGCACCTACTATTTTATTCCCCTCTGGTATATCTTCTTTGTTTTCATAAACAAGCATATCTTCTACACTTGTAGAGTTTTTTTCTTCTTCGCTTTGCCAACATGTTCCATCTTTTTTTGTTACATACCACATTTTCCATTGCATATTTGCAGTATTTGTGTCATAAGCACTTCCATTATCAAAATCTATTATTTCAATACCAACATCATCATTTTCTCCATCATCATCTCCGAACTTTATTAATTTGTTTACTGTTTTTATTTCAGCTCCGTACGTCAAGACTACTTTGTTGGATTCTAAACTCCTCTACAAATATTTGATTTTTTGTTACCTCTGCATGTGTTGGATTATAATTTCCATCAACTAAATACTTTGTATTTTTATATCCTTTATCTTTTAATGGTACAATTACATGTCCATATTCACCTTTAATAGTTGTATCAACTTTTGTTTCAATATGGTCATCATCAGACCTTGCTTGAACTTTTTGTATTCCATTTATCTTTACAACTTTTGTTTCTTTCTCTCCACCTTCGTTTAATACAATTGTATAATTACCTTTATATTCTGTTTCTGGTACTATAATCTGTAAATATAGTGATGCAAAATACCCTTCATTTGCTTCTAGAAGTGTTTGTGCAATTGTTGCTTGAGGAAATTGTCCATTGAATTTGTAATCTTCTATTGTAGTAGTAATTATATTGCCATTTTGGGTTATATTTACTTTTCCTGAATCATATACTGATGATGTTGTGTATCCTGATTGCAATTTGCCGAAAGGAAAATATCTATAACGTTGTGTGTTATTTACCGAAAAATACATATTTCTATCTGGTATTATTCCATTTCCTCCATTTAAAGAATAATTCCAAATAAGTGGATTCACATTACTTGTTATATCTTCTCCATCATCATTTAATATTTTTATACTTGTGTTAATTTCTATTTTTCCTGAAGGTACTGTTTTTCCTCTTGCTCCTTTTTGTATATTACTATTGTTGTATAGTGTTGTTGCTATTCCTATTCCAAACATTCTTCCTGTAATTTCATTTCCATCATAGTTTAATTTTTGTCTTACCCCCCACAATTTGTCACCTTTTTTTATTTTAACATTATAATTTTCAGTTGCTGTTACTTTTACTTGTTCTATTCCTGTTACGTCTTTTTTCTCATCGTCGGTATTTCCTTTTAGCCATACTTTTATTGTAGGTAAAATCGTTTTTTCATTTTGTGTATAACTTGCGTTAACTACAAATGGTAAGTCTTTTATTATTTTACTATTTATTTCTTCATCGGAATTTAGTGTTATTACAACATATAATTTTTTACCATCTACTTTACTAACTGCATTCGTCTTTAGCCATGTCATTTCTGTTGTTTTCCAACTAGAATTGTTGTCTTCATTTAGAGTAGCTTCTATGTACAAATATCCTCCTGTAAATCTTTTGCCCACTAGGTCTGTGTACTTTTCTTCATTTACTTTTAATTTTATATCAACATTGTATGTTATTGCATCAAAACTTCTTACTATTCTATTTTTATTACTTGAATCGTTTCCTACTTCATCATCTGTGTCAAAAGGTTCTGTTCCGTCTGCAATTTTGGGTAAACTGTCATCGCCTATTGATATATTAGCTGACTCTACAATTCCATAATCATCTTCCATTGTCCCATTAGCAGGTAGTTCTCCACTCCATGCCTCTTCAAATGTACTTATTGATGCTGTTTCAATATTTTCTGTGTCTTCCTCTTCCATTAATGGTTTATTATTTATTTTTGCTAAAAGTTCATTTTTGTTAGGCTTACTGGTTAAAAGTGTTATTGAAGTTATAGCAATTATTATTAAAATTATTAACATTAGAGTTTTTATACTTTTTAAATTTCTATTATTCTTTAGTAAATTGCCCATGAAACAAGACTCCTCTTTTATTTATTATTCTCCTAATAATATTATATTTTCTTTGTAAATAAAGAACAAGAGGTAATATTTGCCAAGTCTTGGAACCGCTTACGGAAACGGTTTTTGGTAGAATTATGTCTTTTTTGTGTCATTTTTGTCTAAATATTAGTGATAAATTATATTAATCTCTTTAAACCCTGTTATTCCCTAGTGATTTGAGTTCTATATAAGGAAGTCTGTCCTTGTTGTATACGTAAAAGCCTTCGATTTTTCCTATACAATAAAAAATGCTGTATAACATATAACTTATGCTATACAGCGTCTTTTTAATTTACTTTTGTAAATACTGAATTTACATTTCCATCGTCATCGAGATGTCCTATTTCTGTTTCTGATACAATTTTATATGGCTCCCATCCCACGTATATATATCCATTTAAACATATATATGGAGTTTTATCAGTTCCATATGCTACCAAATAACCATAGCTATTACCATTTTCGTCCGTTTTTATAGACAATTCCAAAGTTTGATTTTCCGGATTTTTGTATGTTCCACTAGTAAATGTATGTTTATCAAAACCTGCAAATCCATCAGTTGAACACGCAAGTACATTATTTATTATTAAAACTTTATTAATCCCCTCTTTACTATCTTTTTTGTAGTTTATTTCCTGAATTTGACATTGCAAATCATCGCCATCTTCATTAAAATTTTTACATATTTCTCCTGTAATGGTAACTATATTTGTATTAGCATTGTATTCATATGAACCAGTCCATTTTTCTTCTGTAGTTGTATTAGTAGTTGAATCATATTTTTCAGCTTTTATTTCTAATTGATTGTTTTCTTTAAATTCAATATATTCTACAGAACTCTCACCAGAAAATAATGTCATGTATTTTCCTACTGCTCCTGTAGATGTTGGTTCTTTTTTATCTCCCGTTGTACAATCTTCATTTATTATATGTTCTTCTCCACTTTGCACTCCTGTTACTGTTAGTTTTGTTGGGTCTGTATCGTTGTCTAGTATTAAGGTTTTCCATTTATCTGAATCTTCTGCAAGTTTATTTTTTAATGCTTTTAAATCTACTTTGCCTGTTATTGCATTATATACACCTTCTCCATATATATATGTTAATAAGTTTTCTTCTTCGGATTTGTATGCTGTCCCCTGTTTTGCTTCTCTTGTTTTTTCAAGTAAACCTCCTTTGTTATTTACAAAATTTACTGTTACGGCTACTAATATTAACATTACTATAATTGTTATTATTAAAGCTATTAGTGTGATTCCGTCTTCTGTTTCTCATTTTTTTCCTCCTCGTATATTTGTTTTATAAATTGGAATTTGTTTTATTGAGGTGAGAGGTGTGATGTGGGAGGTGTGATGTGTAGGGGCAGGCCCTGTGTCCGCCCAAAAATGCAAAACGCATTACATTTACGATTCAGGACAGTCCCCTTTTGTCATTCAACAAAAGAGGGACAGTCCCTAGAATCGTTCACGCAAATTCCAATTTATCTGTTTTCTGGCATAAAAAATACACCATATTTATATATTTTTATGCGCAGTTTTTTTACGCAAAAAACACATAAATATAGTGTATATATTTATTTTTTTATTGTTTATTAAATTAGCTTGTGTGTGTGTGTGTGTTACAGTCCCAACGGTTACATGATTTGTCATTTGTAATTCTCCCTTTTATCTTTTCGGGCAGACACAGGGCCTGCCCCTACATGTATTATTTTATATGTTATTTTCCCTCATGTCAATATTATCTTATTAATTATTGTGACATACTTCTTGTTATTGTTATGTATTCTATTTTGTTGCAATTATTCCATATAATCTTCTTTTCAACAGAATGCCTTTTTTTGATGTGTACTTATCCACATATTTTTCAAATAAGTTCATTTCTATTCTTTTTTTGTGCTTTGATTTATTGTCTTTTATCTCGGAAAAATCATCTAATATTGGAGTTTTTAATAGTAGTGCCATTAAATCTTCTTTTGTTTTGTAATATTCATTTTCTAGTATTTCTACCTTTTTAATCTTACTAAATCCGGCTTCTTTTAAATCTATATAGTCTTTTTCTGCAATCGAAATCTTGTCATTATATGCCTGTCCCCTCTTAAATAGTTCTTTTATTTCCCAACAGTCTTTTTTATTTACTCCTTCTATTATTATGGTTCCACCTTCTACTAAACAATTGTATATTTGTTTTGCGTTTATTTTTGTATGTCTTGCCGAAATTAAGTCAAAAGTCTCTTTTGGAAATGTCATTTCTAAATTATTCATCCATGTAAACTTTACATTCTTTCGTGGGTACTTTTTTTGATTTTCTTTTGCTGTTTTTAGCATCTCTTTAGAAAAATCTGTGGCAATTATCATTCCTACTTTTGGATAATTTTTTAATACTTTTTCTCCTCCACCTGTTCCTAAATCTAAGCATAGTGATTTTTCATTTGTATGCTTTTTTATTTCTTTGTAAAAATCCCAGTGTGTTAATTTTTGGACTTTATAATTTATTTGGCTAAAATCCCAATTTCCAAGTTCTTGATAATATTTTAATTCGTTTTTTTGCATTTTTATTTTCTCCTTATTTAAATATTATGTAAAGGTGTGAAGATTCCTAATTTTCTTTATATTTCTATTTTTTTTCACTAATAATTGTTTATAATCAAATTTAATATAGCACTCAAACTTTTCAAAAATTATTAAACCAAAACTAAAATATACTTTTTCTTAATTTATTTTTTCTTATACTTTCTTGTTCTTCTTTTATTAAATCTTCATATTCTTTTCGTATATATCCAGGTGTATTTTCTTTTAGTTCTGTCCTATTCCCATTTTCATCTTCTTCAGCAGATAACCAATCTAACCATATAGAATTTAATATCATTCAAACCATTCCTTTTATTACTTTTATTGTCTATCTTTTAATGTGTTTGTATTTTCCCTTACTTCATGTATAGTATTCTAATATATTTAGATTAATACAGTTTTGTTTAATACAAACACATTTATAGATAAAGACTTTACATTCTAATATATTTAAATTAATACTCTTATGCGACCTTTTTTAAATTATATGGCTTTAAATGTTTACATTCTAATATATTTAAATTAATACTATACGCTAGATTTAAGTAAAGTTAAGCATATAACCTTTACATTCTAATATATTTAAATTAATACTATACATAACTGATTTGCTATTCCTATTGCCACTATCTTTACATTCT
>CAKPKG010000038.1 GCA_934167165.1 uncultured Clostridia bacterium
TAATAAATAGGCTTTCAGCCTTTGACCTATTCTCTCTTAAATACATTTTAGCTATCTTACTTTGCTTTTTCAAACGGTTTTATTTTTTCAACTCTGTTTAATATAATATCATATTTTTTTGTTTAAAACAATAGTTTTTATTGGTTTTGTTAAAATAAAGTAACTAACCAGTTAATATTGAGCCTACATATTACGAAGTGGGATGTGGGAAGTGTGAAAATTTGCTTTCGTTGAGATATTTGGCTAATTTTTCTGTATCCATTCCTACTACATTATTATATGAGCCTTCTATTTTATCTATAAATTTGCCACCTATTCCTTGTATTGCATAACTTCCTGCTTTGTCTAATGGTTCTTTTGTTTCAACATATTCTTTTATTTCTTTTTCTGTCATTTTTTTAATATACACTGCTGTTTTTGTATAATCATTTTTCTCAATAACTTTTCCATCTTTTTTTATTATAACTGCTAAACCAGAATATACATAATTTACATTGTTTTGCAATTCTTTTAGCATATTGCATGCATCTTCTTCGCTTTTTGGTTTTCCTAATATTTTGCCATTAAAATATACTACTGTATCTCCACCTATTACTATTAATTCTCCATAATTTTGCTGAACTCTTTCAAATACTTCTCTTGCTTTACTTATTGCTAACTTTTTTACTAGCTCCTCTGGTTGTTTTTCTTTTATTGTGCTTTCATCAAAATTACTGGCTATTGTTTCAAATTCATTTACTAATTCTCCGCAATAGTTCTTTTCTTCTTGGAGAATTTGATGCTAAAATAACTTTCATGGTTTAACCTCTCATTTATAATTCAGGACAGTCCCCTTTTGTTATTTACAAAAGAGGGACAGTCCTAGAATTATTTATTTCATGTTTTCGTTTTCTATTTCTGCAACCATATCTAATCTTTCTTTATGTCTTCCACCTTCAAATTCTGTTCCAATCCACATTCTTACAATTGCAATTGCTTCTCCTACTGTTACATAGTCTGCTCCAAGTGCTAATACGTTTGTATCATTATGCAATCTTGAAAATTTTGCTGCTTCTTCACAGAAACATGGTGCACTTCTTACACCTTTAAATTTATTTGCTACCATTGCCATTCCATAACCAGATCTACAAATTAATATTCCTCTATCTGTGTCCTTGTTTTGTACTGCTTTTGCTACTTGTTTTGCTATAATTGGATAATCAACTCTATCTTTAGAGTATGCTCCAAAATCTTTGTATTCAATTCCCTTTTCATCAAAATATTTTTTTATTTCTTCCTTTAATTCAAATCCTCCATGGTCACTTCCAATTGCTATCATAAGAATTTCCTCCTTTTATTTTTTTCATCTTTATCCTATCATATTGATTTTGTTTATTCAACAAAAAAATATGGAAATTTACAAATTTCCATATTTAATTTTTCATGTAGAAGTACTCTCTTCTGTTGTTGCATATTGAATGGTTGACTTTACATAATTATAGTGTTATAATTTTAATGTTATTTTTTATACAATAACCATTCTAATAATTTGGAAGGAGCTACACTATGAAAAACTTATTATACCCCCCTATATTACATTGGGAGGTGACTCCTGAATGCAACCATAACTGCATTCATTGTTACAATTACTGGCGGAAAGAATCGGAGCATAAATCTTTCCACACATGCGATCACTTTGAGATTGCTAAGGAAATTATTAATCGTCATCCAGTCACCGTTGTCGTAACTGGTGGTGAACCATTATTAGTTTTCAGTTCTCTCAAGAATTCTCTCAAACTTCTTAACGCTAACCATATAAACATCTCAATTAACACAAATGCAGCTCTTGTTACAGAAGAAATTGCCAAGTTTCTTTCTGATATTAAAGCAACTGCTTTCGTATCACTTCCCTGTGCTATTCCTAGCATTTGTGATGCCATTACAAATGTTCCTAATTCTCTCTCTAACATTTCAGCGGGAATTAAAACGTTAGTAAAATATGGTGTCAAAGTTTCCGTAAATATGGTTGTTTCAAAAAGGAACCTTGCTTATATTTATGAAACTGGCAAATACGCAAAAGAAGTTTTAGGGTTATCATCGTTCTTTGCTTCCAGAGTTTCAAAGCCAATAAACTCTGATAATGAATTTACCAAAGACCTTTTAACCAGAGAAGATGCATTATTCATGTATAAGGAATTACTTCAAATATCAAATGATTTTGGAATAGTAACTTCTACAGCTAGTCCAACGCCCGCTTGTATATTCTCAGACGATGAGAGCTTTCAGAAATTCGCTTGCGGAAAAGCTTGCACTGCTGGCAGAACATCATACAGCATTGATTGTTCCGGAAATGTAAAAGCTTGTGTCCGTGATATTCAAACTTATGGCAATATTTTATCTGATAATTTTTCAGATATTTGGGCTAGAATGATTGATTGGCGAAATGATGAATTTCTCCCAATTGAATGTAACAATTGTAACGCAAAATCTCTTTGTAGAGGTGCTTGCAGACTTGATGCTTTTCCTGAAACTGGAAAGAGAAATTCCTTAGATCCAATTGCTAATCTAAATAATCTCCCTGTCAAGTTTGCAAAGCATCCCAATAATAAAAAGCATAACCCAAATCAACTTTTTTGCATTCCAAAAAATATCTCATTTATTAATGAAGACTTTTCATGGAGAGCAAACGTTGGTACTAAGTTCATTTTTATTACTACAGAGCTTAAAGACTTCTTATCTGTCTGCACAAAATTCTGTATTAATGACTTTATGCAAAAATATAATGTCGATTATTCATTAGCAAATGATGTCGTGAATTTGTTATTGGACAGTGGCATTATATACATGCATGAGTGATTATACATTTTTTGTAATATTTAGAAAGGAGAATGTTCAAATGGCAAGATTTATCGTTAGCCTTTATGAATTAGCTTGCGACCAGTATTGCAACTGTGATTGTCATGGTGATGGCTGTTATTGCCTTACTGATTAATTAATCAGTATACCAGAAAAATGAGAGGGAATAAATCCCCTCTCATTTTTCTATTGCTTAATATTTTATAGTAGTATAATTCCATATTCAGTTAATTGTTATCAATAATTTTACAAAGCTTTTACAATTTTTCCTCCACCTAATACTATATCATCTATATAAAATACTGCTGACTGTCCTGGTGTTATTCTTGGGGTTGGATTTTCAAATGTTACTTTTATTAAATCTTTATCTATCATTTCTATTGTAGCTTTTTCTTCTTTTACAGAATATCTTGTTTTTACTAGAACCTGCATTTTTTCTTTTATTTCATCTATCAATAGTAAGTTTATATTGTTTACTAACATTTCTTTGCTATATATTTCGTTTTCTTCTCCTACAATTACTTCATTTTTTTCTTTACTAAATCCAACTACATATAACGGAACTTTATACGATATTCCTAATCCTTTTCTTTGACCTATTGTGTAATTATACAGTCCATTGTGTCTTCCTAGTATTTCTCCTTTTGTACTTACAATGTTACCTGGCTTTGGTTTTATATCTGAATTGTTTTCTAGGAATTTTTTATAATTTCCATCTGGCACAAAACATATATCTTCACTATCTGGTTTGTTTGCAACTTTTAAGTTATTCTTTCTTGCAATTTCTCTTATTTCTTCTTTGTTTTTAAAATCTGCAAGTGGAAATAATACATGTTCTATTAGATCTTTTGGAATATTCCATAAAACATAACTTTGATCCTTTTTTCCTGCATTAGATTTCTTTAAAACCCATCTTTTATATTTTTCACTATATTCTGTTTTTGCATAATGACCTGTTGCAAGATAATTGCATCCTAATTCTTTTGCTTTTTCGTACATAAATCCAAACTTCATATATTTATTGCACTCTATACATGGGTTTGGAGTTTTGCAATTTTTATAGCAGTCTATAAAATCATCAATTACATGTTTTTTAAATTCATCTTTGTAGTCATATGTAAAATGCGGTACTCCTATAGAATTGCAAACATTCTTTGCATCTATATATGTATTTATATTACAGCAACTGCTTCCTGCAAATAATTCCAAAGTTGTTCCTATTACTTCATAGCCTTGCTCTTTTAATAGTAGAGCTGACACACTACTGTCAACCCCTCCACTCATTCCTAATAAAACTTTTTTATTTTCCATTTTTCTCTAACAAATCCTCCATTGTATGCCATGCCAAAAGAACACATTTTACTCTTGCTGGCATATTTGATACATTTCTAAAAGCTATTGCATCTTCTAATTTATTTAGTTCTTCTTCGCTTTTTGTTTCTCTTTTTATCATATTTATAAATGTCTTTATAATTTCTTTTGCTTGCATAATTGTTTTTCCTCTTAATGTATCTATCATAATAGATGTAGAGCTTTGTGATATTGCACATCCATGTCCTGTAAATGCCATATCTTCTATTATATCTCCATTTAGTTTAACTTGTATTTTTATTTCATCTCCACAGTTTGGATTGTGTCCCATTTCGCAATAATCACATTTATCAAGCTCTTTTTTATTGCTTGAATTCATACTATGTTCCATTATAAGGTCATTATATATTTCGTCTAAACTCTCCACTATTTTACTCCTTATTTATATACTTTTCAAACATTTTATATGCTTTTTTTAATGCTTCTACAAGATTATCTACATCTTCTTTTGTATTATATATAGAAAAACTTGCTCTACAAGTAGAATCCATTCCTAAATATCTTAACAATGGTTGTGCACAATGATTTCCTGATCTTACACACACTCCATTAGAATCTAAAATACTTGCAACATCATGTGGGTGTACTCCTTTTATATTAAAAGAAATAACAGATGAATGATTTTCTGAATGTGGAGTAATGTATATCTCTAAAAAATCTAGCTTTGAGAGCCCATTTACTGCATATTTAGTAATAGTCTCTTCTACATTTTGAATTTCTTTATATCCAATTTTTTCTATATAGTCTATTGCTGCACCTAAGCCAATTACGCCTTCTACATTTTGTGTTCCTGCTTCAAATTTGTTTGGAAGTGGTGCAAAAGTTGTGTTTTGTTCATATACATATTCTATCATATCTCCGCCCATTAAGAAAGGGGTCATTTTATTTAATAATTCTTTTTTACCATATAATACTCCTATTCCCAATGGTGCAAACATTTTATGTCCAGAAAATACTAAGAAATCCGCATCTAAATCTTGTACATCTATCTTCATGTGTGGAATACTTTGAGATGCATCTACTATTACAACAGCACCTTTTTTATGTGCGTATTTAATAATTTCTTTTACATTATTTATTGTTCCTAGCACATTAGAAACATGGGTTATTCCAACTACTTTAGTTTTATCTGTAATCTTTGATTCTATTTCTTCTTTTGATAATTCATAATCTTTATTTATATACATAAATTTAAGTTTGCTATTTGTCTTTTTTGTTACATATTGCCATGGTACTAAATTAGAATGATGCTCCATTATTGATAAAACGACTTCGTCATCTTTCTTTAGGTTATCCACTCCATACGAGTATGCTATTAAATTTAAGCTTTCTGTTGCGTTTTTAGAAAATATAATTTCTTCTCTATTTTTTGCATTTATAAATTTAGCAATTTTCTCTCTTGTACTCTCATACTTTTCTGTTGCTTCTATGCTTAAACTATATGCGCCTCTATGTGGATTTGCATTGCATTCTTTATAATAGCCTTCTATTGCATTAATAACACATTGTGGTTTTTGCGTTGTTGCCCCACTATCTAAATAACTTATTTTTCTTTCTTGCAATATTGGAAATTCATCTTTAAAATTCATTAGTCAATTCTCCTATCAATTTCATTTAAAATTTCTTCTTTTAATTCTTCATCTTTTATTGTTTGTATAATTTGATTAAATTTAGCTTTTACTATTAATCGTATTGCTTCTTTATAGCTTAAACCTCTACTCATAATGTAAAATAAATCTTTATTGTCAACTTTTCCAGATGCTGTACTATGATTTCCTTCTACATCATCCTCTGTGCATAAAAGCATTGGTAATGCTAGAGATTTTGCTTTATCTGATAGCAATATGCAAAATTCATTTTCATTTCCCTTTGATTTTTTGCAACCTTTTTTAAAGTCTATTGTTCCTTTAAAATGTTTCTTGCTTTCATCTTTTAACGCTCCTTGAACATCTATATCTACATTAGAATTTTCTCCTCTAATTTCTGCAATGTAGTTTATGTCTTTTACTTCATTTTTTGTTCCTAAATAAATTGTTTTTAAATTGTTTTTGCTTGAGCTTCCTAGCATATTCGAATAGTAATTAGAAATACTATTTTTTGCACCTATATCAATTATTGTATAATTTACTTCTGCTTTATTATTTATTTCATTTTCTATTGAATAAAAATTATTTGACTCTCCATTTAATATGTTTATAAGTGTTATATTTGCTTTTGCATCTTCATTTGCAATAACTCGTATTATCCCATTATGAAAGCATTTTTCTTTTGTATTTGAGCTGTATTCTATAACTACATTTACATTGCTATTTGCAATTATTTCTATGTTATCTATTAATTCTAGGTTTTCATTATCAAAGTTATATTTTATTTTTATATTTGAATTTTTGCTATTTGAAATAATTTTCAAACTACTATTTGCATTTTTTAATATATTCTCTTCTAATATTTTGCCATTTCCATACACTAGTTTTTTATTTGACACACTTTTTTCTAGATTACAATCTTCATTTACAATTTCTACATTTTTAAACTCTTTTAAGTTTTCTGGAAGTTTTATATCTTTTAATTCAATATTATTAATTCCAAAATTTCTGGAAGTTCTTACTGGTGTATTGTTTAGTTTTAATGTTTCCATATTTTTAATCCTTTCTTTTATCCAATTGATCCTTCTAGCTCTAGATTAATTAAATTATTCATTTCTACTGCATATTCTACTGGTAATTCTTTTGAGATTGGATAAGCAAAACCTCTTACTATCATTGCTTTTGCATCTTCTTCTGATAATCCTCTACTCATTAAATAAAATATTTCTTTATCACTTATTTTTCCTATTTTAGCTTCATGAGAAAATTCAATGTCATCTGTTCTTATATCATTTACAGGAATTGTATCTGATCTAGAAATGTTGTCTAACATTAGAGATTCACATGATACTGTACATTTAGACTTCCCAGCTTCTTTTCCTATCTTTACAAGAGCTCTATAAGTACAGCTTCCTCCATCTTTAGATATAGATTTTGAGTTTACAACAGATGATGTGTTTTTTGCATTATGCACTACCTTAAAACCTGTATCCAAGTTCTGTCCCTTACCTGCAAATGCTATACCTGTATACTCTGTTTTAGCACCCTCTCCATTTAAAATGCTCATTGGGTATAACATAGATATTTTAGACCCAAACGAACCTGTTACCCAGTCAATTTCTGCATTTTTACCAACAATTGCTTTTTTAGTATTTAAGTTCATCATATTTTTTGACCAATTTTCTATTGTAGAATATCTTAAATATGCATTGTCTTTTACATATAGCTCAACACATCCTGCATGAAGATTTACTTTGTTATATTTTGGTGCTGAACATCCTTCTATAAAATGAAGCCTAGCCCCCTCTTCTACAATAATTAGAGTATGTTCAAATTGTCCTGACTCTGGTGAATTTAATCTAAAATATGATTGCAATGGTATGTCAAGTTTTACATTTTTAGGAACATATACAAATGAGCCTCCTGACCAAACTGCAGCATGTAAAGCTACAAATTTGTGGTCATTTATTGGAACGCATTTCATAAAATGTTCTTTTACCAAATCAGGATATTCTCTTACCGCTGTTTCCATATCTGTATAAATAACTCCTTGCTTTTTTAAGTCTTCTTTTATACTATGATATACAACTTCTGAATCATATTGAGCTCCAACGCCTGCTAATGATTTCTTTTCTGCTTCTGGAATTCCTAGTTTATCAAATGTGTTTCTAATGTCTTCTGGAACATCATCCCAATTTGAATTTAAGTTTGTTTTGGGCTTAACATATGTTGCTATCTCATCCATCTTTAGTTCTGACAAGTCTGGGCCCCATGCTGGCAATTCTAATTGGTTGTATGTTTCTAATGCTTTTAGCCTTATATCTCTCATCCATTCTGGCTCATTTTTCTTTTTTGAAATCTCTTCTACAATTTCTTTGTTTAAACCTTTTTGCATTTTAAATTCATAATTATCTTTATTTTTTATGTCATAAATATTTCTATCAATATCTTCTATATTAGTTTTTGCCATACTACACCTCTAAATTTTTATACTTTTCGTATCCATTTTCTTCAATTTCTTTTGCAAGGTCTGCATTACCTGTTTTTACTATTTTTCCATCCACCAAAACATGTACAAAATCTACTTTTAAGTTCTCTAAAATACGCATATTGTGTGTAATAATTAGAACTGCATTTTCATTTGTTTTATACATTTCTATTCCTTTTGACACTGTTCTTACAGCATCTACATCTAGCCCTGAATCTGTTTCATCTAATATGCTAAGCTTTGGATTTAATACAAGCATTTGCAATATTTCGTTTTTCTTTTTTTCTCCTCCAGAAAAGCCCACATTTAAGTTTCTATCTACTAATTTTGGATTCATATTTAATTCTTCTACATATTTTTGTAGAGTATTTTTAAATTCAAATATCTTTACTGGTTTATCTTGAACTTTATTTTTTGCTGTTTTTAAAAAGTTTACACAAGAAATCCCAGGTATTTCAACAGGTGATTGAAAAGACATAAAAATTCCTTTTTTAGCAATTTTGTCTGTAGATAAACTATTTATATTTTCTCCTTCAAAATCTATTTCTCCACTTGTTTTTATATATTCTGGATTATTAAATATGCAGTTTGCAAGAGTTGATTTTCCTGCTCCATTTGGCCCCATTATTACATGTATTTCTCCTTTGTTTATTGTTAAGTTTAGTCCTTTTAATATTTGCTTATTTCCTGCATTTGCATATAAATCTTTTATTTGTAATAGATTGTCCATTATAATTTCTCCTTTTTGTTTTCATACTAATATAGTAGGAATTATATCATTTAATTCCTACTAAGTCAATATGA
>CAKPKG010000039.1 GCA_934167165.1 uncultured Clostridia bacterium
ATTACTGGTAAAGTAAAAGATGTTAAAGATACAAAAATTGAAAATAATACAATTGGAAAAATTACAATAACAAATGCTGAGGGTGTTGATGTAACTAATTGTTACTCTAATAAAGTAAAGGCTGCTGGCAAATTAACAGTAAATCCAATTACAACACCAATAGTTGTAAAAGCTGGTTCAGATAATAAAGTATATAATGGTACTGAATTAACAAAAAATACTTATACATATACTGATGGTGTATTATTATCTGGTGATATGTTAGAAGCTACAATTACTGGTAGCCAAAAATTTGTAGGTTCTTCAAATAATGCTGTAAGCAATGTTAAAGTAATGAGAAATGGTGAAGATATTACTTCTAACTATACAATGGGAACACATATAAATGGTGTACTTGAAGTAACAAGAGCAGAACAACCTTTAGCAATTGCAGATCAATATGTAAGAGTTAATGGTTCTATAGAATTAAGTTATTTAGAACAATCAGTAACTGGAAATGTAGGAAACATTGATTTTACTATTAAATCAGGAACAGCACTTACATATGATGCTATAAATGAAGAATATGTAGCAGGAGCTACTGAAGGTGATGTTGTAATGACTGTTACAGCAGTAAAAGTTGATCTTGGTGGAGATGGTACTCCTGAATGGAAAGAAACATCAAAAGATTTTACAGTTCATGTTGTAAATAAAACAGATGTAAATATTTCAGGACTTTCTAATAATGAAACATTTACTTATGATGGAAATCCTAAAAAACCAACAGGAACAATTAGTGTTAATGCTGGAACAGTAAATGTTAGTGATTTAGAAGTATTATACGAGGGAACTGGTTCTACAACATATAATAGTGCTACTGCACCAACAAATGCTGGAACTTATACAGTAACATATAAAGTACCAGATACTAATACAAATTATACAGGAACATTTAGTGTAGCATTCACTATTAAAAAAGCACAGCTTGAAAAAGTAACTTTAGTTAAAGATACTTTTGAATATACTGGCACAGATATAACTCCTACATTAAAAAATGTAAATGATAAAATAAAAATATCAGGAGTTACTACAAAAAAAGATGTGTCAACTAATATAATGTATGCAGAACTTAAGGATACAGATAATTGTGAGTGGAAAGATTTTACAAATAATACAATTATATTATCTTGGACTATAAATCAAGCAACACCAGATTATACAGTACCAACAGGATTAACTTCTGTAAAAGGTAAAGTATTAGCAGATGTAGCATTACCAACAGGATTTACTTGGAATGCACCTGCAACAGTGTTAACTGTAGGAAAAACCAAATATAAAGCAACATTTACTCCAGTTGATACAACAAACTATAAAACAATAACTGATATTGATATTGAAGTTAATGTTAAAAATACATTTAATGTAATAACATCAGTACCTGGTGGAAATGGAACTATTACTCCAAGCAAAATAGGGGTTATAGAAGAAAGTAAAGTAAAAATAACATTTACACCAAATACAGGATATATGATAGATAAAGTATTAGTAAATGGAATAGAAAAAACTGCAACTGGAAATGAAATAGAAATAACAGTAGATGAAGAAAAAACAGTAGAAGTAAGCTATAAGAAAATACCATTTACAATAACAGTAGAAGAAGTAACAGGAGCAACAGTAGATCCAGATGGAACTGTAACAGTAAGTTATGGAGATAACAAAGACTTTACAATAACAGCAAACACAGGCTACAAACTAGTAAAAGTATTAGTAAATGATGTAGAAAAAGCATTAGATGGCAACACATTAAAATTAAAGAACATTACATCAAATATGAAAATTAAAGTAGTAGTAGAAAAAATAGAATACAAAGTAATAGAAGGTGCAGAACAAACATATACAATAACAGAAGATACAGAAGCAAGATTTAGAATAGATGCAGATTATAGCCTATTTAATAACAAAGTATATGTAGATAATGTACTTGTAGATAGTTCAAATTATACAAGCAAAAGTGGAAGCACAATAATTGTATTAAATAAAGATTATGTAGATACACTTGCAGTTGGAGAACATACATTAAAAGTAGCATTTGCAGATGGAGGAGAAGCAGAAACAACATTTACAATAGCAAGAAAAGCTGAGGACAACAATAATAACGAAGACAACAACGAAAATAACAATGAAAACAATACTCCATCAAAACCAGAAAATAAAGAAGAAATGAAAGACAAAGATAATGGTTCAAATCCAAAAACAGGCGATAATATAATACTTTATGTAGCAATGGCAAGTATTTCAATAATAGGACTTGGAGCAATAATAATAGTTTCAAAAAAGAAGAAAATGAACTAAAATACTACATAAAAGAGGACTAGACCTTTCTAGTTCTCTTTTAAAAATAAAGGGAGCGATTATATGGCAGGAAAAAGAGCTAAAACTAAAAAGAGAGTAAAGCTAAATAAAAAGCAGTTAAGTACCATAGGTGTTCTAATATTGATAATAGCTGTTATATTTATAATTATAATGATATTCAAACCTGTTAATGTAGGAAAAATAAACAAAGAAGGTAAAGCAGAATATATAGAACGAGTTGTAAATGTAACAAAATATCCAAATAAAAAAATTGTAGAATTTAAAAATGACTATGAACTAATAGATAATGGAATAATAACAACTGAAATCTATGAGAAATTAAAAAATAATGATAATATCTACAATCTAACTGTGACAGAATACTTAAGATTAGGAGATATATCATCAAAAGAAAGCTACAATATAAACAAAGCAATACAAACAGGAGTAGTAAAAGAGAACACAATATATGCAGATTATTTTGCAAAAACTTGTGGATTTAAAAACAAAAAAGAGTTATTAAAATATACAAAAGCTGTATTTAAACTAGCTGATAAAGAAAAATAGAAATAAAATTAGATTGTATTTTGTGTTTTGAGATGATGAATAAAAATGGTATACTAGCAAAAATACTACTTGTAAACAATTGAAATTTTTTTAAAAATGTGGTATAGTATGAAAGGTAAAAAAATTAGATAATTTAAATATTTATTGTTTAATAAAATTTAATGAGATTTAATAAATTTTGTGGGGTAGCATTGAAAAAGCATTTTTTGATTTGTTTAAAAATATATGCTTAATATATATGGAGCATATAACAAATTGAATAGGGATGAGAAAAGAGGAAAATATGTTTAACTTTTCGTTAGATAAAAGAACAATTACTATAATTTTAGTTGTTATGCTAGCTTTATGGTTAGTAAGTAGTGGAACAGCAGGAATTTTAAATTTACTATTGACTATACCAGGTGTATTAATAGCAATTACATTTCATGAGTTTGCTCATGCATGGATGGCTGTTAAGTTAGGTGATAATACACCAAAAGCACAAGGAAGACTTAGCTTAAATCCATTTAGCCACATGGACCCAATAGGCTTTGTGTTTTTAATTGTAGCAGGATTTGGCTGGGGTAAACCAGTAGAAATAGATCCAAGGAATTTTAATGGAAAATATTCTTTATCAAAAGCAGAAGCAATAGTTGCAGCGGCAGGACCTATAATGAATTTTATTTTAGCATTTGTGTTTATGATTTTGTATTATGCTTTGTTTGTTGCAACAAATGCTTTAGGAGCACTTTCATTACAATGGCAACAAATAATAAATTATATGTTGATTTATATAGTAAGTATTAATATAGGATTAGGGGTATTTAACTTAATTCCATTACCACCACTAGATGGTTCAAAAGTATTAATGCACTTTTTACCATCAAAAGGAAAAGAATGGTTTTATAATAACCAACATATATTTTATATAGTATTTTTGCTAATTTGGGTAACAGGTTTATCAAGTGTAATATTGCAACCTATTTTTGGAGCCGTATTTAACGGCATGAATTGGATTGTAGCAAAGCTGTTTAGACTGTTTTAATTAATATAGAATATAATTTACACGAAGTGTGAAATGCAGAGTAAAAAAATATAATTAAGGAAATGAAAAAATGAAAGATGTATTAACTTTAGGAATAGAATCAAGTTGTGACGAAACTTCCGTATCAATTGTAAAAAATGGTAGGGAAGTTCTTTCTAATGTAATAAATTCACAAATAGATATACACACAATTTATGGAGGGGTAGTACCGGAAATTGCATCAAGATGCCATACAGAAGTTATTAATCAAATAACTAAACAAGCTTTTAAAGAAGCAAATTGCACGATGAATGACATAGATGTTATATCTTGCACATATGGACCAGGCTTAGTTGGCGCATTATTGATAGGAGTTTCTTATGCAAAAGGTCTTGCATTTGCAAACAATAAACCATTAGTAGGAGTAAATCACATAGAGGGACATATTGCAGCAAATTATATAACACATAAAGAACTAAAACCACCTTTTTTATGCTTAATGATGTCAGGAGGAAATACTCAAATCGTACATGTAAAAGATTATTGTGCATTTGAAGTCTTAGGCAGAACAAGGGATGACGCAATAGGAGAAGCTTTTGATAAAGTAGCAAGAGTAGTAGAGCTTCGGTTATCCAGGAGGACCAAAAGTAGATAAGCTTGCAAAACAAGGACAAGCAAATATAGAATTACCAAAAACGCATTTCGATAATATGGATTTTAGTTTTAGTGGAATAAAAACAGCTGTTATAAATCTAAATCACAAAAATCCTAATATAAATAAAGCAGATTTGTGTGCAAGCTTCGAAAAAACAGTTACAGAAATACTAATAGAGAATGTAAAAAAATCAATAGATTATATTAAAAATACTGTAGGAACGGGCGAGCATGCTTGTTCACCAAATTATCCAATTAAATTAGTTTTAGCAGGAGGAGTGTCAGCAAACTCATATATAAGAGATGCCTTTACAAAACTAGAAGAAGATGGAATACAAATATATATGCCAGATTTGAAATTATGTACAGATAATGCGGCAATGATAGCTTCAGCAGGATATTATAATTATTTAGAGGGAAACTTATCAGATTTTACATTAAATGCAGTTCCAAACTTAAAATTGTAATTAAAAAGAAATACATTCTGCACTTTAAATAGAAAAGATAATTAATATATTAAACGATGAAGGAGGAAAGCCATGGCAATATATGCAATATCAGATTTACATTTATCTTTTGGAAACAATAAACCAATGGATATATTTGGTGTAAATTGGGAAAACCATACAGAAAAAATAAAAACAGATTGGTTAAAAAAAGTAAAAAATGATGATTTAGTGCTATTGCCAGGGGATTTTTCGTGGGCAATGTATTTACAAGATACATATCAAGATTTTGAATATTTAAATAAATTGCCAGGAAAAAAACTTCTATTAAAAGGAAACCATGATTATTGGTGGACAACGTTAAAAAAAATGAGAAAATATTTGGAACAAAATGAATTTAAAGATATAGACTTTATACATAATAATAGTTTTTTGTGGGACGATAAAATAATAGTAGGAACAAGAGGGTGGCAAGATGATGACAATGCTCAAGACAAAAAAATATTAAAAAGAGAAAATATAAGATTAGAATTGTCTATAAAAGATGGAATAGAAAAATATGGAGAAGATAAAGAAATTATAGTGTGTATGCACTATCCACCATTTAATAATTATGAAGAAAACTGCCTAAATTTAATTTCAACAATGAAAAAGTACAATGTAAAAACATGTATATATGGCCATTTGCATGGAGAAGCAGGGAAAGAAGCTAAACAGGGTGAAATAAAAGGAATAAATTTTAAATTAGTAAGTTGTGATCAAGTTAAGTTTGAATTACAAAAAATATATAAATAAAGAAAAAATGTATGAGAGTAGCCTCATACATTTTTTCTTTGTTACAACAAAGCAAGTTTGAAATGCGATGGATCGCCATTCTTCAAAGCTTTTATTGAAAAGAAATATTTTTCATTTTGCTTTATTGAGCGAGCTGGAAGTTTATTGTTTTCATTTGAAATAATAAACCAATTTCCATCAACACCATTACATTGTGCAACATGGAGTCCAAAACCAGCATTTAGAATCCCAGACTGATTTGGATTCAACTCAATGAATATGCCAGAAGAATTTTCCAACATAGAGCCGACCCTTCCTTCAACAACATCGCCAACCTTAAAATTTTGGTAGGGAATAGTTGATTTATAACTGACTATAAATTTTCCATACACATTTTGACATAAAATATGTACAGGAATATAGTCAATTCCTTCGAAGGAAGTTGAAGTATCAACATATGAGGTTGATATTTCTTTATATGGAATCAAAGCCTGTATGCCTGAGCCAATGTCAACAAAGACAGATGACTCCGATATGCCTGTTTTGTGTGCAAAGATTGTTTTAGAAGTACCTTCAAGACTTGAAAAATACGATAAAGCATCTTCCATAGTTTTCTTCCTTGACAACTGAAAAAGATTTGTATCATTGGAATAATCCGTAATTTCAGCTGTAAGCAAGTGACCTTTCATAAAGAATGGAGAAAGAGCTTTGTAATTTATTTCTCCTAAGTCATAGATGCTTAACTCATTTAAAGGAATAGTTCCATAAAATGAGTTTCCAATGAAAACCTCCATTTCATTTTTGGAATAATCGTAGTGTGTAGGTAAACAACTGATGGTTTTACCAACATAGCACTTTGGATCAAGTGAAGGGTCCAAAATTGTTAATTGGTTCCGGCCTTCTGGTAAAAAAAATTGTGTGTTCATTAAGTTTAAACCTCCTTAAAATATAAGCGTCATATTGACACTATAATAATTATAACACAATTTTATGTAAATCTCAACAAAAAGTGAGTTTTATTAAGCAATAGGGGTTGCAAAAAATAAAAAATGTGATATAATACAACGGTTAATAATAAAAACGGAAGGAAGTAAAAAAATGAACGTAAAAGTAGAAAAAACAGAAAATAATAATGAAGTAAAATTAGAATTTACAGTAGAAGCAGAAAAATTTGATGGAGCAATAAAAACAGTATTTAATAAAAGCGCAAAATATTTTAATATACCAGGATTTAGAAAAGGTAAAGCACCATATCAAATAGTAGAAAAAACATATGGAGCTCAAATCTTCTATGAAGATGCTTTTAATGAAATCGCAGGACAAGCATTCGAAGAAGGATTAAAAGAAAACAACATAGAAGCAGTAAGCAAACCAGAAGTAGAAATAAAACAAATAGAAAAAGGAAAAGACCTAATATTTACAGCAGTAGTTCAAACAAAACCAGAAGTAACACTAGGAAAATATAAAGGTATACAAATTAAAAAAGTTGAGTATAATGTATCTGACGAAGATGTTAATCATGAATTAATGCATATGGCAGAAAAAAATGCAAGACTTGTTTCTGTAGAAGACAGACCAGTTGAATCTGGAGATATAACAGTAATAGATTTTGAAGGATTTGTAGATGGAGTAGCTTTTGACGGTGGAAAAGCAGAAAATCACGAATTAACAATAGGAAGCAATACTTTTATACCAGGATTTGAAGATCAAATAATAGGAATGAAACCTGAAGAAGAAAAAGAAATAAAAGTAAAATTCCCAGAAGAATATTTCTCTGCAAATTTAGCAGGAAAAGATGCTACATTTAAAGTAAAACTACATGAAATAAAGAAAAAAGAAATGCCAGAAATAAATGACGAATTAGCAAAAGACATTAGCGAATTTGATACAATAGAAGAATTAAAAAATAGCATAAAAGAAAAACAAGAAGAACAAAACAAAACAAAAGCAAAATATGAAACAGAAGATGAAGTAATAAAAGCAGTATGCGAAGAAGCAAAAGTAGAAATTCCATCAGGAATGATTGAATCAGAAACAGATCATATGGTTCAAGACATAAATACAAGATTAAGTTACCAAGGAATGAACATAGACCAATACTTAAAAATGATGAACAAAACAATGGAAGAATTTAGATCAGAATACAAAGAACAAGCAGAAACAGCTGTAAAATCTAGATTAGTATTAGAAGCAGTTGGAAAAGAAGCTGGAATAGAAGTAAAAGAAGAAGAAATATCAGCAAAAATAAAAGAAATGGCAGAAAACTATGGAAGAAAAGAAGAAGAAGTTAAAGACAACCCAGAATTAGTAAAATACGTAGGAGAGAGCTTAAAAACAGAAAAAACAATAGACTTCCTAGTAGAAAATGCAAAAATAAAATAAATTATTTTAAGTAATACCATTGAAGAAAAATAAAAATAAATAAAGGGGGTAATAGCTTGTTGTAGAATATTATAATTAGGCTATTACCCAATTTTTTAAACAAATAAAATTTGAATTTGAAATTTCACGAAATGTGAAGTGCGAAGAATAGAAAAGGCCTATGAAGTCCTGAATTTATAAATCGCACCTCCAACATCAATTAAAAAATAAAACCAAGGAGGAGAATTATAATGGAAAATTTAACAAATAGTTTAGTACCTT
>CAKPKG010000040.1 GCA_934167165.1 uncultured Clostridia bacterium
ATGATAATGATTATAGGATTAGGACTTGCACCATCAGCAATAAGCCAAATAGGATTATCAAGTGGAGCAGCATTAGAATGGCAACCAATAGTAGTTGCATTAGTAGCATTTTTAACTACAGCAATAGTTGCAGTAGCAGCAAAAGGATTTTTAAAAGTAATACCATTCTTAATAGGAATAGTAGCAGGATATTTAGCAGGAGTTGCAGTTGGAATAGTTGATTTTACACCAATAACAGAAGCTGCAGTTGTAGGAGTACCAAACTTCTTAATACCATTTGTAAGCTATACACCAAACTTCTCTGCAATACTAACAATAGCACCAATAGCATTAGTTACAATTGCAGAACATATAGGTGATCATACAGCATTAAGTGCAATAATGAATAGAGATTTATTAAAAGATCCAGGATTAGATAGAACATTATTAGGAGACGGAATTGCAACATTTGTAGCAGGAGCAATTGGAGGACCTGCAAACACAACTTATGGAGAAAATACATCAGTAGTAGGAATGACAAAAGTAGCATCAGTTTGGGTAATAGGATTAGCAGCAATAATTGCAATAGTATTAGGTTTCTTTAGTAAATTTACAGCATTAATATCTACAATACCAAACGCAGTTTTAGGTGGAGTATCATTACTTTTATATGGATTTATATCAGTTAATGGATTAAAAGTATTAATACAAAATCAAGTTAACTTTAATAATACAAAAAATGTAATAGTTGCATCTGCAATGCTAGTTTTAGGATTAGGAGGAGCAACAATATCAATAGTAAGCGGAGATTTAGCAGTAACAATATCAGGAATGAGCTTAGCAGCTATAGTTGGTATAATATTAAATCTTTGCCTACCAACAGAAAAATCAGAAGAAGATAAACCAAAAAAAGAAAAAACAAAAAAGGCTACAAAAAAATCTGCAAAAAAAGAAACAGTAAATGCATAGAAAAATAAAATTTAAAGACTCTATAAAAGTAGAGTCTTTTTTCATATAATAGAAAAATTTCTAAAAAAGTAAAAAAATATGCAACTTTTTTTGTAATTATATGGTATTATTTATAAAGGTGATACAAATGGAATATACAAATCAAGAACAATATTTAGAAAATGTTATAAATAAATATTCTGATATGATATATAGATTGGCTTTAACCAGAACAAATTCAAAAGAAAATAGTGAAGATATTTATCAAGAAGTCTTTTTAAGATTAGCAAGGAAAATGCCAAAGTTTGAAAGTGAAGAACATGAGAAAGCATGGCTTATTAGAGTTACAATAAATTGTAGTAAAAATTTATTAAGATCAGGTTTTTTAAAGAACACGTCTGAACTAAAAGAAGACATAGCATTTGAAACAAAAGAAAGGCATGAAATATATTATGCTGTTCAAAAATTGCCATTAAAATATAGAACAATAATTTATTTGTATTATTATGAAAATTATAAAATAAATCAAATTAGTAAAATTATTAAAGTAAATGAAAATACCATAAAATCAAGACTGGCACGTGCAAGGGAAAGACTAAAACAAGATTTAAAGGAGGGACTAGAATATGAGTAAAAAAGACTATATAGACGCGATTAACGAGATAAAAGCGGAAGAAACTTTAAAGAAAAATACATTACAGAAGATTAAAACCACAAAAAAGAAAAAGTCGAATATAATATATAGTTTGGCTTTAGCGACAATAGTATTTATAATAGCAATTTCAATAGCAGTTCCAATAAATCATAATAAAAATACAGCAGATCCTATAAAACAAGTTAAACAAGATAATGGATTACCTAAAGTTGAAAGTTTTGATAATTTATATAATATAGTCAGAAAACAAAGCAGTGAAAATAAAGACTATCAAAATAATGTAAGCTTACTAGAAGATTCAGTAAATAGCACGCTTAGAGAAAACAATGATTATTCAAAAACAAACAATCAAGTTGAAGGAATAGAGGAAGCAGATATAGTAAAAACAGATGGTAAATACATTTATTATATAACAGGAAAAAAAATAGTTATTGTAAATGCAGTAGAGGCAACCAATATGAAAATAGCTTCAGAAATCAAATATGAAGAAGAACAAATAAAACCAAAAGAAATTTTTATTAATGGAAACAGGTTAATAATTGTAGAACAAAAATACGAGTATAATGGCCAAATAAATGAAAATTCAGTTATGGATGATATGATATATCCTTCAGATGAATACACAAATATAAAAGTATATAACATAGAGGATAAAAACAAACCTGTAATGGAGAGAGAAATACAAATAGAAGGTAGTTATTTATCTTCGAGAATGGTTGGAGAAAACGTATATGTGTTGTCAAACAAATATATATATTCAGAATTGCTTGAAAAAGACAAAAAAGAATTGAACGAAAATGATTATAAACCAAAATATTTAGATACAGCAAGCTCTAAAGAAACAAAATGTATAGAATATTCAGATATTTCATATTTTCCAGAAAGTGGAGATAATACATTTTTAAATGTTGCAGGATTTAATATTAACAATAATGAACCTGCAAATATAGAAACATACTTAGGAGCAGGAACAGAAGTATATGCAAGCCAAAACAACTTATATGTTGCAAAAGTAAAATATGAATATAAAGATGAAAAATTATACGGATATTATGATAATTACAATATAAACACATATATATATAAATTTAAATTTGAAAACTCAAAACTAAAATATACTAGTACAGGTTCAGTCCCAGGTGAAGTATTAAATCAATTTTCTATGGATGAAAAAGATGGGAACTTTAGAATAGCAACAACTAACAACACAAATTTAAAAGAAGAAAATAGAACAAACAACTTATATATATTAAATGAGAATCTAAAAATGATAGGAAGTTTAGAAAATTTAGCAAAAGGAGAAAAAATATATTCTGTAAGATTTTTAAATAATAAAGCATATATGGTTACTTTTGTCCAAACAGATCCATTATTTGTAATAGACCTATCAGAACCTACAAATCCAATATTATTAGGAGAACTAAAAATACCAGGATATAGTACTTACTTGCATCCATATGATGAAAATCACATAATCGGATTTGGAGAAAACACCGAAACTAGTGAAGATGGAAGAGTTATAACTACAGGAATGAAAATGGCGTTATTTGATGTGAAAAATCCAACATCTCCAAAAGAAATGTATTCAACAAATATAGGAGATAGTGGAACATATTCAGAATTATTATATAATCACAAGTCACTGTTGTTTTCAAAAGAAAAAAACATAATAGCATTTCCAATTTCAATATCAGAAGGAGAAAACTATCATTCAGACTTAAAATTCCAAGGTGCAATAGTATATGGATTAGACTTAGAAAATGGCTTTAATTTGAAAGGAAAAATTGCACATATGCAAATAACGGAAGGATATAATGATTATGATTATACAAAAGAAGTAGAAAGGATAATATATATAGATAATAATTTATATACATTGTCAGAAGGCTTAATAAAGGCAACTAATATGGATAACATGGAAGAGAAAGGAAGCATAGAAATAAAAATAGAAACAGAGTAAATTAAAATGTAACACAAAATCTTTAATCTGCATATTATACGATATAACATAAAACAAGGAGGTAAAGTAACATGCCAGATGAAAGAAATTGTGGATGTGGATGTAACAATGGAATGTTTGGTGGATGTGGAGGAGATGATTGTTCAATCTTATTCTTTATAATAATCTTCTTATTATTATTCACAAACTGTGGTTGCGGAAACAGAGGATGCTGTAACTAGTACTTAATTAAAAATAAGAGTCATTCTATTTTTAGAATGACTCTTATTTTATGTAAAACAAATAATATATGTATGAACTTATATACCTAAAATATACTAAAAAACCACAAAATACCAGCTTATTTTTGCTTAAATTTCTTGACTTGATTTCAGTAATACGATATACTTTAATTGTATAAATTTTAGAATATACGAAAGAGGAGATATAAATGCAAAAGCGTAATTTAATTCATAAATTGAATACAAAAATCTTATGTATTTTAATTCTTTTTGTTTTAATATATATAACAGCTAATTTTACACCACAAACTTTAAATGTATCTTATGGAGCAACATATACATATACTAAAAAGTCAAATAATTTACCATCAAATTTTGAGCAAAAATATCCAGGATACATATCTTTATTGCAATCACTTGTAAAAGCACATCCAAATTGGACTTTTAAATTATATGAAACAGGATTGTCTTGGGAAGCAACAATAAATAGTGAATATCAAAATCATGTAGATTCAATAAAAAATGTTGTGCCAAGTAATTATTCGAAAGCATGGATTTGTTCAATATGTGGAAAAGAAGAACAAGATACAGGTAGTTGGTATTGTGCTTCAAGACAAGCAATAGAACATGTAATGGATCCAAGAAATTCTTTAAATGATGCGAATTTATTTCAATATTTACAATTATCAAATGACAAAAGTATAACAAAAAGTCAAGTTTCACAAATGGCAAGTAAAATATCATATTTAAATAATCAATCAATTATAGATGCAATATACGAGGTAGCAAATGATCCAAATTACAATATAAATCCATTCTATATTATAGGAAAAATTTTGCAAGAACAAGGAAATGGTGCTTCTGCACTATGTTCAGGACAAGGTTACAAGGGACAATATGTAGGATATTATAACTTGTTTAATGTCGGAGCATCTGGAAAAGGCGAAGAAGCAGTAATATTAAATGGATTAGCTTATGCAAAATCACAAGGATGGGATACACCTAAAAAGTCAATAATGGGTGGAATTGGACTAGTAAAAAGATATATTAATAGAGGACAAGATACATTATATTATCAAAAATTTAATGTTACATATAAACCATATTACGCAAATCAGTATGCACAAAATTTATTTGATGCACAAAGTATAGGTTCAATATTAAAAGGATATTATAAAAATGCAGGATTATTAGATAGTAGTTTTACATTTGTAATTCCTTTATATACAGATATGCCATCATCACCATGCAAAAGTCCATCAGTAAGTGATAGCGAGACAGGAGAATTAGCATATATTAATGCAAATGGAGGTTTAAAACTAAAGGATGCACCTAACGGAAATACTATTGCAGTAATAAATGAAGGAACTCAAGTATTAATAACTCAAAGAGCTACATCAAAAGTAGGAGGATATTATTGGGATAAAGTCTCAACTCCAAGAGGTACAGGATACATGGCCAGAGAAGCAAGTGATGGTTCTAAAACATATTTAGTTGTAATTGGTTCAAATAAAAATGATAATATAACAGAGCCTAGCAAAGACAATACAATTACTTCAGAACCTGGAGTAACAGTTGATACAATAAAGAAAAAATATAGCAATGCAGTAATTGTAGACAAAAATGGAAAAGAAATAACAGGAGATACATTAGTTGGAACAGGAGCAAAAGTAAAAATTGACGGAGTTGAAAAATATACAATAGTAAAACTTGGAGATCCTAGTGGAGATGGAAAGATAACACCATCAGATTATGTTAAAATAAAAAATAAAATAATGGGAACAACAACAATGGATGCTATTACAGAAAAAGCAGCTGATGTGAACAGAGATGGAAAAATAACACCAGCAGACTATGTTAAAGTAAAAAATCATATTATGCAAGCTAGTAAAATCACATTATAGAGATAGGAGATAAAAAATGAAGACTAATTTATTGAAAAAAATAATATTTGAATTAGCTATAATTATTGGAATTTTGTTTGCAATGACAATCAAATCAAATGCAGCAAGTTTAAGTATAAGCACTTCAAAATCATCTGTATCACCAGGAGAAAGCTTTACAGTAACGGTTTCTGTAAGTGGGGGAGCTGGTTATGTTAGCGCAACGGCTTCTAATGGAAGTGGAAGTATGGGAAGTACTTTCTTAGATAATGCATCTAAATCATTTACTTGTACTGCTGGAAGTTCTGGAAGTGTTACAATATATGCTTCTGGGGTTATTGCTGATTATTCAACTGAAAATGATGAACAAAAATCCGCATCAAAAACAGTAAGTATTGTTCAGCCAAACAAGAACACAGGAGGAAATTCAAACGGTAGTTCATCAAATGGTGGAAACACAACAAAAAAACCAAATACTAATAACTCAACAAAGCCAACAGAAACAGAAGAAGAAAAAAAATCAACAGATAGCACATTAAGTAGCTTAAGTATAGCAGAAGGAGCAATAACACCAGAGTTTAGCAAAGATGTAAAAGAATATGCAATTACAGTACCAAATGAAGTAACAAAATTGAATATAACAGCAACTCCAACAGACTCAAAAGCAACAGTTTCAGTAACAGAATATGAAGAGTTAAAAGAAGGAGAAAATACAATTACAATATCAATAACAGCAGAAGATGGAACAACAAAAACTGATTATGTAATAAAAGCTACAAGACAAAAAAAAGAACTTGCATTAGAAAAGTTAATTATAAAATATACAAATCAAAATGGAGAAGTGGTAGAAGTACCACTAACACCAGAATTTATATCTAACATATATGAATATTCAATAGAAACTTTAGAATATTGGGTAAAAAAATTAGATATAGAAGCACTAGCTAATATAGAAGGCGCAACAATCGAAATAAGCGGAGCAGACTCTTTAAAAGAAGGAGAAAACATAATTACAATAACTGTTAAGAATAAAGTTACTGTAGAACCACAAGAAGAAGGCGCAGAACCAACAGAACGAGAAGAAACAAAAACATATACAATAAAATTTAATAGAAATGCAGAACCAACAATAATAGGAAAAATATCAAATTGGTTTAAAGGAATATTCGGTGGAATTTCTACATGGTATGGAGATAACCAACAAAAAGTGATAGTTGGGGGATTAACTCTATGTATAGTTGCTTTAATAGGATTATCAATATATATAGTAATAGATTACAAAAATTATAAAGATTTATTAAACAAAGTAGGTAAGCTTAATACTTTAAATAATAGTGAAGTAAAAGTTGCAACAGAAACTGCAAAAAACAGCATAGAAGACATTTATAAAGATAGAAAAAGCGAGATAAATAATGAAGAAAAAATAGAAGAAAACAAAGATGATAAGCCAAAAGGTGGAAAACATTTTTAAAGTAAAAGGGTGTACAAAAGTACACCCTTAAAATTATTGTTCACATATTATTATTTTTGCTCCAAAAGAATCAGCTAAATCGTTTAAATAAAGGACTAAATTAGCCTCAGCTAAATTTAAATTACCTCTATCTTTAATTGCAGAGTTTTGAATATTTTCTTTTATAATACTTTCCAAAGCAAGGATTTCATAAGAAGAATATTTACTGCCAAATAAAGCTGTAATTTCATCAGCAACAGAATTGTGAACGGTAAGTGAATTGATATATATATCGTCTTCACTATAGTAGACCCAAACTTTCCCATCTCGAACCGAAAATTCCAAGTCATCAGTATTAACAACAAAGCATATAGAATAGTCACAGACCAAATCGATTTTTGAAGTCATAAACCATTCAAATATAGCATTACTTTTTTTAGTCTTATCATGTGACAAATAATATTTTCCATCTACCGTGCATAAAACAATTTTAGTTTCACTTTTAATAGAAGAAATAACATTATTTGCATTCACAATGTTTTCTTTTAACGAATTTTCTTGTTTCTGCTGTTCAATCTTTGCATTTTCAAAATTTGAATTGTTCTGCAAATCTTTTTTATAATTTGTATAAAAAACAAATGATACAAGAATTACAAGAACTACAAAAGTTAACAAAAAAGCAGATTTAAAATTTTTGCCTAACATATTTTTTCCTCCAAAAAATAGAATAAATATGTCACTTATCCAAGTGGGCGATTAATGAGCCTCCTTTGCTATAAATTTGTTAAGCCATGCCTAACAATATGTAGAAACATTATATCATTTTAAATTATGTAAATCAACAAAAAGTTTTTTTGACTATTGTTTTTATAAAAAAATATGTTAAAATATAGTATATGCTTCTATAGCTCAGTTGGTAGAGCAACGGATTCGTAACCCGTAGGTCGGCAGTTC
>CAKPKG010000041.1 GCA_934167165.1 uncultured Clostridia bacterium
TATTAGATATGGTATCTTGGTTTCAAAGTTTACTCCATATGCATCTTCTTTATTAGTTTTATATGTATCATTAATTGTTTCCCACACATAATCTACTGCAATTTTTAAACCATCTTCTAAAGTACTGTTATTAGTTATTGCCCCAACTAGTGTGCTTGCAAATATGTCTCCTGTACCATGATATTTTGCTGGCACTTTTTCTTTAAAATATGTAAAGAACTTATTAGTTTCTTTGTTGTATGACATTACTCCTAATTCGTTCTTTTTAAAACTTACCCCTGTTAAAACAACATATTTAGGTCCTAAATTACTTAATTCTATTAACATGTTTTTTATTTCTTGTTCACTATAACTTTCTTTATATTCTGTTTCTAGCATATAGCTTGCTTCTGTAAGATTTGGAACTATTACATCTGCCGTTTTACAAAGTTTTTTCATTTCTTTAACAAAATTTGTATCAAACCCTGCATATAACTTACCGTTATCTGCCATAACAGGATCTATAAATATAAAATTCTCTGATGTCTTAAATTGTTTAAAAAATTCTTTTAGCATATCTATTTGTTCTATTGAACCTAAATAGCCTGTATAAATTCCATCAAATTCGAATTTTTCTTGTTTCCAATGATTCGCTATTTTAGGTAAATCATTGGTTAAATCTCTGTATGTAAAATTTTTAAATGCTGTATGTGTTGAAAGTACAGCTGTTGGAATAACAGCTGTTTCTATACCCATTGCAGATATTATTGGCAGTGCTACAGTAAGCGAACATTTTCCTACACATGATATATCTTGTATTGTTACAATTCTTTTCATTTTATCTTCTCCTTTTTAAAGTTCTTAAATATTCCTTTTGTTCGTCTGTTATTCTATAAGACTCTATTGCTTTTTGAATTCCTTTGTTATATGTAAAATCATCTATTTTGGTTGTGTTTAAGAAATCTAGTGTTTTATTATAATATTTTATTAAACATATTGAAATTGCCCACGCATTTGCCATTTGCACATAATACTTATCTAATTTTACATTGTCTAATATTTGTAACACTTGATCTATATATTGGTCATTTATATAATAATTTAAAAGCATTACTATTGCAAAACGCACTTGATATTCTTGTGTTGATTTTAAATACTCTTTTATAACTTTAAACATTTCAGTTTGATATTTTTTTGTTATTTTTAATCCAGCACAAAAAGTATCGCATACGGCCCAACTATTTATTTTAGGGATAAATTCTTCTACTTGTTTTATCACTTCTTCTATTGGTGCTTTTGTTTGAAACCCTATTAATATTCCTTGAATTACTAACTCTTCATAATATTTATCTTCGATTTTTATATCTTTCAAATTATTGCATTTATATAGTTCTTTTGCATATTCACGTAGTTTTGGAATTCTAACTCCAATAATATTATCCATATCTGGGCATAAACTTCCATGAAATTCTTTATATTTTAAGTCTTGCATTGAAAATAAATCTTGCCTAATTTTATTTTCCATAATTTCTCCTTAATTTGCTATAATTTTATCACTTTTTCTCTTTGTTGCGTTTATCTTGAATAATTTTCATTTCTTTTTCTGTAATTAGTTTAACATTGTTTTCTTTTGCCCATGCTACGCATCCTTTTAGTACTGTACTTAAGAATACTCTAGGAACTTTAACTAATTTAGCACAAGCTTCATCTGTAAATTTTACTTCTGGGTCAATTCTTGAAGCTGCATATTTTACTGTGTCTAAACTAATCCCTTTGCTTGCTGGAATTGGTTCCGATACTGGTCTCTTAAACCTTGTATACCAAAAGTTTTTATTATCTCTATATCCATAATCAACAGGTACTTGTGGGAAACTTGTTGCAGTAACTCCATTTATTATTGCATCATAATATTTAGGTTTCATTAGTATGTTATCAATTTTTAGAATAAAATGAGCTCCATATTGACTTGTAATTCCATTAAATTGATGATATGGTGGCAAATATTCGTCTTTAACTGTATCATTTTCTGCTCCATCTAGTTCTTTTACCCATGTACATTCAAATACTTGGAAGGCTTCCTGAATTATTTTTGGATATGTTTCTTTTGGATTTTCTCTTGCTCTTTTTCCATCTACTAATGTAAATATACAATCTTTCATTTTTTCTTCTGTTGTTTCACCTGGATAGCCTAATCTTACTGCTTCTTTAAAATATTTTCTTTTATCTGTTATAAAGTTTATAGAACATTTTCCTGTTCTCAAAATATTTTTCGCTGTATTTGAGCTGTTTCTACAGCACAAAACCATTGCATAATAATCTTTTCCCGCTATATAGTATGGAAAACATAGTGAATATGAACCTATGTTTGTCTGTCCTGATTCACTTAATGTTCCTATTTCAGTTGTTGGCATAGGAAAAAAACTTGATGTTTGATAAAAATTATCTACTATTCTCAAGTCTTTAAATCCATTTAACTCTTCAATTTTCTTTTCCATAAAATCAACCCTTTCTTGCTTTATTTATATCATATTATTTTTTTATTCTCAATTTTATTTTAAATATTTATTAAAATATAAAAATAAGCCCTGTGCCTATCCAAAAGAAAATATTTAATAATAAAAAAAGGGGTTGTCCCCTTTTTTTATTATTAAATTATTTTACATATTCATTTAATGCTTTTGTTTTAAAGTTTAATTCTCCTATTTCTGCTGTTGGTACAAATCCTGGTCTTGCATTTATTATGTCTGGTATTCTATTTACTACTGTTGCACATGTTAATTCTACTGTTGCTGGTCTTGCTACTGTTATTGTTGTATCTGGTTCTCCATATACTGACCATTCATTTTTATCAAAATCTTCTTTTGAATATACCTTTCCTATACATTCTGATTCTATTGTTATTCCTTCATTTGTCTCTGTTGTAACTATTGCGCTCATTCCTGTTGCATCTCCTGCTTTTACTGTTACACCTAATGTTTCTGAATAAATATCTTCTTTATATGTTGTTGGAACTGTTACTTGTGTTTGTGATTTTATTGTTAGTCCTAATTTATCACATAACCATCCATTTGTATTCCACATATATGATGGTAAATATTCTCCGCTTTCTATAATTTTTTGTCTTTCTTCATTACTTATTTTATCTACTGATGCAACTTGCTTATCAAATTCATCTAATGTTAGTCCTGCTCCATGTGCATTTGCAAGTGCTATTCCATAATCTTCTACGTTGTAACTTGAACTTCCTTTTATTTTTGTTATTTTTTGTGTTGATCCACATATACTTGTTATTAGTTGTCCCCAGTATATATCTTGATATCCTGTTCCTACTATTGTGCATCCTGTTTGTTTTGCTAATTCATCAATTTTTTTAGTTAAATTTGGGTTTGAATTCCAAGAATAGAATGCTTCTTCACAAGTTGAAACTGCATTTATTCCTAATTTTGCACATAACATAAGTGGTTCTTCTACATCTTTTAATAAGCTCATTGTTTCTACTATACATATATCTGGTTTTACTTGTTTTAGCATTTCTTCTGCATCTTTTAAATCTGTTACCTTTACTCCTAGATTTTCTCCTCCAATTATTTCTCCTATGTCTTTTCCTATTACCGCTGGATTTACATCAATTGCTCCTACTACTTCTCCGCCTTTTTCCAAAACATACCTCATTGTATATTTTGCCATTTTTCCTGTACCTATTTGTACAACTTTTACTTTTCTTTCCATCTTTCGTTCCTCCTTAAATATATTATTTATTAATTTTAATAAATTAATTCATATATACTTCCTTTTTGTCCTCCGAATTATTTGTATTTTTTGAATTGTTTTCATTCTTATCCAATATATTTGTATAAATCTCATATACAAAGTAAAAAGGTAATATTGCTTGTGCTGTAATCATAACTAATGAGAATAAGTTTCCAGAAATATCATATATTATTTCTATAAAAGTTCCTGGATAGTTTTGTGATATAAACATTAAATTACTACCACAAAATTTATTTACTATATAGGCAATAGCACTTATAGATACTATTAACCAAAAATAATATTTTATATCACTTCTTTCTAGTTTTACGTATTTAGTTTTTAGCATTAACAATCCTATATAAACCATAGTTCCATGCAATAAAAAGCTATGTAAACTTATAAAGTGTAATGCTGGATATGTTGTTAGCGAAGTTAATGGAAATATTAAAAAAATCATTCCTGCTACTATTCCTCCTGTTGAGAGGAATGTATCTCCCACTTTTTTTAAAGTTCCTTTACAAAATCCACTAAATATTCCTGCATATAATATCAGACTGCAAAAATATAATGGCACATACTTGTTTACCTCTTTAAATCCATAATTTTTTATATTAAATATAATTTTTATTATTTCTAAAATCCATAGAATAACTGTACTTTTTTTTATTATTTCCTTTATTGTATCTGGTTGAGCATTTTTCGTACATCTAAGAGCAATTTCTACGCCTAACATTGTTATTACAAACAATATTAAATGTCCAACAGAAAACATTCCACAAGGAATTACTTTGTTAGCACTTTCAAAAAACATTTTTTTCTCCTCTTTTATTAGTATATTTTTTAGTATATTTTTTGTTCTTATTTTATTCTTTTACAATATATCACATCTTTTAAATGCCTGCAATAAATTTGACTTTTTTGTTAGAAAATAGTATTATTAATGTATATCTTTTTCGTTGATATTGCGAAAATTCAAAAGAAAAATATCATTTTTATAGGAGAAAAGTATGTTAAAAATTTTTTTAACTCTTATTGTAGCAGTCTGTTTTATCATTATTTTATTAATGGTAAGGAATGTTTCCCGAATATATTCTCTTGTTTTGGAAGCATATGAAAATATGCAATATGCTCGGAAAGCATTTTACATTGCACGTTTCGAGCCAGATGAGTTAGAAAGAGAAAAGCTAAAAAAAGCTGCACAAGAATTATATGATCTTTCTGTGCAAACTTTAGACTCTGACGCACTTCGTGAAGCAGTAAACAAATTACCTGAAAATTTAAAAACAAAAGCTTTAGACATGATAAACAGCCCTCGCTACGGACTATTTTAATCCTATTAGCCTATCATAATTTTGATAGGCTTTTCTTTTGTTCTTTTTTCTTTCTGCTGTTTATTAATTTATTTAATTCAGCACCCAAAAATACTGTATAAAAGCAAGAATATGTCCACATCATAATTAACATTAAAGTTGTTAAACTTCCATAAGTTATAGAAAAGCCTTTAAAAATGTATAAATATTTAGAAAATACTAATGATACTATGTTTAACGCTATTGCTCCAAATAGTGCTCCATATATTTGACTTTTAAATGTTACCTTGCCTTTAGGTATAAATTTGTATAATAAAATAAATACTATAAATGTTGCAATTATAAATCCTAATTCTGTTAATATTGATGACCATATATTATAGTTTTTTATTCCTCCAAAGTGTTCTTGTATAAGTGTTCTTAAGCTGTTTCCAAATACCAATGCTACCAATCCCACAACAATTAAAATTATGAATATTATTGTTTCCACAATTGCTTTAATTCTTAAATATATATATGATTCATTTTCTTCATTGCTTACATGGTAAACAGATTGCAATCCTTTTGTTAATGCAAACAGTCCTCTTCCTGCTGTCCAGATTGTAAATATAATAGAAATAGAAATTGTACCTATTGATTTTGAATATACCTCTTGAACTATTCCTAGTACCATTTCATTCATACTTGATGGAATTAATTTTGATATAGCATCAAATAATGTTTGTGGTGCTATTCTTGTATATTGAATTAAAGTTATTACTAAAATTATAAATGGTATAAAAGACAATATTGTATAATAAGAACATTCAGCAGAGCACTCACTCACATGGTCTCTTTTCATGTTTACAGAAAGTTTTTCTATTATTTTATATTTTTCTTTAAAATTAATTTTTCTCATAATAATCCCTTTTATATTTATTATATTACTTTATTATTTATTTATGAATTTTAAATGAATTTTTAATTGTGAAAGATATATCTTTTTTGCTCTAATTTTCTTCTAGAATTATTACATTACAATTATTTGCATCAAATTTCACTCTTGCTCCTATTGGAATTACTACTTTTTCACAGTCATGTCCAAAATCATCACATTTTAATATTGGAAAATTGTATCCTTTTAGGTGCCTCATAAATACATCTTCAATTTTTGTATTCTCTGCATCTCCATTATAATGCCCAATCCATAAACCTTTAATTTTATCAAAAACTCCATGATACTTTAATAATCCTATATATCTATCTGCTAAATCAAAATCTGTTGATGTTGCATAAACTTCTAAAAATAGAATTTTATCTGTTAAATCTGGAAGATATTCCGTGTTTAATAAAGTAACTATACTTGGAACATTGCCACCAACTATAATTCCTTCAGCACATCCCTTCTGTAATACTTTATATTTGCTGTTTTTGTCTATCTCCCCTAAAATACCGTCTATTAATGTTTTTCTAAATTGATTAAGTTCAAAATCTTTTTTGTTACTTCTACCTAAATCTATCATTTCTAATTGATGATAAGTAATTAATCCTGTTTTTGCATATATTGCTTCTAGATAATTAGTAGCGTCACTATATCCACATATTATTTTAGGATTTTTCTTTATATTTTCATAGTCAATTAAGCCTAGGCAATTAAAACTATTATCTCCACCTATAGCTGAAATTATTGCTTTTACCTCTTTATCCGAAAACATATCATTTATATCAGAGGCTTTTTCCTCTGGGGTTGCAGAATATCCCCATGTATTTTTATATATATTCTTTGATAATTTAATCTTAAAACCCATATCTTGAAATATCTTAATGCTATTATTTAAATATTTTTTGTATTTTTCTGTTATTGGGCTTGATGGTGCAATTATACCTATTGTATCTCCTAGTTTTAATCTTTCTGCTTTCATTTATTGTTCCTCCTTATTTTTTTAGCAGGTCGCATATTTTTTTAATTATTAGAATATTTAAAATTGAAATAATAAGCAAAAATATTATTACATATATAATCTCAAATTTTAATAGAATTAATGTAATAGCTCCTCCAATTAAGAATTTACCAGCTTTTCTTGATAATGTTAAATAAGTTATAGCTTGCTCATGATATTTTTCACTACAACTATTTAATAACAATGTTTTTATGTAATTTGCGAACAAGTCACGTATACCAAGAAATACAAAAAATCCAAGTGCCATTAGAACTATTCCAATTATTTTTAACTTTAACATACTTCCAAATATAATAGAAATAAAGGCTCCAATTAATGTAT
>CAKPKG010000042.1 GCA_934167165.1 uncultured Clostridia bacterium
TTAGAAACATCTAAAAGTTTTACCATATCAAAAACAGCTCCACTTACACTCATTTTATTTAATTGTAATTCAAATTCCTCTATTGATTTATCTGGGTTTGCTCTTCTCCATGGTTCAAAAGTAGAGTTTGCAATATTTAATAAGTATTCTACAACTGCATCTGCTGGAATTCCTTCTTCATGATAATAACTTACTGCTGCTTCTGGATCTTTTCTTTTACTAATTTTTCTTTTACTTCCATTCTCGTCTTTCATTATTGTTGCTGTATGAGCATATTTAGGTGGCTTAAATCCTAATGCTCTAAACAACTCTAAATGCAATGGTAAAGAAGACACCCATTCGTCTCCTCTTATTACTTGTGTAACTCTCATTAAATGATCGTCTACTGCATGTGCAAAATGATATGTTGGAAGTCCGTCTGCTTTTATAATTACTATGTCTTGATCATTTTCTGGAAATTCTATATTACCTTTTATGCTATCCTTATGTTTTATCCTTCTGTCTTCTCTTCCCATAGATTTAAATCTTATAATATATTTATCACCATTTTTTATTTTTTCTACTGCTTGCTCAACAGGAAGTGTTCTATATTTTGCCCATATTCCATAATAACCTGGCTTAATTTTTGCAGTTTCTTGTTTTGCTCTAATTTCGTCTAATTCTTCTGGTGTACAGAAACATGGGTATGCCAATCCTTTTTGAATTAAACTTTTAGCATATGCTTCATATATTTCTTTTCTTTCACTTTGTTTATATGGTCCATAGTTTCCTATTTCTTCTGTTTCTGATATTACACCTTCATCTGGTATAATTCCAAAATCTTTTAATCCATTTACTATTTGTTCTACACCATTTTCGATTTCTCTTTTTTGATCTGTATCTTCTATTCTTAAAATAAAAACTCCTTTTGATTGCTCTGCTAATTTTTTATCTATTATACTTCCAAACAATCCTCCTATATGTATAAATCCTGTTGGACTTGGAGCAAATCTAGTTACCATTGCCCCCTCTTCTAAATTTCTTTCTGGATATTTTTCCTCATAATATGAAATATCCTTTGCATTTGGAAAAATAAGTTCTGCTAAATCTTTAAAATCCATACTTTTTAATTACTCCCTTCATTTCATCTTCTTTTTCTTCTATTTGTTTTAATAGTTCCATTTGAGTCTTTGCTCTTATTAGATTATGATTTTCTATATCTTTATCTACACTAAAATAAACATCTCCATTTAAGTAGTCTGCCAAAAATCTTATAGCATTTTCATATGTCATCATCCAAAGTCCTAGTGGTAACAGTTTTATTTCTTCTTCTGTTATAATATCTTTAACTTCACTTAAAAAGCCTTTTGTAAATGCTTCAAATCTATTTATGTCTGCATATATTTTAGATACATCTTGTTCATCTTCTTTTGCTGTTGTAATTCCTGTTCTCAAGCCTTCTCCAAAATCATAAACTAAAGCTCCTGGCATTACTGTATCTAAATCTATCAAACACACAGCTTTATCTGTGTCTTTATCAAATAAAATATTACTTAGCTTTGTGTCATTATGTGTTACTCTTAATGGGATTTCTTTTGACTGTAATTTATTTGTAATTATATTTGTTTTGTTTATTCTGTTTTCATCTGTTAAAAATTCGATTGCTTCTTTTGCTATTTTAAATCTTTCACTTCTTTTAGTTTTATTTTCTTCATTTGAAAGTGCTTCTTTTAATTGATTAACTCTATTTGGTGTATAGTGAAATTTAGGTATTATTTCGTATAATTCTTCTGCTGGAAATCCATCTAGATGTTTTTGAAACTTTCCTGCTGCTTTTCCTGCTTCTGTTAATATTTCTGTGCTCTCAGTAGTTAAATATGTTTTTGTATTATCTATAAATTCTTCCATTCTCCAATTTTGGTTATATATAGAGTTTGGATTATCGTCTAAAGTATCTATCATTTTTAATGTAAGCCTATCTATGTTTTCCCCTTTTTCTAATGCTTTTTCATTCATATATTTTGTTATTTTTTTAATGTTTGTCATAAGCTCTGGTAAATTAGGAAAAACATTTGTATTTACATATTGTAAAATATATTTTTTCTCTTCATTTTCTTTTGTTTTGTATGTAACAGCATAAGTTTTATTTATGTGACCACTATTACATTTTTCTATTTTTATTGGTTCTCCATTAATATTAAAATTTTTAGCTATTTTTATTAATTCATCTTTTTTCATTTTTATACCCCTTTTAATATAAAATTAGCTGTTTAGACTTTTTAATTATACTATTTAAACCTAGAAAAGTAAAGGAAAAAGCTATATATTTTAATCGCGTTATAACTTCAAACATAATTAAAATATGTAGTCCAAAACAAAGCAACTTTATGTCACTCTTTATCTTCATCCAAAAACAATACCAAGGTCTAAAAGCCTTGGTATTACTATGTTTTATTAAATTTCCATTATAATCGGTAAAATCATTGGATCTCTTTTTGTTTTTTTGTAAATATAATCTCTTAATTCTTCTCTTAATAATCCCTTTATTGTTGCCCAATCTGTTATATGTTTTTCCTCAAATTTAACAATTTCTGCTCTTAACAATTTTTTAATCTCTTCCATTAAGTTTTCAGAATCTCTAACATAAACAAATCCTCTTGATAAAACATCTGGTCCTGCAACAACAGTTCCTGTTTGTGAATCCATTGTTAGAACAATAATTATCAATCCATCTTGTGATAAACGTTGTCTATCCCTTAATACTACATTTCCTACATCTCCAACGCCTAGTCCATCTACCATTATTCTTCCTACTGGTACTGTTCCTGTAAGTTTTGCTTCATATTCATTTAACTCTAAAACTCTACCATTTGTCATTATAAATATATTTTCTGGATTTACTCCCACTTTTTTCGCTGTTTCACTATGTGCTATTAATTGTCTATACTCTCCATGAACTGGTATAAAATATTTTGGTTTTACTAAACTTATCATTAATTTTTGCTCTTCTTGGCAAGCATGTCCTGAAACATGTATGTCTTCCAATGCATTATATACAACTTCTGCGCCTATTTTCATTAAGTCATCAATTACTTTTGATACAGCATTTTCATTTCCTGGTATTGGGTTTGCAGATATTATTATTAAATCATTTGGTGTAATTTGAACTTTTTTGTGTTCTCCTGAAGCCATTCTTGTTAGAGCAGACATTGTCTCTCCCTGGCTTCCTGTTGTTATAATTGTAAGTCTATCATCTGGATATGATTTTATCATATCTATATCTATAAATACGTTATCTGGAACTTTTATATATCCAAATTTTCTTGCAGTTTCTATTGTGTTAATCATACTTCTTCCACATATTGCAACTTTTCTTCCATATTTAACTGCCGAATTTACTATTTGTTGAACTCTATGAACGTTAGATGAGAAAGTAGCTACAACTATTCTTTTTGTACAATTTATAAATAGCTTGTCTAACACTTCGCCTACTGTGCTTTCAGACATTGTGTATCCTTTTCTTTCTGAATTCGTACTGTCTGACATTAATGCTAGGACTCCTCTATTTCCTAATTCTGCAAGTCTTCCAAAGTCAATCATCTCACCATCTATTGGAGTATAATCTATTTTAAAATCTCCTGTATGCACAACAACTCCCGCTGGTGTGTGAATTGCAAGTGAACATGCATCTGGTATACTGTGTGTTGTTCTTATAAATTCTACCTTCATTGTTCCAAAATCTACTGTTTGCCCAGGATTAACAACATTTAATTTTGCACTTCTTAATAATCTATGTTCTTCTAATTTATGTTCTATTAATCCTATTGTAAGTTTTGTTGCATATATTGGTACATTGATTTGTTTTAACAAGTATGGTATTGAGCCTATATGATCTTCGTGTCCGTGTGTTATAACTAATCCTCTAATTTTTTCTTTATTTTTTTCTAAATATGTTAAGTCTGGAATAACTAAATCTATTCCCAACATATCATCTTCTGGGAATGCTAAACCACAATCCACTAAAATTATATCGTTTTCATATTCAAATACTGTAATATTTTTTCCTATTTCTAATAATCCCCCTAAAGGTATTATTTTTAATTTTTCTTTTTTAAATCTAAATTGCTCTGTTTGTTTTTTTCCTTTTGATTTTTTGTTTGTTCTTTTAACCTTATCTCCCTCTTTGTTAACTTTGTTTGTTTTATTTACTCTCGGTCTATATTTTCTTTTTGGTTTTTCAGTACTTACATTGTTGTTTAAGTTTTCTTCCATTAAATATCTCTCCTTTTCTTTTCCTTTTGTACAACATTTTTATATTACAAATATTTACTAATTTACACACCAAAATTAGCTAACATCATTTTTAATTGAATGGCTCATATTTTCCATTCAATAAAACAGTTTAATATTTAAAATCAATGATTTGGCATCTGTTAATTTTTCTCTTATAATCTTACAATTATTGTCTATTTAAAAAATGCAATTCTCTCTCCATACATTTTTACAATATTGTTTCAAAATCATTAATTGTTTATACAAAAATCTCATACTCGTCCTAATAATTAGGCACAAACTAGATTTAATTATACTACATTTGTTCAGTGTTGTCAAATATCGCAATTTATTTTGAATTTAATTTTGGTTCTTTCTTCTGTAACACATTTTGTATTTTTGAATAATATATAACATACTAACAACTAAGACTTCAATGCTTTGTTATACAGTATAAAAGTATGGTTGTACTTACTTAAAGGGAGGTGAAATCATGCCAGAAAATAGAGGAGGATGCGGATGCGGTTTCGGATTCGGTGGTGATTGCTGCTGGATTATAATAATCCTAATATTAATATGCTGCTGTTGCGGTGGAAATAATGGTGGATGCTGCTAATATACGAAAAAGAGTTATCTTTTTATAGATAACTCTTTCTTATTTTGCTTTTTTCTTTGTTTGGCTCTTTCCATTTTTTGCTTTAATTTTTGTTCTTTTTTCAACATTAACTGGTATATTTGTTTTTCTTCTATCTTCAAATATTTTTCCATTATTATCTGTAATCATGTTTATCACCTCATAATCATTTGTATAATATGAGTATAATATATAATTACATATGATGTCAATATTTATTAATACATTCCTTCCATACCTTGTGGCATTCCTGCATTTGCATGATCACATCCACATTCTTTTTCTTTTTTCTCTGTTACAACGCTTTCTGTTGTAAGAATCATTGATGCTATACTTGCTGCATTTTGAAGTGCACTACGTGTTACTTTTGTTGGATCAACAATACCTGTTTTTTTCATATCAACATATTCCTCTTTTGCTGCATTAAATCCAATTCCATCTTCACTTGATTTTATTTTATTTAATATAACTGCACCTTCTAATCCTGCATTTGTTGCAATTTGTCTTACTGGTTCTTCCAATGCTTTTAAAACTATTTTTGCACCTATTTTCTCTTCTTCTGATAATCCATCTAAGCATTTTTCTACTGCTGGCATAATGTTTACAAGTGCTGTTCCTCCACCTGCAACTATTCCTTCTTCAACAGCTGCTTTTGTTGCAGATAAAGCATCTTCTATTCTTAATTTTTTCTCTTTCATTTCTACTTCTGTTGCTGCACCAACTTCTATTACAGCTACTCCTCCAGCTATTTTTGCTAGACGCTCTTGTAATTTTTCTTTATCAAATTCGCTAGTTGTTTCTTCTAGTTGTGATTTTATTTGTTTTACTCTTGCAGATAATTTTTCTTTATCACCTGCTCCGTCTACTATTATTGTGTTTTCTTTTTGTATTTTAACTTGTTTTGCTCTTCCTAATTGTTCAATTGTTGTATCTTTTAATTCTAATCCTAAATCAGAAGTTATAACTTCTCCGCCTGTTAGAACTGCTATATCTTCTAGCATCTCTTTTCTTCTATCACCAAATCCTGGAGCTTTTACTGCTGCAACATTTAGTACTCCTCTTAATTTATTTAATACTAATGTTGATAATGCTTCACTTTCTATATCATCTGCTATAATTAGTAGTTTTCCTGATTGTTGCATTAAACTTTCTAGTAATGGTAATATTTCTTGGATATTGCTAATCTTTTTATCTGTAATTAATATATATGGATTTTCCATTACTGTTTCCATCTTGTCTGTATCTGTTACAAAATATGGTGATATATATCCTTTATCAAATTGCATACCTTCTACAACATTTAATCCTGTTGTTGCTGTTTTAGATTCTTCTATTGTTATAACACCATCTTTTGAAACTTTCTCCATTGCTTCTGCAATTAATTCTCCTATTTCATTGCTGTTTGCAGAAATGCTTGCTACTCTTGCTATATCTTCTTTTCCATTTATTTCTGAGCTAATTCCTTTTAGTCCTTCTACTGCTGATTCTACTGCTTTATCTATTCCTCTTTTTATAGCCATTGGATCTCCACCAGCAGCTACATTTTTTACTCCTTCCTTAATTATAGCTTGTGCTAAAACTGTTGCTGTTGTTGTTCCATCACCTGCAATATCATTTGTTTTTGTTGCAACTTCTTTAACTAATCTAGCTCCTATATTTTCATAAGGGTCATCTAATTCAATTTCTTTTGCTATTGTAACACCATCATTTGTAATAAGTGGTGCACCAAAACTTTTATCTAATACAACATTTCTACCTTTAGGTCCAAGTGTTACTTTAACTGTATCAGCTAATTTATTTACGCCATCTAACATTTTCTTTCTAGCGTCTTCTCCAAATTTAATCTCTTTTGACATATATATCGTCTCCTTTTTTATTTTAATTTACTGAATGGATGTGTGAGGTGTGATGTTGGAAGTTTGATTTATAAAATCAAGGCTTCGCAAGTCTTTTCATATTTTTCGCACTTCTCACCTCTCACTTCCCATTTCGTAAAATTTACAATTTATCTAATTATAAATCTACTCAACTATAGCCAAGACATCCTCCTGCTTAACTATAGTATACTCTGTTTCTTCATATTTTACCTCTGTCCCAGAATATTTATTTATAATGACTTTGTCACCTTCTTTTATATACATCTTTACATCTTCTGTTCCTGGTCCTACTGCTACAACTTCTGCTATTTGTGGTTTTTCTTTAGAACCACTTGATAAAATGATTCCACTTTTTGTAGTTTCTTCACTTTCTATCATTTTAATTAATACTCTATCTGCTAATGGTTTAATCATAATCACATTCCTCCTTTTGATTTGATTATTTGTCACTTTTTGTTAAAAATTAGCAGTCT
>CAKPKG010000043.1 GCA_934167165.1 uncultured Clostridia bacterium
TTAAATGCCTGATTTTATTTTTTTAATTTTGTTTTTTGGAATTTTTAAAGAATTAATTCTTTTTTGAAATAAATTTGTTTTGGCAATTTGATTTAATGCCAGAATTTATATAAATTTATATTATTTTTGTATCATATTTGTGTTTCAAATTCAAGAAAAATCGTTCGCCTCATTTTTTCTTTTTTCGACAGATATTAGGGGGAAAAAGGGGTCTGTCCCCTTTTTCCCTCAGTTTAGTATTTCTATATCCTTATCTCCTCTTCCGGATAAGTTTACAATAATGCTGTCGTTGTTTTTATAGTTTTTTGCAATTTTTATTGCATATGCTATTGCGTGGCTACTTTCTAATGCTGGTATTATTCCTTCTAATCTACAAAGCAGCTTAAATGCTTCTACTGCTTCTTCATCTGTAATGCTGTCATATTTAACTCTTCCCACTGATTTTAAGTATGCATGTTCTGGTCCAATTCCTGGATAATCCAAACCTGCTGAAATTGAATACGCCTCTTCTATGTTTCCTTTATCATCTTGCATTATATATGTTTTCATACCATGTAAAATTCCAATTTTATTGTTATATATTGCAGATGCATGTTTTCCTGTCTCAATTCCTTTTCCTGCTCCCTCTATTCCAAATATTTGTACATTTTCTTTTATAAAGTCTGTAAATAGCCCTATACTATTGCTTCCTCCACCTATACACGCAACTATTGCTTTAGGTAATTTGCCTTCTTGTTCTAAAATTTGTTTTTTAGCTTCTTCTCCTATTATTTTTTGAAAATATTTTACCATTTCCGGATATGGGCTTGGACCTACTGCAGAACCTATTAAATAAAATACATCTTGGTGTTTTAATAAATATTCAAAAGCTGCATCTACAGCTTCTTTTAATGTTCCTTCACCTTTCGTTACTTCATATACTTCTGCTCCTAAAAGCTTCATTTCCTCTACATTTATTTTTTGTCTTTTTATATCTTCTTTCCCCATAAATATTGTGCATTTAATATTAAACAAACTACACACTGTTGCAGTTGCAACTCCATGTTGGCCTGCTCCCGTTTCTGCAATTATGTGTGTTTTTTTCATACGCTTTGCAAGTAAAGCTTGCCCCAATGCATTGTTTATTTTGTGTGCTCCCGTATGATTTAAATCTTCTCTTTTTAAATATATCTTTGCTCCACCTGCATATTTGCTTAAGTTCTCTGCGTAATATAGTGGTGTCGGTCTTCCAACATATTGTTTTAAATAGTATAAATATTCCTTTACAAACTTTTCGTCATTTTTTGCTTTTATAAATTCTCTTTCAATTTCATTTAACTTTTCTTTTAGCTCTTGTGGCACATATTGTCCACCAAACTCTCCATAATTCATAATCAATTCCTTCTTTCTTTAAAATAGTTTTATATAAAATTTGCCAATGCCAGTCAGCTTCCATATGCACCACCTCCCATAAACAATAAAAAGCACATGTACAAGTTTTTAATCACTCATACATGTGCCTTTTTACTAATATTCTAAAGCACGACAAATTTGTATGGGTGATTTTTAGCCCATACATTCCACCAGTTATTTAATTTTGTGTTTATTAAATTACTCATGGCTTTGTCTCCTTAATAATATAATTATATGCAATTTCTTTTATATTGTCAATTTTATATACTTCTTAAATTCTCTGGGTTAAGCGGTTGCAAATTTTTTGGTATAAATTTTCCATCTTTTCTTATAAGTGTATTATCAAGCCATATTTCTCCACCACCATATTTCTCTGTCTGAATATTTACAATATCCCAATGTATTGCTGATCTGTTTCCGTTGTTGCTTTCTTTAAGTGCCTCACCTGGTGTAAAATGAAAACTACCACATACCTTTTCATCAAATAGAGTATCTCCTGAAACATTTAATATGTATGGATTAAGTCCAAATGCAAATTCTCCAATAAATCTACTGCCTTCATCTGTATCCAATATTTCATTAAGTTCTTTTGAGTGATTTGATGTAGCTTTTATTATTTTTCCATCTTTAAACTCAAATCTAATATTATTAAAAACTATTCCATTATATATACTTTGGGTATTGTACGTTATGTAACCATTAACACTTGTTTTTATAGGTGCCGTTGCAACTTCTCCATCAGGCAAATTAAAATTTCCAACATATTTTTCTGCTTTAATACCTTTTATACTAAAGGTCAATTCTGTATCTACTCCTGTAATTCTAACTTTATCTGTTTTATTTAACATATCAACTAAAGCATTCATTGCATTTGACATTTTCTCGTAATCCATATTACAAACATTAAAATAATAATCTTTGGCTTCTTTTAGAGTCATTTTATTTTTTTTCGCAAAAAAAGAATTTGGATATCTTAATATACACCATTTTTTCTTTAATCGTTCTTCAAGATGGACTTTAGATATGTAATATTTATTATACATTTGCATCTTTTCTAATGGTATACTAAAAAATTCGTTTTCACATTTTTTGCTACTTATTCCAACATATGCATCCATATCTTTCATTCTACTTAAATCATGCTTTGCATATAGTTTGATTTGATCTTCATTAGCATTAGCTAATAAACTTTTTAGCAAGGAATAATCTACAATATTAAAGAAAGTGTTAACATTTAGTTTTTGAGCTTCTATCATTATTTCTTTTGCAAGAGGAATTCCATCTTTTCCTATGACCTCAATTAATAAGTTTTCTTTTTCCTTAATTTTAAGCGAATACAACAAAATTTGTTTTGCCAGTTTTTTTAATTGTTCTTTCATTTTTGTTCTCCTAAATTTAATATTTAAATTGCCACAATAATTAAAATGCAATTCTATTATTTTTTATATTCTATCATTTTTTCTTTGTCTTGAATAGTATTAAACTTTATTAAATCTCTTAATAATTTATATGATTCCATAAGTATCTCCTTAATTACAATTTAATCCAATACACCTGTGCTATTTTTCCATTTTCTGTTTTTACTTCTCTTTCTAATGCTCCCCCTGCGTTTAAAATTGTTCTTCTTGATGCTTCGTTTTCTTTATAGCAACCAAGCATTACTTTTTCTAAGTTAAGTTCTTCTTTGCAATATTTTAAAGCTTGTTCAAGCATTTGCGTTGCATATCCTTTTCTTCTTTCTGTTGGTCTTATTCCATATCCTATATTTCCTCCATAATTTCTTAAGAAATCATTCGCTAATTCATGTCTAATATTTATCATTCCAACAATTTTATTATCTCTTTCTCTCACTCCAAAGAATTGGGTTGTAACAGCATAATTATCTTGTACTGTTTCCTTTTTTGAATTATTTTTTAATAATTCTAGCCATTCATCATAGTTGTCTATTTTATCCCATTTTGAACACGCATGTAATGTTTTTTCTCCATTATCAAAATGCTCTTTTTTATATTCTATTGCTTGATTTTCGTACTCTTTCGTTGGTATTACTAATTTTATTTTATCTTCCAAATTATATTCCAAACCTACTTCCTCCAACTCTACAAATCTAAATAGTATACTTTACATTCAAATTTTTGACTTTTGTCAAACTTTTCAAAATCTTCATCTTTAACATATTTAAATCCAGCTTTCCTCATTACTGCGCCAGATGCAGGATTGAGTACTGCATGCGCACATCTAAATTTATGTATTTTTTCTTCAGCTGCTAAATATTTAAGTACCTCTTTTACAGCTTCTGTTGTATAGCCATTATTCCAATGTTTTTTTGCTATATTATAGCCTATTTCATATCTGCCATCTTCGCTTGGGAATGCTCCCATAGCTCCTATTAGCTCATTGCTATTTTTTATAACTATTCCCCAATTAAAACATCTTTCTGTTTTACGTCTTTTTTCTTCTAAAAGTATGTATTCTTTTGTTTCCTCTACATTTTTGTGAGTAGACCACCTTACATATTTTGATACTTCATCATCACTAGTCCAATTTTTAAAAACTTCTTCTGCATCATTTACTGTTAATGGTCTTAATATTAACCTTTCTGTTTCTAATGTTTTTTCTTCTTTCATACTATCACCCCTATACAAAAAAGTCTTATGTAGAAATCTTTAAGACTCCTCCATAAGACTTTAATCTTATTTCTGTGTAAGTAACTTTTGTTACTCTATACCGCTCGCTTTTGCTAGGTATACTCCTAAAACTTATTAGTATTTTACCATATTTTTACACTAATTGTCAATACTAAAATATTGCCAAAATTTCCTATCCCCTTTGGCCCTAATCTGTTATCATATATCCTACTCCTCGAATAGTTTTTATATATTTATCATATCCATATTGTTTTAATGTTTTTCTTAATCCACTTGCATATACTTCTACTACGTTTGTAGTTGTAAATGAATCAAAGCCCCATATTTTATCAAATATCTGCTCTTTTGTTATTATCGTCCCTTTTGAATTTATAAGGTATTCTAATATATCAAATTGCTTTCCTTGTAGTGTTATTTCTTTATCTTTTATAAATGTTCTCCTACTTTTTATATTCAACTTTAAATCTTTGAATTCTAGCTCATCTTGCTTGTATGCTCCATTTGTTCTTCTAATTATTGCTTCTAACCTTGCTAGCAATTCTTCTCTTTCAAATGGCTTTACTAAATAGTCATCTGCTCCATAATTAAATCCTTTTAGTTTGTCATTTAATGTGTCTTTTGCTGTTAATATTAAAACTGGTGTTAATACTTTGTTTTCTCTAAGTTTTAATAGTACATCATAACCCGACATTTCTGGCAACATAAGGTCTAATATTATTGCATCATATATATTCTCTTTTGCCATCATATATGCTTCGTAGCCATCATACGCTTGTTCTGTATCAAATTTTTTGCATATACATTGTTTTATTGTGTCTGATAAAGTCCTTTCATCTTCTACAATTAGCACTTTCATATTCTTACCTCGCTTGCGATTTACATCAATTTCTTAATTAAAAAAATTTGTAGGAGAAAAGATTATAAATGGGGATGGAAATAATCTTTTCTTTTCCTACTTCTGGGGTGATATTAATTAGTCTTTCCCTTGTTGATATTTGTATTATATTTTTTAAATATTAAATTAATATTAAAATCATACAATTTTGCATACATTAACCCAAGAAGAATAATTAGAATATTTTTCTAACTCTTCTATTGATAATTCTATTGCACTATTGCTACTTCCACAAGCAGGATATATTGTTTTAAATCTTTTCAATGATTCATCTAAGTACACTTCGACTCCATCTTTTATTGCAAATGGACATACTCCTCCAACGGGATGGCCTATTAAATTTAAAACTTCTTCATGTGTAAGCATTTTTGCTTTTTTTCCATATCTTTCTTTATATTTATGATTATCAATTTTCGCATCGCCTGCAACTACTATTAAAATTGGCTTTTCATTAATTTTAAAAGACAAAGTTTTTGCTATTCTTGCAGGTTCACAATTAACTGCTTTAGCTGCAAGTTCAACAGTAGCACTTGAAACTTCAAATTCTTTTATTCTATTTTCCATGTTATTTTTCTTAAAATATTCTCTTACTTTTTCTATTGACATTTTACTAACTTATCTCCTTTATATTCTACCTTCATCGTAAAGAATTCTTCTTGTTTTTGCATCTTTTCAAAAAAGAACCTATCTCCTTCCCATGTTTGTAGTTCTAATACTTTATCTTTATCAATCCATTGTAGGGTACCTTCATTGCATTCTTTAAGTTTTCCTTTAAATTCACTTGCTGTAAATACATACATGTGCTCTGTTTCCCATTTATCAGATACAAATGTTACTAGGCATCTTAATTTATATTTTGTTAATGTTAAACCAGTTTCTTCTTTTACCTCTCTAACTAAACATTCTTCTGGAGATTCCTTTTCTTCAAATTTTCCGCCTACTCCAATCCATTTTCCTTCATTTAAATCGTTTTCTTTTTTGTTTCTATATAGCATTAAGTATTTATCATTTTTTTCTATATAACATAACGTTGTAAATTTCATAATAATCACCATATATAAAGTAGCATAAAATTATTCATTTTACAATATCTTTGTTTCAATAACAAAAAGAGATTAGCTTTAGCTAATCTCTTCTCTGGTGCGGATGAAGGGAGCCTCCGGCCAAGCGCGTCGGTAAAATAGTCCAAAGGGACTATTTTAGCCTTCGTTTCGGCAGGCTCCAGTCCTGCTCGAAACTCGGCAACCTCCTTTTCAAGTCCCTTTTTTAAGTATGCAAAAAGAGATTAGCTTTAGCTAATCTCTTCTCTGGTGCGGATGAAGGGAGCCTCCGGCCAAGCGCGTCGGTAAAAT
>CAKPKG010000044.1 GCA_934167165.1 uncultured Clostridia bacterium
TTACTTATATATTTCATAATGGAAATTACTTTTGAATAATTCATACGTTTTGGTCCTATTATTCCAATTGTTCCCATGTCTTTATTTCCTACTTTATGCTTAAAAGTAATTATACTTAAATCTTTTAAGTCTTTATTTTCATTTTCATCACCAATATATACATTTATATCTTTGGCAAGTCCTGAATTTAATATTTCTACCATTTCTTCTTTAGTATCTAATATACTTAAGAAATTTTTTGCTGTATCTATTTTTTCAAACTCTGGAAAGTCAAAAGCTTTGCTTGCACCTTCTAAATATATTTTGTTTGTTTCTTCTATTGCTTTATTCATTTGCTGTATTATAGGTTTTATAACCTTTGCCTGGCTTTTCATTGTTGATAAAATATATTCTTCCATAGGTTTGTCTATTTTTTCTAAATGTTTTCCTCTTAATTTATTATTAAATGTAACATTTAAATCTTTTACTTGGTTTTGTGTAAGATCTTCATCATATTTAATAATAGTTTCTTTAACTGCCCCGTTTTCTGTAAGTATTACTGCCATTAAAAGTCTTTCTCCTAAAAGAATAAATTTTATGTCTTTTATTATATTACTTGCAGAATCTGGTCCAATTGCTACTGTTGTGTAATGTGTCATTTCTGATATTGTATTTGTTGTTATTTTTGTTAAATCTTCTATTTCATTTACTTTTGTTTGTAAATTTTGTTTTATATAATCAATTTCTTCTAATGTAATATTCTCGTCATTTAAAAGTTCATCTACGTAAAATCTATAACCTTTAACAGATGGAATTCTACCTGCTGATGTATGTGGTTTTTCCAAATATCCTAAGCCTTCTAGTTCTGACATGTCATTTCTAATAGTTGCACTGCTACAATTTAATTCATAGCGTTCTAAAATAGCTGCTGAGCTTACTGGTTCTGCTGTGTTTATATATTCTTCTATTATTGCTTTTAATATATCTCTTTGTCTATTACTTAACATGTCTTCTCCTTTCATTAGCACTTATTATTTCCGACTGCTAATTTATTATACATCATTTCTAGCACTTGTCAATAGAGTTTGCTAATTTTTTGCAAAAAAATTAACAAAGCAAATTAGTACTTTGTATTTATGCTTCAATATTTGTAATATTAATTATTACTGCAAATGAAAAAGGAGCTTACGCTCCTTTTTCATTTAGGTACCAAACATTATAAAATAAATTGAATTTCCATTATCGCCTATAAAAACTGGATAATTAACTGTTTTTGTTGTTGTGTTTCCATTTTTATCCTCTTCTTCTTTTGTTGTTTCGCACGATATTTTTGTTTCTGTTTGTTCTGTTACTTTCCATGTAGCAACTATTGTATCTGAAAGCAGTGCATCCCACCAAAAATTAGAATTCTTTATTCCAAATGAATATGCTTGTCCAAATTCGTTTGGTTTAGTAATATCAATCCATTCTCCCGTATCACTTTTTGATCCAGCCTTTCCTTCTATTTGTATAATTTCAGCTATAATGCTATCTGCCTCTTCTTTATTTTTTGCATTCCCAAATCTATCGATATATTGTGAAAAGACATTAATGGAATAAACTTTTTTGTCTGTTCTTTCTGTCGCAATTTCCTCATCTGTATATCCAAGCCCTTTTAATTTTTCATCAGTTACTGTGTTTCCCCATATTTTCCCTTCATATAAGTTAGTATCTGAACTTTGGTTGTTTTTTTCTGTAATTGTTCCATCTTTAGATATTTCATATTCTTTTCCTGTTTCTTTATCTGTAACTGTTACTTTATCTCCGTCTTTTTTAGCATCTGTCCACTTGTTACTATCATTTAGTTTATTTATTAAATCGTCTAAATCTACACTTCCATCTTTTGTGGTTGACGTTACAATTCCTTGCAAGCTATCGTTTTCTCCATCTAATGTTCCGTTTGATAATATTGTGTGAGCTTTTCCACTTTGTGTCCCTACTACTGTTAACTCTGTAAATTCAGTATTTAAGGTTATACTTTCCCATCTGTTACTTGTATTCTTATCATTAACAAGTTTCGCCTGTAGTCCTACTAAATTCAATTTTCCTGTTGCAGCATCATAATCTTCTCCATACATATACATTAATAAGTTTTCTTGTTCTGCTCTATATGCTGTATCTACTTTTGCTTGTCTTGTTCTTACAAATAACCCTCCATTTTCATTTGCAATGTTTACTGTTACTGCTACTAATATTATCATCACTATTATTGTTATTATTAATGCTATTAGTGTTATACCTCTATTTTTCTTTAGTTTTTCTTTCAACTTTATTCCTCCTTTGTTTTTAGCAATATCTGCTTTCTATAATAAGTATTCTATATGTTTATTATTTACGTGTCAAGATTTTCTTAGTTAAATTTTAAAAAATAGAACAAGATGAATTCAGGGCAGTCCCCTAGAATTTTCCCTTACACATCACACATCACACATCACATCTCCCACCTCAATTAACCCAAATACCCTACCCATGATTTGCTTTTTTTGTTTTATATTGTATAATAATTGTATATTTAGGTGGTGAGTTTATGAAAAAGTTTTTATTTAAGCTAATACTATGGATTTTGATTTTACTAATTCTAGTTTCTTCTGTATTTATTGGGCTAGGATATTTAAAATATAAAGATGCTATAAATAATTTAAGTGTGGTTGATGCTGTAAATCAAATTAGGTCAAAGGAAAACTACGTAAAGCTTGAAGACATTTCTGTAGATTACAAAAATGCTGTTGTTGCAGTGGAAGATCATAGATTTTATTTTCATAAAGGAATTGATATTATTTCTATGCTTAGGGCCACATATGTAAATGTAAGAAGTTCTTCTCTTGCTTATGGAGCAAGTACTATTACTCAGCAAGTTGGAAGACTGTTATATTTTACTCAAGAAAAATCTCCAATAAGAAAAACAGCAGAAATTTTTGTTGCATTTGATTTAGAAAAAAATTATTCAAAAGATGAAATTCTTGAACTTTATTTAAATATTATTTATTTTGGTAATGGTTATACTGGTATAAAAGATGCTAGTTATGGCTACTTTAAAAAATCTCCTAAAGATTTAACTTTTTATGAAGCAACATATTTAGCAGGACTTCCAAATGCACCTAGTGTTTATTCTGAAAATGAAAAATTGGGAGAAGAAAGAAGATTGCAAGTTGTAGAAGCAGTAAATAAATATAGTGAATAAAAAACAAGACAAGCCTTAAATTTTACGAATTTAAGGCTTATTTATATTATTTAATTAAAGTACTGGGCGGAATGTTATATTCCCAGCAGCCCCACACGAACCACCATAAAAAGACCAATCCGTTCCGTAATCGTTGCCTCCTTTCTTACCAGCTATAATAGAGAAGAAGTTTTTTCTTACAGCATATGGATACCCATAATCCGCCCCTAAATAAACGTCTCCATATCCCCTTGATTGGTACCACGAATTTCCCCCCATTTCTTCTTTTGTAATTTTATCTACCTGTTCAACTCTCGTTAAATTTTCAGCATTATTTATTAGACTTTGTCCATTCGCTCTTATAGTGTCATCTGTTATTTTTGTATCGGCCTCACTTAATACACCAGCAGTAAAACTATGGGTTTTTCCCCAATCTATAACACCTGTTATATTGTCAGTTGTTGAATAATGGCTATTTCCATTTATTGTTACTGTTAATCCAGTCTTTTTTCCTTCTCCTGCTGTTCCGTAATTACTGTTTGAAAGATAGCTTACCGCTGCCCACTCTTTGTTTGTTGCCATATGTGGGTCTAAACTTGTTCCCTCTAAAGCTTGTCCTGCATCTTTCATTTGTAATGCCATATCAAAAAATTCTGATATTGTTTTACCTGTTAATACAGTGTTTCCAGCTTCTTTTATTGCTATTGCTCCATTTACAGTATTTATTATTCCTAAAGTTATTATTAGTAGTATTGTTATGCTTAAAATTTTTATTTTTCTCATTCTTTTCACCTCATATTTATTATTGGTAGTAATTTAATTCATTTTGCCTTAACTTCCTGTTGGTTGGTATTTACTTACCCATATTCCTTTTTTTGTGTTTCCTTCAAATGCTGATTGTATTGTATATGTGCTTGGTAAGTCTTTACCATTTAACTGTTTGTTGTTTTCATCTATTAACAACACATCTGTTATTGTGTTGTCATTTCTGTATGCATATCTTGGAATATATACCCACCAGGTTTCTATTCCATTTTTTACTACTTTTACATTTGCATATATTCTGTTATTGTAATCATACCATAAATTGTTTAAACAAAATTCTTCTAAATTTGTTATAGTTGATAATTGTACTTCATATTTAAAAGTTTTTGTGTCTTTGTCATATATTTCTAAATATGTGTCTTGCTTTGTAAATCCTGTTAAATAAGGTATTGTTTTTGTATTTAAGTTTGTTGTATATTTGTTACTTACTGGACTTGGCTGATATTTGCTTACCCATATTCCTTTTTTGTTATTTCCTTCAAATGCTGATTGTACTGTATATGTGCTTGGTAAATCTTTTCCATTTAGTGGCTTATTGTTTTCATCTAGGAATATTACTTCTGTTGATGTATTATCATTTCTATATGCATATCTTGGAATCCACACCCACCAAGTTTCTATGTTGTTTATTACAACTTTTACATTTGCCCATATTTTATTATCATAGTCAAACCATAAATTTTCTTGTGAAAATTTGGACAAATTCTTTACTTCTGATGCTTTTACTTCTTTAGAAAATGTTCCAGAATCTTTATCATACACTTCTAAATATGTATTATCTTTATCAAAACCAGATAAGTCTGGTATATAGTAAGCATCTTCTGTGCTTACATTTCTTGTTACATTTGTAGGTTGATATTTGCTTATTAATAAGCCTTTTTTAGAATTTCCTTCAAATGCTGATTGCACTGCATATCCTTCTGGTAAGGTTTCTGCTCCTTGTTCGCCTGTTTTATTTTCGTTGTTTATAAATATTGTGTTTGTTGTGGTTCCCACATTTTGGTAAGCATATCTTGGTATCCATACCCACCAGCTCTCTACGTCATCACTATCTACTTTTATATTTGCCCAAACTCTATTAGCATAGTCATATAATATGTAATTACTTTCATCTTTTGTTATTTGATTTGGTCTGTCTTTTTCTATCCATTCACTTACTGGCATTTCATATGTTTCTTCTGTAATTGCACTGTTTTCGTCTAGTTTGTAAAATACTAAGCTTGTTACTTCTAACCCAAATCCATTTAAGTCTGGCTCATAGTAACTTGTATTATTTACAGTTACCCATTTTGCATCATATTTTATTTTTGTGTATTGTTTTGATTTGTTTCGTTCTCCACCATTTAATATATAATCAAGTTCTTCAATGCTATGAACGTTGTTTCCATGTATTTTTGTAGGTTTTACTTTATATACTATATCGTATTGCTTATTGTATATGTATTTGTTTTCTTCTCCTTTTTTGCCTGTGTTTACATAGTATATGTCAAATGCCTTTTCATTTTCTCCTGTTATAGCCTTTTCAAATCCTGACTCTATATAACTATTAGTCGGCTTATTAGTTTCAATGCTGAAACCTCCCCAATAGATAATTTCTTTTTTTAAAGATAAATCCCAACTTTTTGTATCTTCTATTGGTATTTCTTTTAGGAAAGAGGTTTCTGCTGTTTTAATATTTCCTCCTGTTGACATATCTTCTTGTTCTGCCATCATTCTTATTTGGGTAAGATCTGTTCTAAATTTTGCTTCTCTTGCTTTTCCTATAAGTCCGATATCCTTGTATAGTAGTCACCGAAACAGTTGCAAGTATTAGCATTACTACTATTGTAACTATTAAAGCTACAAGTGTTATACCTTTTGATGAGCTTTTAACTCCCATACTTTTCTCCTTTGTCATCAATTTATTTTAAATGTTAGACATTATTTTTTTATTACTTCCATTGTTTCTTCTGCTATTTCTAATTCTTCATTTGTTGGTATTACATACATTGGTATTTTAGATGT
>CAKPKG010000045.1 GCA_934167165.1 uncultured Clostridia bacterium
TGCATATGCAAAATACCCAAGTATAAAGTATATAATTGTAACTATTCCTAAATATGGTGTTATTGCTGACATATCTAATACTTGTTCTATCATTCCTGGTTCTAAAAATACTTTTGCACTAATTAATGCAGTTCCAACTAGTAGAATCATTTGTAATAATCCAACTATGCCTATTCCTATTGTTTTTCCAAGTACAATAGTTTTTGGTGATGTTGAGGTTACAAGCGTTTCTATAATCTTTGATGTTTTTTCTGTTGTAATAGAACTTGATACTTGATATGCACAGAAGTATATAGCATAGAATAGTACTATTGAAAGTAGCATCATTGCGAACACATTTCCATTTGCCTTTTCATCTGTTTGTTCCAATGAAAATTCAAAGTTTGGTGTGATTGATTTTAATTGTTCCTCTGTTAATCCTAGTTTGCTTATTTGTATATTTGTATATAAAGTATTTATTGTAGTAATTATATCTTCTGGCACTTCTTCCATCATTGTTGCATCTTTTATAATATATTTAATTTTTATATTTCCTTCTTGTTTTTCAACAAATATTGCAGATTCAATTTCTTCATTTTGTATCTTCTCTTTTACTTCATCATATTTTAGATTTGCTATTTCTATTTCATAGCCTGTATCTAAACTTTTTAAACTTTCTAAGGCTCCTTCAAAGACATTGCTTTCATCAACTATAAGTAGCTTATCTACTGTTTCTTCTCCTTTAATTGCTTTTAATATTTTTGGAACATTAAATCCTACAATTATCATTACTAAAAATATTATAGTTGAGATTATGAAAGATTTTCTTTTAACCATATCTTTCATTGTAAATTTCATTACTGTAAACAAATCCTTCATATTACTCACCTACCTTTTCTATAAAAATGTCGTTCAATGTTGGTTTTGTTATTTCAAATTTATTAATTGTTTTTCTGTCTTTTACCAACTCATTTAAAAGGTTATGTGCTTGTTCTTCATTATCAATTTTTATAGTATATTCATTATTTTTTTCGTTTTCTATTTCTAGTCCCAATTTAGCAATATTTTCTGTTATTGATTCGTTTGTTTCTATTTGTACTCTATTTGCTGGATACTGGTCTTTTATTTCTCTTAAATTCCCTTGTAATACAGTTTTTCCTTTATTTAAAATTAAAATGTCGCTACAGAATTCTTCTATTGTTGACATTTGATGTGCAGACATTATTACATATTTCCCTTCTTTTACTAAATCGATTATTATATTTTTCAATAAATCTGTATTTACTGGATCTAATCCACTAAATGGTTCATCTAAAACAACTAATTCTGGATTATGTATTACAGCAGTCATAAATTGAATTTTTTGTTGATTTCCTTTTGATAATTTTTCTGCTGGCATTTGCATATATTCTTCTACTTTTAATTTCTTTGCCCAAGTACCTATTGCACTATCTACTTCTTGTTTTTTCATTCCTTTTAATTCTGCAAAATACATTAGTTGATCATATATTTTTACTTTAGGATATACCCCTCTTTCCTCTGGAAGGTATCCAAAGTTAACTGATTTCCTATCAACTTTTTTTCCATTCCACGTTATTTCTCCATTATCTTTTTTTATTATTCCAAGTAGCATTCTTATGGTTGTGGTTTTTCCTGCTCCGTTAGTTCCTAAAAGCCCAAAAACTCCTGGTTTGTTTAGAGAAAATGAAATGCCATCAACCGCTTTTTTTCCAACAAATGTTTTAGAAACATTGTCTAAAATTAGTCCTGTCTTCATTTTTTATCCCCTTTCGTTTTTAATTGTTTTTATAATATCACTTTCAATGCTATTTGCCAATATAGTAAAAAAAATTCTCTTATTACATTCTCAATTAGCATGGTATAAGAATATCAAATTTCTTAAAAAAAGTATACAAACCATTAGTTGAGTTTAATCAAAACATAGTTAAACCGAGGGAAAAAGGGGACTGTCTCCTTTTTCCCTCGGTTTTGTTGTAAGTTCTTATTCAACTATTATACAAGTGCTACCAATTGCCATAATAATTTTCTGCTTAAAAGGTAATTTCTTATAGCAATATCCATTAAAATCTGGATTGATAAATGGTATAACATTATTTATTTTCTGTTTTTTACACTTGTTTTTAGAATTATAATACCTACATCCTGAACATGATTCCCTCGAAGGTTTTACATCTTTATAACTTAAAATAGCTCTGCAAATGTAATCCTGATAATCCTGTTCCATTGTTTTATCTCCTTTTAAAATTTTTTATAACTGCCTGACCACCAGCTGCAAAACATAAGGATTTTACTTTGTTTTACCATAATATTTTACCACAGTTTTATGTTAAATTCAACTTCTGTTCCGTAAATACAATTAGGGTTTCTGCTATTTTTTGTATATTCCCTAAAGTATTGAATTTTATATGTATTCATGGTATAATATATGAGATTTTCTCGAGTTGTAGCGAGATTTAAATACTACGACATTAATCATAGGAGGAGTTATGCATTGTTTAATTACATTGCGGTTTTATCAGGACTTTCTACCAATGTTTCGCTTATTATTGCTAGGAGTTGGCTCTATAATTGCAACACTCATAATTTTACATTTGATTGATGTGATTATATCTCTTATCAGGAAAAATAAGAAGAAAAGATTTGCTAAATCATGCTATATGGATTTAAAAAATTCATATAATGCCTTAATGATTGCAAAGGAATTGTATAAAGATGCTGAAACTTTAAATGACCCTATAGAACAAGCCAAGAAAAAAAGTGACTTTGTTGATATGTATAATGAAGCTTTAAGAGTTCTTAGGAATTCTTCTAATTATCAATATTCTTACTTACTTTCTAAGGATTGTCAAATTGAAATTGAGGAATTTAAAGAATCCTCTAGGCATTCTCTTACTTGAGAATACTAAAAGCCCTTGAGTTATCTCAAGGGCTTTTGTTTATTTGTGTTATTTATTGGTTCAGCATTTGAATCAAATCTTTTTGGCTTCAGCAAGCCTTCTTTTTCATAAAATCTTATGTTCGCTCTTGAAATATTTAACTTTTTTTCTACTTCTTTTATGGTGTGTATAAAGAAATACGGTAGAGAAAAAACTCTACCGTTTAACACTTTTGTTATGCATTAACAAAAAAAACCATTTTTCCTTTTTTTTGTAACAATTTAGGGTATTTTGCTTCTAATTCAGTTAATGAATATGTTTGCCCTTCACTAGTAAAAACTCTTCCCCCATCAGGAAATACATAATTTATACTAATATGCATAGTATCATCATCACAAAAGAAAATATGTAATTTCATAAGTGCAAATATGTACTCGCGTTTAATACCAATTAAATTGCCCCGCACTATCCAATGAGAGGTGTTTCCAAGCTTTCTCAAAGAATATGCTTGTCTAAGTGGAATAGACTTGATTTTAGCTATGTATAACATATAAGTTTTTCCTCCTTTAAAAATTTTTTTATTAACTGTCTGACCCTCAGTTGCAAAAATAAGGAATTTTGCGCATTTTTGCATTAATATATTATCACATTTTTATGTTAATTGCAAGAAAAAAGCATTGGTGCACTCAAAACCAATGCTTTAATTCATTTTAATCTTCTTTTTCTTCTCAGGGTCTAAATTTGCAATATTCAGATCTTGGAACATGTATTAATTCCTTCATATGCTTTTTTCGCAAATGTTCAGGCATTTTTTAAGTTCCTCATAAAATTCGTTTTTCTTGTATGGAGAACTACTTACTATTCTGAACTGTTCCCGAGCTTCATCAAATTTACTTGGTTCTTTCAAGTTTTAGCAACTCCTATTCTATCATTATTTTGAAATTTTGCATGTTCGTACTTCTCAAAATATCTGATACTAGTTTCCCAAAAAATTGACCTTTCAGGTAATTCTTGACGCCTATCACCATATATTTTATACGCACTACTGCATTTATATGGAGTACCTAATATTCTCATTTTTTCGTTAAAGGAACTTAAATCTTCCAAAGATGTCATCTCCTTTGAAGTTATAGTCTTGAGTGCTTTTTTAATTGAAAAAATTTTTATTAAATGAATTCAAAAAATTGATAAAACTTAGATAGATCTACAATTTCATATGCTCGTGGAATAAAGTCTCCGTTTTCTTTTTGAGCATCTATAGAAATCCAGACCTTGTTGTCTGTCAACAATATTGCATAAAATCTGCAATTGCCAAACGAATTGTATCTTGTTGCATATGGATTTAATTCTATTGATTTGCACTTAACCTCAGTAGCTGAATTTTGGTATACAACACTGATTCTTAGTCTTTTTCTGTATACATTCTTAATAGGTCCATCAAAAATGGAAAAAATTATCGAATACATTACTGCTCCAACTATTATTCCTATAGTCAATGATACATAAAAAGAATATTTAAGCTTAATGCTTAAAATACTAGTAATTAATAAAAAAATTAATATACCAATAAATACAGAAATGCGCCGTGATTTGTTGAAAGATACATCTTTAAGTTTCTTCATTTAATTTCACCCCTTTAAATAAATTTTTATAATAACTGTCTGACCCCAGCTGCAAAAATAAGGGTATTTGCTAAGAATTTTTGCATAAGTATTTTATCATATCTTTATGTTGATTGCAAATAATACTTTCTTATCAAGTTTCAAGTCCCTATTAATACTATATATTATTGGCAACTTTTAAAACAAGTGTTTGTAATTAAATATAAAAAAAAACCAATTCTTATGAATTAGTTTTATGGCTCCCCGTGTTGGACTCGAACCAACGACCTATCGGTTAACAGCCGAGCGCTCTACCAACTGAGCTAACGGGGAATATATATAAAATCTGGCAACGACTTATCTTTCCAGCAGGGTAACCCGCAAGTATTTTCAGCACTGACAAGCTTAACTTCTGTGTTCGGGATGGGAACAGGTGGGTCCTCGTCGTAATTGTCACCAGAAAATTGTTAACTTTTTAATGTACTATTTTGAGTACGTTCTGTATTATAATATATTATTTTCTATTTTGCAATATATAATACAAATTTTTTTAATTTTTAGCACACTGAAAAATATACAGATAAAGAATTGATAATCTTGATTACACCGTATCTACTTAACTTTTTATGGTTAA
>CAKPKG010000046.1 GCA_934167165.1 uncultured Clostridia bacterium
CCTGTCATTTCTTCTGGCTTTTCTATTCCTAATATATCTAACATTGTTGGAGCCAAGTCTGCTAAACGTCCTTCTTTTAGCTTTGCATCTTTTCCAACTAATATTAATGGTACTGGATTTGTTGTGTGTGCTGTGTGTGGTTCTCCTGTTGCATAATCTATCATTTGTTCTGAATTTCCATGATCTGCTGTAATTAATAAAACTCCATTTACATCTTCTATTGCTTTTACTACTCTTCCTACACATTCATCTATTGTTTCTATTGCTTTTATTGCTGCTTCTAAAACTCCTGTATGTCCTACCATATCTGGGTTTGCATAATTTAAAATTATTGTATCATACTTTTTAGATTCTATTGCTTCTACTACTTTATCTGTAACTTCTATTGCACTCATCTCTGGTTGTAAATCATAAGTCGCAACTTTTGGTGAAGGAACTAAAATTCTATCTTCTCCTGAATATTGTTTTTCTTCTCCTCCATTAAAGAAAAATGTTACATGTGCGTATTTTTCTGTTTCTGCAATTCTTAATTGTTTTAATCCGTTTTTTGCAATCATTTCTCCATAAGTATTTTTTAGTTCTTGTTCTTTAAATGCAATATGAACATTTTCTATTGTAGCATCATATGTTGTAAAGCATACATAATATAATGGAAAATATTCTCTTTCAAATTTATCAAACTCTTTATCTACTAAACTTCTTGTAATTTCTCTTGCTCTGTCTTTTCTATAATTAAAGAATATTACAGAATCGTTTTCTGAAATTGTTGCTACTGGATTTCCATCATTACATATTACTGTTGGCTCTACAAACTCATCAAATATTTCTTTTTGATAAGATTCTTCTATTCCAGCTATTGCAGAATTTGCTTTTATTCCTTCTCCTTTTACTAATGCATTATATGCTTTTTCTACTCTATCCCAACGATTATCTCTATCCATTGCATAATATCTACCTGATATTGTTGCAATTTTTCCTACACCTTTTTCTTGCATTTTCTTTTCTAATTCTGCTATATATCCTTCTCCAGATGCAGGTGGAGTATCTCTTCCATCTAAAAAGCAATGAACATATACATCTTCAAAGTCTTTTCTTTTTGCAAGTTCTAATAATCCATATAAATGTCTTATGTGGCTATGCACACCACCATCTGATAATAGTCCCATTATATGTAATTTAGTATGATTCTTTTTACAATTTTCTATTGCAGCAACTAATTCTGGATTACTAAAAAAGTCTCCATCTTCAATTGATTTTGTAATTCTTGTTAATTCTTGGTAAACAATTCTACCTGCTCCTATGTTTGTGTGTCCTACTTCTGAATTTCCCATTTGCCCTTCTGGTAATCCTACATCTAATCCACTTGTTCTTATTATTGATGTTGGATTTTGTTTCATTAGTTTATCTAACACAGGTGTGTTTGCAAGTTTTACTGCATTTCCTTTTTCATTTTCGTTTATTCCAAATCCATCTAGTATCATAAGCATTGTTAATTTTTTATCCATTATATTTCCTCATCTTCCTTCAATCTAATGTATAGTGACGTAATTTATCTTCTTATTTATATTCTACTATTTTTGCAAACTCGTCTGCTTTTAAGCTTGCTCCGCCTACTAGTCCACCATCTATATCAGACATTTCAAATAGTTCTTTTGCATTTGAAGATTTTACACTTCCACCGTATTGTATTATAACACTATCTGATACAGAATTTCCATATATTTTTTCAATTTCTTCTCTAATCCATTTAATTGTTTCGTTTGCATCTTCTTTTGTTGCTGTTTTTCCTGTTCCTATTGCCCAAATTGGTTCATAGGCAATTATAGTTTTTTCTACTTCTTCACTAGATAAGCCATCTAATGCTAGTTTTGTTTGAGTTGTAACTATATCTTTTGCATTTCCAGCTTCTCTTTCTTCTAAGCTTTCGCCTACGCAAACTATTGGTTTCAATCCTAAACTTAATGCTTTTTTTAATTTTTTATTAACACTTTCATCTGTTTCATTATAATATGCTCTTCTTTCTGAGTGTCCTATTATAACATATTCTACACCGATTGCTTTTAGCATTTCTCCAGAAACTTCTCCTGTATATGCTCCTTTTTCTTCTGCATTCATATTTTGTGCACCTATTTTTATGTTAGTTCCTTGTGCATGCATTAAGCAATAGAATAAATCTGTATATGGCACACATATAACTACTTCATTTTCTGTATTTTTTACTAATGGCTCAAGCTCTGTAATAAAGTCTATTGCTTCATTTGGAAGTTTATTCATCTTCCAATTTCCTGCGATTACCTTTTTTCTCATATTACCCCTCTTTTCTTATTAATTTCCGAATCCATAAGATGTATCAAATTTTACTTTATTTGTTGTTTTATCATATGTAAAGTCTGCATCAAGTGTATATACATTTCCTTCTAATTTATCTACTGATGATTTGCTTCCTTCCATAGTTAATTTACTTGGGTCTTTTAATGTTATTGAATAAATGCAAGAACCATGTAAACTGATATTATCTTCATTCTTTATATTTACTTCACTAATAGTAACATCTTGCATATTTCCTTTTGGTCCAAACTCAGTTAGTATATATCCTTTTATATATTCATCAATTTTTTTATTTTCATATCTATTCTTTCTTTCATATTCGTTACCATTTGTATCTTTAATTGTAATACTGTTTGGCTCTTCACTCAATTCTAATTCACATGTCGGACATGTAAATCCCATTGTCGTTATTTCTCCCTGTTTAGGTTCTTTTTCTTTTACTGTAACATTTACATTATCATTTTCATCTATTTTTACATCTGTTATCTTTATAGAATATCCTCCAGTGTTCTGTTCTCCCATAGATATTATATAGTAATATGGTGCATTTGGTTGGTTTAAAGTATCTACATAATAACCTCTTTCTGAGCATCCTGATGAATTTGAACTCTTATTATTAATTTTATATGTTATTCTGTTGCCTTTTTTCCCAATCTCTTCTGAAGTTTGTATTTCATTTCTCTCATTGTTAAAATTTTGTGATTTTTCATTAGACATTCTCATTGCAACAATTACAATTAATAGTATTACTATTATGCAAATGCATATTACTGTTCCTAGACTAATTTTTATTTCTTTCTTTTCCATATTTTCTCCTCGGGCGGACACAGGGCCCGCCCCTACAATATAATTTTTCCATTTCATTTTGGGCGTATGCAATACGCCCCTACATATATCTTTAAAACAAATCAAAATTAGTAGATTGTGCATTTTTGCCAAGATAAAAACCGGAGGCGTACATAGGTACGTTGAGGATTTTTATTGAAGGCAAAAATGTGCAAGATGCTGATTTTCATTTGTTTTTTACTCTTTGTCTTGTAAACATGCAATTCCTGGTAAAGTCTTTCCTTCTAGAAACTCTAGTGATGCTCCTCCACCTGTTGAGATATGTGTCATTTTATCTGCTAATCCTAGTTTTTCTATTGCTGCTGCAGAATCTCCTCCACCTATTATTGTTATTGCATCTATTTTAGAAAGCATTGTTGCAACTGCTTTTGTTCCTGTTGCAAATTTATCAAATTCGCAAACTCCAAGTGGTCCGTTCCATACTACTGTTTTTGCATCTTTTACTGCTTCTTCAAATTTTTCTATTGTTTTTGGTCCTATATCTAATCCCATAAATCCATCTGGAATTTCTGTTGAGTTAACCATCTTTTCTTCTCCATTGTTTGAATATTCTGAAGATACATGGTTATCTACTGGAAGCAATAATTTTACTCCTTTTTCTTGTGCTTTTTCTAAAATACTTTTTGCTAAATCTAATTTATCTTCTTCACAAATTGATGTTCCTATGTGATGTCCTTGTGCTTTATAGAATGTGTATGCCATTCCTCCACCAATTATTAAAGTGTCTACTTTATCTAATAAATTTTCTATTACTCCAATTTTATCAGAAACTTTTGCTCCTCCAAGTATTGCAACAAATGGATGTGCTGGATTTTCTAAAGCTCCACCTAAAAATTCTAGTTCTTTTTCAATTAAGAATCCTGATACTGCTGGTAAATAATCTGCAACTCCTGTTGTTGAGCTGTGTGCTCTGTGAGCCGTTCCAAATGCGTCATTTACATATATTTCTGCCATACTTGCTAGAGCTTTTGAGTATTCTGGATCGTTTTGCTCTTCTTCTTTATGGAATCTTACATTTTCTAATAATACAATGTCTCCTTCTTTCATATTAGCTGTAAGTTCTTTTGCACTTTCTCCTATAACATCTTTTGCAAGTTTTACATCTTTGTTTAATAATTTAGAAAGTTCTTCTGCTACTGGTTTTAAAGAATATTTTAAATTAAATTCTCCTTTTGGTCTTCCTAAATGTGAGCAAAGTATAACTTTTGCGTTATTATCTAATAAATATTGTATTGTAGGAAGTGCTGCTCTAATTCTCCTATTATCTGTAATCTTTCCTGTTTCGCTATCTATTGGAACATTAAAATCACATCTTACTAATACTTTTTTACCATTTACATCTATATCTTTAACTGTTTTTTTGTTCATGATTAATTTCATTCCTTTCTCTGTTTTTGCTATTTTGCCTGCAAAAGGCACAAACTATTCTTATATATATATTAAAGTGTGAGGTTAGAAGTATTAGTTGTGCATTCGAGCTAGCCTTTATTGGTTTCTCTCTTCACACTCCTCTCACTTCTCACTTCACACTTCTAAATTCCTATATTATAATTCTGCAAAGTATTTTATTGTTCTTACCATTTGGCTTGTGTAAGAATTTTCATTATCATACCAAGCAACTACTTGAACTTGATATAATCCTTTTTCTACTTCTGTTACCATTGTTTGTGTTGCATCAAATAAAGATCCATAAGTAATTCCTATTATATCTGAAGATACTAATGGTTCTTCTGTATATCCAAATGATGCACTTGAAGCATTTTTCATTGCTTCATTTATTTTTTCTACTGTAATGTCTTCTCCTTTAACAACTGCTATAAGTATTGTTGTAGATCCTGTTGGAACTGGAACTCTTTGTGCAGATCCTATTAATTTTCCATTTAATTCTGGAATAACTAATCCTATTGCTTTTGCAGCTCC
>CAKPKG010000047.1 GCA_934167165.1 uncultured Clostridia bacterium
CACCTCCAACATCAATTAAAAAATAAAACCAAGGAGGAGAATTATAATGGAAAATTTAACAAATAGTTTAGTACCTTATGTAATTGAACAAACAGGAAGAGGAGAAAGATCATATGATATATTCTCAAGATTATTAAAAGATAGAATTATATTTTTAAGTGAAGATGTAAACCATGTAACAGCAAGTTTAATAATAGCACAAATGCTATTTTTAGAATCAGAAGATCCAGATAAAGAAATATCATTTTATATAAATAGTCCAGGTGGCTCTATAACAGATGGAATGGCAATAGTAGATACAATGAACTATATTAAATGTCCAGTATCTACAATATGTGTAGGATTAGCAGCAAGTATGGGATCTGTACTTTTAACATGCGGAGCAAAAGGAAAAAGATTTGCAACACCAAATTCAGAAATATTAATACATCAACCATTAATCTCTGGAGGATTAGCAGGTCAAACAACAGAAATAAAAATACATGCAGACCATATGGTAAAAACAAGAGAAAAATTAAATAAATTGTTAAGCGAAAAAACAGGTCAAAGTTTAGAACAAATAGAAAAGGATACAGAAAGAGATCATTATATGACAGCACAAGAAGCTCTAGAATATGGTTTAATAGATGAAATCATAGATGTTAGGAGGTAACAATGTCAAATAAAAATATTACAAAAAGTGTAAAATGTTCATTTTGCGGAAAACCACAAGAAATGGTAAAAAGAATTGTTGCAGGACCTAATGCATATATTTGTGATGAATGTATAGCAATATGTAACAATATAATAGAAGATGAAAATTATGATGAAGAAACAGGATATGAAGATTTAAAATCAGAAGATATACCAACACCGGCAGAAATAAAGCAAATTTTAGATGAATATGTAATAGGGCAGGACGAAGCTAAAAAGACACTATCTGTTGCAGTATACAATCATTATAAAAGAATTGCATGTGACGAAATTATAGATGATGTAGAAATACAAAAAAGTAATATTCTTTTATTAGGACCAACAGGGTGTGGAAAAACACTTTTGGCACAAACACTTGCAAGAATATTGAATGTGCCATTTGCAATAGCGGATGCTACAACACTTACAGAAGCTGGGTATGTTGGAGAAGATGTAGAAAACATTTTATTAAAATTAATACAATCAGCAGAATATGATATTAAAAAAGCAGAAAAAGGAATTATTTATATAGATGAAATAGATAAAATAACTAGAAAATCAGAAAATCCATCAATAACAAGAGATGTTAGCGGTGAGGGGGTTCAACAAGCTTTACTAAAAATAGTAGAAGGAACAGTTGCATCAGTACCACCACAAGGAGGAAGAAAACATCCACATCAAGAATTTTTGCAAATAGATACAAGCAATATTTTGTTTATATGTGGAGGAGCTTTTGAAGGATTAGAAAAAATTATAAAAGACAGAGTAGGAAAAAAAGGAATGGGCTTTGGAGCTCAAATAGAAAGCAAAAAAGAGATAGAAAAATACAAAATTTTTGAAGAATTGTTACCACAAGATTTATTAAAATTTGGTTTGATTCCAGAATTTGTAGGAAGATTACCAATAATTGCAACATTACAAGAATTAGACAAAGAAGCTTTAATAAACATAGTAACAGAGCCTAAAAATGCATTAACAAAACAATACAAAAAACTATTGGAATTAGATGGAGTAGAATTGGAATTTGAACCAGAAGCTTTAAACTCAATAGTAGAAAAAGCAATAGAAAGAAATACCGGAGCAAGAGGACTTCGCTCTATAATAGAAGATATAATGAGAGATATAATGTTTGACATTCCTTCAAATCCAAAAATAGAAAAATGTATAATAACAAAAGAAACAGTTGAAGGGAAAGAAGGACCAAAATTAGTTTTAAATGAAAATAAAACTTCTAAAAGAATGAAAATAAAGAAAAAACCAATAGAAACAAGCAAAAGTGAAACAGCATAAAGAAGGAGGATAAAATCCTCCTTTTTCTATTGACAAACCATATATAACTTTGCTATAATATAAAAGTTGAAAAATACGCACATATAGTTATAGTTTAAGATTGTGCTTTAATATAGTAAAGTGTTCTTAAATGTAAAAAACTATGTGGAGGTAAAACAAATAAGGAGGAATGTAAAATGGCAGTAGTTGCAATGAAACAATTACTAGAAGCAGGTGTACATTTTGGACACCAAACAAAAAGATGGGACCCAAAAATGGCTGAATACATTTATCAAGCTAGAAATGGTATCCATATTATCGATTTACAAAAGACATCAAAGAAAATTGACGAAGCTTACAAATTTATGAAGGATGTTGCTGAAGAAGGAAAAACAATTCTATTCGTAGGAACAAAAAAACAAGCACAAGAATGTGTTAAAGATGCAGCAATAAAAAGCAATATGTTCTATGTTGACCAAAGATGGTTAGGTGGAATGCTTACAAACTTCAAAACAATAAGAAAAAGAGTAGAAAGATTAAATAAATTAGAAGAAATGGAAAATGACGGAACATTTGATGTTCTACCTAAAAAAGAAGTTGCAGCATTAAGAAATGAAATGGAAAAACTAGAAAAAAATCTAGGTGGAATTAGAGAAATGAAAGAAATGCCAGGAGCTATGTTTGTAGTAGATCCTAAAAATGAAAGAATTGCAGTTTTAGAAGCTAAAAAATTAAATATTCCAATCATAGGATTAGTAGATACAAACTGTAATCCAGAAGACGTTGATTATCCAATACCAGGAAATGACGATGCAATAAGAGCTGTAAAATTAATTACAGATGTTATGGCAAATGCAATAATAGAAGGAAAACAAGGAGAAGCATTAGAAGAAGAACAAGCAGAAGTAGCAACAGAAGAACCAACAAGTATTGAAGAAGTTGTTGCAGAAGAAACAGTAGAAGAATAATTTTAATGTAGATTTGATTGCAAACATTGTAGGGGCGCGCCATAGGCGATGACCCCTACAATAATAAAATATGAATTTGTAATTTTAAAGGAGGAAAGCAATATGATTACAGCACAATTAGTAAAAGAATTAAGAGAAAAAACAGGTGCAGGTATGATGGACTGCAAAAAAGTTTTAACAGAAACTGATGGAGATATGGAAAAAGCAGCTGAGTTATTAAGAGAAAGAGGAATAACAAAAGCAGCTAAAAAATCAGATAGAATAGCAGCAGAAGGATTAGTGTATTGCTATGTAACAGACGACAAAAAAGTTGGTGTAGTATTAGAAGTTAATGCAGAAACTGACTTTGTTGCAAAAAATGAAGAATTTAGAAAATTTGTTGCAGATACAGCAAAACAAATAGCTGTTACAAATCCAGCAGATGTAGAAAGTTTATTAGCAGAAAAATCAATAGATGATTCTTCTAAAACAATAAAAGACATATTAACAGACAAAATAGCAACAATAGGAGAAAATATGTCAGTTAGAAGATTTGAAAGATTTGAAAGCACAGGATTAGTAGAAAGCTATGTTCATGGAGATGGAAAGATCGGCGTTTTAGTAGATTGCCCAAAAGGAACAGAAGAAGTTGCAAAAGATGTATGTATGCAAATTGCAGCAGCAAAACCAGAATATTTAAACAGAGAAGAAGTTCCTCAAGACGTAGTATCACATGAAATGGAAATATTAAAAGCACAAGCTATGAATGAAGGAAAACCAGCAGAAATAGCTGAAAAAATGGTTCAAGGAAGAATTGGAAAATTCTATGGAGAAATTTGTCTATTAGAACAACCATTTGTAAAAGAACCAGATATAAAAGTTCAAAAATTATTAGACAATAACAATGCAGAAATAGTAAAATTTGCAAGATTTGAAAAAGGTGAAGGACTTCAAAAAAGAGAAGAAAACTTTGCTGAAGAAGTTGCAAAACAAATGAACCAATAAAA
>CAKPKG010000048.1 GCA_934167165.1 uncultured Clostridia bacterium
TTTATTACTTCCATTGTTTCTTCTGCTATTTCTAATTCTTCATTTGTTGGTATTACATACATTGGTATTTTAGATGTTGGTTTGCTTATTATTCCTTCATATTGTTCATTATCATTATGTGATGAATCAAATTCTATTCCTAATTCTTCTAACCCATCTACACATCTATTTATAACATCTGGGTTATGCTCTCCTATTCCACCTTCAAATATTATTGCATCTACATGTCCTAATATTGCCATATATGCACCAATATATTTTTTTACTCTGTGTCCAAACATTTTTAATGCAAGTTCTGCTCTTTCGTTTCCTTCTTTGCTTAATTCTTTTAGGTCTCTTACATCTCCTGTTATTCCTGTTATTCCTAGCAATCCTGATTTTTTATTTAGTATTGTCATCATTTCGTCTATACTTAAATTTTCTTTTTTCATTACAAATTCTAATATTGCTGGGTCTAAATCTCCAGAACGTGTTCCCATTATTAAACCTTCTAATGGTGTTAATCCCATTGAAGTTTCAACACATTTTCCATTTTTTACAGCTGCTATACTAGATCCATTTCCTAAATGGCAAGAAATTATGTTTATATCTTCTCTATTTTTTCCTAATACTTTTGCTGCTTCTTTTGTTATAAATTTGTGTGATGTACCATGAGCACCATATCTTTTTATTGCATATTTCTCATAATATTCATATGGAATTGCATATAGTGATGCTTCTTCTGGAATTGTTGTATGGAATGATGTATCAAAAACTAATACTTGTGGTATGTTTGGCATTATTTTTGTACAAGCATCAATTCCTTGAATATGTGCTGGGTTATGAAGTGGAGCATATTCTATAGCTTTTTTGTATTCATTCATTACTTCATCTGTAACTAGAGTGGCCTCTGTAAATTTAGGTCCTCCATTTACTATTCTATGTCCTATACCATTTATTTCAGATAAATCTTTTATTGCTCCTGTTTCTGGATTTGTTAAGTATTCTATTACTGTTTCAAATGCTTTTGTGTGGTCTGGTAATTCTACTTCATCTCTTACCTTTGGTCCATTTCCTTTTTTATATTCTATAAATGGTTTGTTTATTCCTGCACCACCTATTCTGTCACATCTTCCTGATGCTAACACGTTATCATTTTCCATATCTATTAATTGATATTTTAAAGATGAACTTCCACAGTTTACTACTAATATTTTCATTATATATTTCTCTCCTTTTATTTTATTGTGGGCAGACACAGGGCCTGCCCCTACATTTTTTAATTGAAGTGGGACGTGGGAAGTGTGAAATTATGGCAATGACTACAAATCCTAACCCTAAAATCTCACTTCACACCCCACACTTCTCATTTCTAACTTATAATTTGTTTTAGCCTTGTTGGGCTTGAACACAAGTAATAGCCACAACCCCAACAATATCTTCTGCTTTGCAACCTCTTGATAAGTCATTTACTGGTTTTGCCATTCCTTGGCACATTGGTCCATAAGCTTCTGCTTTTGCTAGTCTTTCTACTAACTTGTATCCTATATTTCCAGCTTCTAATTCTGGGAATACTATTGTATTTGCTTGACCTGCTACATTACTTCCGGGTGCTTTTGATTTTGCTATTTCTGGAATTATTGCTGCATCAAATTGCATTTCTCCATCTATTGCTAATTCTGGTTCTTTTTCTTTTGCAAGTTCTGTTGCTATTCTTACTTTATCTACTTCTTCTGCTTTTGCACTTCCTTTTGTAGAATATGAAAGCATTGCTACTTTTGGTTCTTTTCCTAATATTTGTTTAAAACTTTTTGCTGTTGATATTGCTATTTCAGATAATTCTTCTGAATTTGGATTTTGATTTAATCCACAATCTGCAAAAACAAATACTCCATTTTCTCCATATTCACAATTAGGAACTACCATTACAGAAAATGTAGAAACTAATTTTGTTCCTGGAGCTGTTTTTAAGATTTGTAATGCTGGTCTTAATGTATCTGCTGTTGAGTGTGCAGCACCTGAAACTAATCCATCTGCTTTTTCTTTTTTTACCATCATCATTCCAAAAAATACAGGATCTTTCATTAGCTCTTCTGCTTTTTCCATTGTCATTCCTTTATGTTTTCTTAACTCATAAAAAGCTTCTACAAATTCTGTATAATTTTCTGAAATGCTTGGTTCTATTATTTGTGCTTTTGAAATATCAAAATTATTTTCATTTGCTATTTTTAAAACTTCTTCTTTGTTACCTATTAATACAACATTACAAAAATCGTGTTTTGAAATTAAATCTACTGCCTTTAATGTTCTAATATCTGTTGCTTCTGGTAATACTATTGTTTTTCTTTGTTCTTTTGCTCTTTTTATTATATCTTCTAAAAAAGCCATTTTATACTCCTCCTTATTTATTAACATACTTAATTATTATATAAAGAAATTATGAAAAGTACAAGATTTTTTTGTAAATTTTTATATAAATAGAAGTTGGAGGTGTGAGGTGTGATTTATAGGGCCAAGACTTCGTAGGCATTTCTATATTTTTTCACACTTCTCACCTCACACTTCGTGAAATCACAATGAGAAACAAAAGGGGTCTGTCCCCATTCGTTCCCAATTTAATTTGCTTTTGTTGAATATAAATTATATAATTGTTTTGAGGTTTTTATATGAATTTGAAATATGTAGTTAAAGACTTGTCTTTATATAAAACAGTTAGGCAAGTTTTAAAAAATGAATTTAATATGTCTAATAGATTGATTACTAAATTAAAGTTTAATAAACTTATATTATTAAACAACTTGGAAACTTATTTGGATAAATCGCTGTCTATAGGAGATGTTGTTTCTTGTAGTTTGGATTATGAAGAAGAATCTGAAAATATTGTTCCTACTAAAATGGATTTAAATATTCTATATGAAGATGATTGTTTTTTAATATTAAATAAGTCTTATAACATGCCTGTCCATCCTTCTATTTTACATTATGAGAATAGTTTATCTAATGGTGTAAAGTATTATTTTGATTTAATTGGGCTTAAGAAAAAAATAAGACCTGTGAATAGATTGGATAGAGATACCACTGGTATTGTTGTATTTGCAAAGAATGAGTATGTTCAAGAATGCCTTATAAAACAGATGCAAAATAAAACTTTTTATAAAGAGTACTTGGCTATTTTAAATGGTGTTCCTAATCCATCTTCTGGAGTTATTGATGCTCCTATCGCAAGAAAAGAAAACAGTATAATTGAAAGATGTATAAGTCCAAATGGAGATAGTGCTATTTCTTGTTATAAAGTAATTGATACTAATTCTAAAGATGACATATCTTTGGTAAGTTTTATTTTAAAAACTGGAAGAACTCATCAAATTAGATTACACTCTAAATTTATTGGTCATCCTATTTTAGGAGATACATTATATGGAGTGCCTTCTACTCTTATTAAAAGACAAGCTCTTCACTCTTATAAAATAAAATTTATTCATCCTATTCTTAAGAAAAGCATTGAAATTAAAGCTCCAAT
>CAKPKG010000049.1 GCA_934167165.1 uncultured Clostridia bacterium
AACATACATTAAAGGTTGCTTTTTCAGATAATGGAGAAGCTATAACAAAATTCACAATAAAAGAAAAACAACAAAATACAAATACAGAAGATAATAAAAATACTGAAAATGAAGAGAATAAAGAAGATAACAATTTACCAAACAATAATGTTAAAAAGGATAATACAATTACAAATACAAATCCAAAAACTGGTGATAATGTTATAGTATACTTTGTAATGCTTTCAATTGCTATATTAGGAATAATTACATTAGCAATAGTTAATACAAAAAGAAAAAAATTAAGAAAATAATAGGAGGGAAAAAAATGAAAATTAAAAAAAGTTTAATATTTTTAACAATTATTTTAGCTGTTACATGTTTGTTTGTTTTTTCAAACAGAGTAAATGCAGCTACAATTAGTGATGATGGAAAATATTCATTAGTACTAACTACTAATGAATATGAAGGCTGTTTTGATGGTGAGTATACCAAGCTTGTAAGATTTAATATTGAAGAAGGAGAAACAACAGTTAAATTATCTGAATTAACAAAAGGAATTGTTCCTTTTAATGGCAAAACTGAATTTTCACATTGGGAAATGGCAGAAAATACAAAAGCTAGTGAAGAATTAGCAATAGCAGACTTTACTGGTAGTGGCTATTTTTATACATCAACAGGCAAAGAAGTTAATTATACTAATGGATTAACTCTTAATGCTAAATTTTCAGATAAAGGATTAAAAGATAGTGGAAAATATTATATAACACTTGATGCTTTTGCAGGTACAATAAATGGTAAAGCAAAATTAACATTGGAAAGTAAAGCAGAAGAATTTAAAACAATTGATTTAACAAAATATACTCCTGTAAGAAAAGGATATACTTTTAAGGGCTGGGATTTAGATGGAAAAATTGTTACTTCTATTAATTCAAGTGCCTTCGCAAAGGATGCTGCAATTAATTTAACTGCTACATATACTCAAGATAATTTTGAAGGAGATGGAATTGTATTAATATTAAATGCTAATGGAGGAACTATTGATGGTAAAACATCTAGCAAATATGACTATTTAGGTGGTGGAAATTCAGGAACATCTATGTCACTTTTACCATATATACCTGTAAGAGAAGGATATACTTTTAATGGTTGGAATTCTAAAAAAGATGGAAGTGGAGATAAGATTGAGTATATTTACTGGAGAACATGGGATAAGAACGAAGAAACAGATAAAGAATTTGAAAAAGATACTTTAATAAAAGAAGAAAGTGGTTATGAGAGGTATAAAAATGTTACTTTATATGCTTCTTGGACTAAAATTTCAGGAGAACCAGAACAACCTGCTAAAGAAACAGTAAAAGAAATTGAAAGCACAGGAGAAACAAAAGCAAAAATTGAATTCGCAAAAGAAGTTAGTAAAGACTACAAACTAGATATTAAACCTGTAGAAGTTAAAAAAGATTTAACAAGCAAAAATGTTAAATATGTAGTAGATATAAATGTATTAGAAAACGGTCAAATAGTTAAAATTAGTGATACTAAAATGAAAATAAGAATTGCCCTACCAGAAGATTTAAAAGGATTTGACAAATATGAAGTAGTATATATTTCAAATGATGAAATAAAAGAAACAATACCAGCAACAGTAGAAGATGGATATATAGTATTTGAAACATCACATTTAAGTCAATATGGAATTATTGCAACAAAGGTTGAAGAAAAAACAGAACAAACAAAGAATGAAACAAATAACCCAAAAACAGGTGATAACATTGCTGTATACATATCAGTATTTGCAGTAGCAGTAGCTGGAATAACAGCAACAATGATTATTAAAAAAAGAAACTTAAATAAATAATTTTAGTAATAAATAGGTTATCTAAAAAGATGACCTATTTGTTAAATATAGAAGATACATTATTGCATAAAAAAAGGCAATACTATATAATATGGGCAATACAAATAAAGAAAGGGGAAACAAATGGAGGATAGCAAAAAAAATAAAATATGGATGATAATTTCTATTGTCGCACTAGTTGCAATTATTGTCCTTGCAGTAATGCTTATGAATAATAACAAAGGCAGTGAGAATAAATTGGGAAAAACAGGTAGTGAAGCTCAAAAAGCAGATATAAAAATAAGAAAAAGTGAAACTGAAACAATTAATTATACCGAATTTAATAATGGCTTATTTAAAATGAAAATCCCAGAAGGATGGAAAGTAGATGTTTTAGGGGATTATATTCATTATACAATTAAAGTATATGATCCACAAAGACCTACTTATCAATTTTTCTTAAATTTAAAAACAGAAGGATACAATAAATCTGAAGCTGCAAAAGCTTTTCAAAAGAGATATTATCCAGATACTATGTTTGCAAAAACAGCAGTATTATCAGATAAAACTACAGAAGGATTCTATAAAATATTTAATGAATTAGGACCTTTAAATAATACAGCTGCATTCACATTTCCAACTTTAACAGATTTTACAGTTGTTGAAAATCTAGGAACATCACCAATTGGAGGAGATATATTAAGAGCAACATTTAAAGATGAAAATGGAAAAGATGCAGAAGGCTTATTTATAGCGTATGTTTATGATCCAGGCCCATATTATGTTTATGAAAATGTAGTCTCAGGTAACAAAATAGATATATATTATTTAAGTGTATATGATGCAATTTTTATTACAGCACCAAAAGATGAATTTGTAAACTGGGAAGGACCTTTAAATACTATTGCTGGTTCACTAGAATTTACAGATGCATTTATGAACGGATTTAATAGTCAACAAGATGCAGTAATGAAAGAGTTCCAAAATGTTAGAAGTATATGCAATCAAATATCAGATGGAATTATGGACTCTTGGGCAAAAAGAAGTGCTAGTTATGATATAATGAGCCAAAAACAAAGTGATGCAACATTAGGATATGAAAGAGTATATGATACAGAAAATGGAGATATCTACAAAGCATATAATGGATTTACAGATGACTATGATGGAGAAAGATATAAACCGGTTACAGATGATATGTATACACAAAAAACTTATGGATATATAGAAAAGTAGGAGATAAAATTGAAGAGATATATTTACATTTTTTTAATAATATTAGTTTTAATAGTAGTTATACTTGTAGGCTATTTAAATAAACAAAATAATGATAGCAAAAAAATAGAAGTGCAAAATTCAGAAAATGTAATATCTGTTAGAGTTAAAGAAGAAACAGAAGGTGGATACGTTTATTACAAAACAGAAGATAAAGAATTAATAGAAAAAGTAATAACTGCACTTAATAATATTAAAATAGAAGAAAAAACAGATATAAGTTTTAGTGACAATGGAAAAACATATATACTAGAATTAGCAGACGGGACAACACAAGAATACAATTTTCAAGGTAGCTATTATTGCAAAGACAAGATAAATTATAAAATATCTAATTATAAAGAATTAAATAAAATAGAAATACCAAA
>CAKPKG010000050.1 GCA_934167165.1 uncultured Clostridia bacterium
CAAAAAGAGATTAGCTTTAGCTAATCTCTTCTCTGGTGCGGATGAAGGGAGCCTCCGGCCAAGCGCGTCGGTAAAATAGTCCAAAGGGACTATTTTAGCCTTCGTTTCGGCAGGCTCCAGTCCTGCTCGAAACTCGGCAACCTCCTTTTCAAGTCCCTTTTTTAAGTATGCAAAAAGAGATTAGCTTTAGCTAATCTCTTCTCTGGTGCGGATGAAGGGACTTGAACCCCCACACCGAAGTACTGGTTCCTAAGACCAGCGCGTCTGCCAGTTCCGCCACATCCGCATATTTTGTTGACATTGATTATTGTAGCATTTTATATGCAAAGTGTCAATATCTTTAATTAATTTTATTTGTAATTTTTAAAATTTTTATGGCATTGTAGGTCGCCAAGTATGACGACCTACAATATTTTTTAGATACTATTCTTCATCTTTTGTTGTATTTATTTTTAATAACTTAAATATTTCTACTATTATTACTGGTGCAAGTACTAACATTACTGTTTCAAACACGTGCATTGCTGGTAGCATTGCTAAACTAAATATATCTCTTAATCCTTGTGTAAATAGTATTACAAACATTAAACTTGCTGATACTACTGTTGCTAAAATTAGTTTGCTATTATTAAATATTCCTGTTTTGAATATTGATCTTTTGTTATCTCTTATATTAAACACATGAACTAATTCTGAAAGTGCTAGTACATAAAATGCCATTGTTTGGCCTATTTTTACCTTTTCTTCTTGACTTACATCTGGTGTTGAAAGTCCAATTATGAATGCAGTAAGTGTAAGTAATCCTATCATTAATCCTTGATATACTATTCTCCATGTCATTCCTTTTGTAAATATTCCTTTTTTAGTATTCTTTAAAGGTTTTCTTTTCATTACATTATCTGCCGCCGGATCTACTGCAAGTGCTAATGCTGGTAATGAATCTGTTACTAAGTTAATCCATAATATGTGTATTGGTAATAATGTTTCTATTAATGTTATATCTACTCCAAATTGCTTTGACAATAATGGAGTTATTAGTATTGCTAAAAATAGTACTACTATTTCTCCTATATTGCTTGACAATAAGAATTGTATTGCTTTTAGAATGTTATCATATATACGTCTTCCTTCTTCTACTGCTGATACTACTGTTGCAAAGTTATCATCTGTTAAAATAACATCTGCTGCTTCTTTTGCAACGTCTGTTCCAACTACTCCCATTGCACAACCTATATCTGCAATTTTTAGTGATGGTGCATCATTTACTCCATCTCCCGTCATAGCAACTATTTCTCCATTTGCTTGCCATGCTTTTACTATTCTTACTTTATGTTCTGGTGAAACTCTTGCATATACAGAATATTTTCTTACATTTTTAATTAAGTCTTCATCGCTCATTTCCTCTAGTTCAGTTCCGGTAATTGCTTCATCATCATTTTCTAGTATTCCTAAACTTTTTGCTATTGCTATTGCTGTTATTTTATGGTCACCAGTAATCATTACTGTTTTAATTCCTGCTTCTTTACATTCTTGTACTGCATCTTTTACTTCTAGTCTTGGTGGGTCTATCATACCTACCATACCAATATATGTTAGGTTGGATTCTAATTCTTTTATTTCTTCTGCTGTTGGTTTGTGATCTAGTACTTTATATGCCATTGCTAAAACTCTTAATGCGTTTTGTGCCATTTCCATGTTGTATCTTCTAATTATTTCTTTGTATTCTTCTAAATCTGTTTTAATATCGCCTTCTAGTATATATGAATTACAATTAGCTAAAAGTTCATCTACTCCACCTTTTGTATAAACTACATATTTTCCGTTTTCTTCGTGTACTGTTGTCATCAATTTTCTATTTGAATCAAATGGAATTTCTGCTACTCTTGGAAACATTCCATATACTGATGGGTCAAAATCTAGTTTAAATGCCATATCTACTAATGCTGTTTCTGTTGGGTCTCCTGTAAGCTTATCGTCTTCTGAAATTTTTGTATCATTGCAAAGCATACTTGCATATACTAATTTTTTAATGTCTATCATATCTACTGAATCTTCTAAACTTACAAGGTTTCCATCACAAAATACTTTTTCTACTGTCATTTTATTTTGTGTTAATGTTCCAGTTTTGTCTGAACATATTACTGATGCACTTCCTAGTGTTTCTACTGCTGGTAATTTTTTAACAATTGCATTTCTTTTTACCATTCTTTGTACACCAATTGCAAGTACTATTGTAAATACTGCTGGTAAACCTTCTGGTATAGCTGCAACTGCTAAACTTACAGCTGTCATAAACATATGTATTGGCTCTTTTCCATATAAAAGGCCAACTACAAAAATTACAGCGCATATTACTAATGCTACAACTCCTAGAGTTTTTCCTAATTTATTTAGTTTTTGTTGAAGTGGTGTTCCTTGATCTTCTGCTGTATTTATTATATCTGCTATTTTTCCTACCTCTGTATTCATTCCTGTTTCTACTACTACAGCTTTCCCTCTACCATAAGTAATTAAGCTTGAAGAAAATAGCATATTTATTCTGTCGCCTATTCCTATTTTTTCATCTTCTATTTTTGCAGCCATTTTTTCTACTGGCACAGATTCTCCTGTTAAAGCAGCTTCTTGTGATTTTAAGTTTATTGCTTCTATTATTCTTAAGTCTGCTGGTACATAGTCACCTGTTTCTAATATTACAATATCACCTGGTACTAATTCTTTAGATTGAATCACTTGAAGTTTACCATTTCTTACAACTTTTGCTACATGTGAACTTAATTTTTGTAAAGCTTCTAATGATTTTTCTGCTTTGTTTTCTTGGGCTACTCCTATTATTGCATTTACTACTACAACTACTAATATAATAATTGTATCTGTAAATCCTTCTCCTTGTGCTACTCCAACAACTCCAGAGATTATTGCAGAAATTATAAGGATTATAATCATAAAGTCTTTAAATTGTTCTAAAAATTTTACAAATAAACTTTTTTTCTTTTTTGCTTTTAATTCATTTAGTCCATATTCTTCTTGTCTTTTTTTTGCTTCTTCTGCCGTTAATCCATTTTCTGCATTTGTTTTTAATGTAGATTCTACTTCATCTACTGTTTTGTTAAACCAATTTGTTGCCATTGTTTTCCTCCTTATT
>CAKPKG010000051.1 GCA_934167165.1 uncultured Clostridia bacterium
AACAGAAGGGAGAGAAGTAGTATGTCAGAAATGATTAACCTAAAAATAGATGGAATAGATGTAGAAGTGCCAAAAGGTACAACAATACTTCAAGCAGCTAAAAAAGCAAATATAGATATTCCAACCTTATGCTATCTAAAAGAAATAAATGAAATAGGAGATTGTAGAATTTGTATAGTAGAAGTAGAAGGAAGAAGAGGGTTTGCAACATCTTGTATTCAACAAGCAGAAGAGGGGATGGTAGTACATACACACTCAAAGCAAATTATGGAAGCAAGAAGAGTAATACTAGATTTAATATTATCTAATCATCAAAGAGATTGCTTAACATGTACAAGAAATGGAAGTTGTGAGTTACAAACACTAGCAATGAAATTTAATGTAATGAATGTTGAGTATGAAGGAGAAAAATCAGTTCACAAAATAGATGACTTGTCACCTTCAATAGTAAGAGATTTTAATAAATGTATACTTTGTAGAAGATGTATATCAACATGTAAAAAAGTTCAAAAAATAGGAGCAATAGACTGTGTAAATAGAGGATTTAATTCTTGTGTATCAACAGTTGGAGATCATAGCTTAAATGATGTTAACTGCACATTTTGTGGACAATGTATTACAGCATGCCCAGTTGGAGCACTTCGTGAAAAAGATAGCACAGATTTAGTATGGGAAAAGCTAAAAGATGAAGACACATTTGTTGTAGTGCAAACAGCACCTGCAGTTAGAGCAGCACTTGGGGAAGAATTTGGAATGAAAATTGGAACAAATGTAACAGGAAAAATGGTAACAGCACTTAAAAAACTAGGATTTAATAAAGTGTTTGATACAAATACTGGTGCAGATTTAACAATAATGGAAGAAGCAAACGAATTTATCCAAAGATTTACACAAGGTGGAACGTTACCAATGATTACCTCTTGTAGCCCTGGTTGGGTAAAATACATAGAAATGAATTATCCAGAATTACTTCCACATTTATCAAGTTGCAAATCACCGCATGAAATGTTTGGAGCAATATTAAAATCATATTATGCTTCTAAAGCTGGAATAGATCCAAAGAAAATGTTTGTTGTATCTGTAATGCCATGTATAGCTAAAAAGTTTGAAAGACAAAGAGAAGAAATGAAAAACGAAGAATTGGATAATGTAGATGCAGTACTTACAACACGTGAACTTGCAAGAATGATAAAACAAGCAAATATAGATTTTGTGGAATTAGAAGATAGCGAATTTGATGACCCAATGGGAGAAGCAACAGGTGCTGGAGCTATATTTGGAACAACAGGTGGAGTTATGGAAGCAGCACTTCGTACAGCTTATGAAACAATAACAGGTAAAGAACTAAAAAAATTAGATTTTGAAGCAGTAAGAGGAGAAGAAGGAATAAAAAAAGCAACAGTAAAAATTGGAGATAACGAAGTAAAAGTTGCAGTGGCTCATGGCTTAGCAAATGCACAAAAAATAATGGAAGAAATAAAATCAGGAAAAGCAGAATATCAATTTGTAGAAATAATGGCTTGCCCAGGAGGATGCGTAATGGGTGGAGGACAGCCAATTAAAACATCAAAACAAAGAAGCGAATATGATATAAGAAAATTAAGAGCAGATTGCTTATATAATATTGATGAAAAAAGTACAATAAGAAAATCACATGAAAATCCAATAATTAAAAAACTATATAAGGAATTTCTAGAAGAACCAGGAAGCCATAAAGCACACGAGCTATTACATACAACATATCATAAAAGGAATAAGTATAATATATGATTTATAAATAATTAAAACAACAAAAAAACTGTCAAAAAAACAATTGACAGTTTTTTCCTTTGAGTGTATAATCAGCATAATAAATGCATAAATTAAATATGCAAAAGAAGGAGCGTGGTATTATGACATATGTAGAAGAAAATATAAAAAAACTAGAAGAATTAAAAAAATTACCATATGATAAATTGTATCAAATGAGAAAAAACATAAAAAATGATCCTAATGCAACAAGAGCAGATATAATAAACATTTGTGTAGCGTGTGGTGAAGTAGAGATAGAGCAAAACATAGGAAGAACTTATACAATAGATGAAATAGAAAGAGAATTTAATATTGGTAAATATAGAATTAAAACAAAATGCTAGAGAAGATTTAGAGCAAATTAGAAAATATATTTCAAAAGATTCTATATATTATGCGGACAAGACAATAGAAGAAATAGTTAAGAAAACCAAAAATTTAGAGGTTTTTCCATACATGGGAAGAAAAATCCCGGAATTTGATAACACAAATTTTAGAGAACTGATATATAAGTCATATAGAATCCTTTATAAAGTTAATTCTAACATTTATATCTTAAATGTTTTTCACCATTCTAGAGATTTTTTAAATTCAGTAAATATCATTAACAATTAATTTCCAAAACTAATAAATAACCAAAAA
>CAKPKG010000052.1 GCA_934167165.1 uncultured Clostridia bacterium
CATGGTGCTCCTGTTTTTATTTGTCCTGCATTTGTTGCTACTGCTACATCTGCAAGTGTTGTATCTTCTGTTTCGCCTGAGCGGTGTGATACTACTGCTGTGTATCCATTTTTCTTTGCTAATTCTATTGCATCTAATGTTTCTGTTAATGTTCCTATTTGATTTAATTTTATTAGTATGCTGTTTGCTATTTTATTGTCTAATCCTTTTTGTAATCTCTTTATATTTGTTACAAATAGGTCATCTCCAACTAATTGTAGTTTATTTCCTAATTTTTCTGTTAGTTTTCTCCATCCTTCCCAATCTTCTTCTGCTAAGCCATCTTCTATTGATATTATTGGATATTTATTCGCTAAATCTGCTAGATATTCTATCATTTCATCTTCTGTTTTTAATTCTTCTGTTTTCCAAAAATAATAGCATCCTTCTTTTCCTATTTTTTTAGCTTCATCATACATTTCTGTACTAGCTACATCTAATGCTAATACTACGTCTTCTCCTGGTTTGTATCCAGCTTCACTTATTGCTTCTACTATAAGTTTTAGAGCTTCTTCATCACTTGATAAATTTGGTGCAAATCCTCCTTCATCTCCAACACCTGTTGCTAATCCTTTTGCTTTTAAAACTTTTTTTAATGTATGATATATTTCTGCTGACATTCTTAAACATTCACTAAATGATTTTGCTCCAACTGGCATAATCATAAATTCTTGGATATTTACTGTATTGTCTGCGTGTTTTCCTCCATTTAATATGTTCATCATTGGAACTGGCAATGTTTTTGCATTTACTCCTCCTATATATTTATATAAGCTCATTCCAAGTGAATTTGCTGCTGCTCTTGCTACAGCTAGTGATACTCCAAGTGTTGCATTTGCTCCAAGTTTGCCTTTGTTTTCTGTTCCATCTATTTCTATTAATTTTTTGTCTATTTCTGCTTGTTCAAATACATTCATGCCTTCTAATTCTTTTGCAATTATTTTATTTACGTTCTCAACAGCTTTTAATACACCTTTTCCTAAATATCTTGATTTATCTCCATCTCTTAATTCTACTGCTTCAAAGCTTCCTGTTGATTCTCCTGATGGCACCATTGCTACTCCATTTGTTCCTTCTTCTGTAATAACCTCAACTTGTACTGTTGGATTTCCTCTAGAATCTAATACCTCTAAAGCCTTTATTTCTTCAATTGCTAAATAGTCTTTCATAAAAATTCCTCCTTTATATTAATATATTCCCAATTTATAGCAACTTAATACAAAAGAGCAGTTTAAAATAACTGCTCTTTCAATGTTTTTATTATTATTATTTCATTGCTTCTTCGCAAGCAACTGCTACTGCAACTGTTGCTCCAACCATTGGATTGTTACCCATTCCTATTAATCCCATCATTTCAACGTGTGCTGGAACTGATGATGATCCTGCAAATTGTGCATCTGAATGCATTCTTCCCATTGTATCTGTCATACCATAAGAAGCTGGTCCAGCAGCCATATTGTCTGGGTGTAATGTTCTACCTGTTCCACCACCACTAGCTACTGAGAAGTATTTTTTACCTGCTTCAATTCTTTCTTTTTTGTATGTACCTGCAACTGGATGTTGGAATCTTGTTGGGTTTGTTGAGTTTCCTGTTATAGAAACATCAACATCTTCTAACCACATTATTGCTACACCTTCTCTAACATCGTTTGCTCCATAGCATCTAACTTTTGATCTTTCTCCATCTGAATATGCTATTTCTTCTACAACATTTACTTTTCCTGTAAAGAAATCAAAATCTGTTTTTACATAAGTAAATCCATTTATTCTTGATATTACTTGTGCAGCGTCTTTTCCTAAACCATTTAATATTACTTTTAAAGGTTCTTTTCTTACTTTGTTTGCAGATTTAGCAATTCCTATTGCTCCTTCTGCTGCTGCAAAGCTTTCATGTCCTGCTAAAAATGCAAAACATTTTGTTTCATCAGATAATAACATTGCACCTAAATTACCATGTCCTAATCCAACTTTTCTATCATCTGCAACAGATCCTGGTATACAAAAAGCTTGAAGTCCCTCTCCTATTGCTTTTGCAGCATCTGAAGCTTTTGTGCAACCTTTTTTGATTGCTATTGCAGCACCTAGTGTATATGCCCAACAAGCATTTTCAAAACAAATTGGTTGAATTCCTTTTACTATATCATAAGGATTAAATCCTTTTTCTTTGCATATTGCTAATGCATCTTCAAAATCTTTTATTCCGTATTTTTCCATTACTGGTTTTATTTGGTCAATTCTTCTTTCATAACTTTCAAATAATGCCATCTTTTATT
>CAKPKG010000053.1 GCA_934167165.1 uncultured Clostridia bacterium
TCTTTAACATCTCCTGATAAAACACCACCTTGAATTGCTGCACCAATTGCAACACATTCATCTGGGTTTATTCCTTTGTTAGGTTCTTTGTTTGTTATTTTTTTAACTGCTTCTTGTACAGCTGGAACTCTTGTAGAGCCACCAACTAATAATACTTGATCTATTTTGTCTGCTGTTAATCCAGCATCTTTTAATGCTTGGTTTACAGGTCCTGTTGTAGCTTCAATTAAGTCTCTAATTAATTCTTCGAATTTTGCTCTTGTTAGTGTTACATCCAAATGCTTTGGTCCTGTAGCATCTGCTGTAATAAATGGTAAGTTAATATTTGTTTGGCCTACACCAGATAATTCTATTTTAGCTTTTTCTGCTGCTTCTTTTAGTCTTTGCATAGCCATTTTATCTGTACTTAAATCTATTCCTTGTTCTTTTTTGAATTCTTCTACTAAATATTTCATTATTCTTTCGTCGAAGTCATCTCCACCTAATCTGTTGTTACCACTTGTTGCTAAAACTTCGAATACACCATCACCAATATCTAGTATAGATACATCGAATGTACCTCCACCTAAGTCATATACCATTATTTTTTGGTCTGTGTCTTCTTTATCCATTCCATATGCAAGAGCTGCTGCTGTTGGCTCATTTATTATTCTTAAAACATTAAGTCCTGCTATTTTTCCTGCATCTTTTGTTGCTTGTCTTTGGCTATCACTAAAATATGCTGGAACTGTTATAACAGCTTCTGTAACTTTTTGTCCTAAGTAATTTTCTGCATCTGATTTTAATTTTTGAAGAATCATTGCTGAAATTTCTTGTGGTGTAAATTCATCTCCTTCTATTTTTACTTTTTTATCTGTTCCCATATCTCTTTTTATTGAGATAACTGTATGGTCTGGGTTAGTAACTGCTTGACGTTTTGCAATTTGTCCTACTAATCTTTCACCATTTTTTGAAAATGCAACTACTGATGGAGTTGTTCTGTTTCCTTCTGGATTTGGAATTACAACTGGTTCTCCACCTTCCATAACTGCAACACATGAGTTTGTTGTACCTAAATCGATACCAATAATTTTTGACATATATATGTCTCCTTTCTTTTTTTAGATTTATTTATTTTTAAAATTAATATCTTATAATAGGAAGTGTGATGTGAGAAGTGTGAAGTGGGCTTTTATTTCCAATTTTCTATTAGCTTATAAATCTTTTTGCCTAATATATCATATTGTGTCGACATGTTATCGTGTTGTTTATTATTTATATAGCCCAAATCTTTACTTAATTCTATTAATGTTACTGTTTCATTTACTGACCCCAAACTTATTTTCAAAAATCTTTTAAATTCTTCTTTGCTCATTCTGCCATATCCTTCTGCTATATTTAATGCTACTGATACTGCTGCTCTTCTTAATTGAGATGTTATTCCATAAATTTCTTCTTTTGGATATGAAGTAGTTAATTTATATATATGTAATGATAATTTATAGCCCCCCTTAAAAATTTCTAAATCTTTATAGGTTTTTACTATATTTAATTCACTCCTTATAAATCACACTTCACACCTCTCACATCACACTTCTAATTTGCTAATTTGCCACTACTACCATAGCATGACGTATTACCTTTGTCCCAATTTTATAGCCTTTTCTAAAATCTTGTACTACTTCTTTTTCTCCTTTTGTTTCGTCTTGAATGCTACTTACTGCTTCGTGAACTTCTGGATCAAAAGTTTCTCCAACTGTTTTTATTTCTTCAACTCCGAATTTTGTTAGTACATCTATAAATTGTTTTAATACTAACTCTATTCCTTGTTTATAGCCTTCATCTTCTGTTTTTGCTTGTACTGCTTTTTCTAAGTTATCTATAACTGGTAAAAAGCTTGCTATAATATCTGCTAAAAGAGAATTGTATAAAGCTTCTCTTTCTTTGTTGCTTCTTTTTTTGAAGTTTTCGAATTCTGCCATTATTCTTTTTAGTCTATCTGTTGTTTCTTCTAATTCTTGTTTTATTGTATTAGATTCTTTGGCAACCTCTTTTTCTTCATTTTCAATTTTGTTTTCTTCTAAATTTTCTTCTGACATTTTATCCTCCTATTTTTTTATTTTATCTGGCAGACACAGGTCCTGCCCCTACATAGCTGTTATTCTTAATATGCCATATCTTTTTAGTTTTTGTCTATATCATTTAGTTTTTTACTTATATATTTCATAATGGAAATTACTTTTGAATAATTCATACGTTTTGGTCCTATTATTCCAATTGTTCCCAT
>CAKPKG010000054.1 GCA_934167165.1 uncultured Clostridia bacterium
TATATATCCATATCTTTATTTCCTGTTGTATGATTGGCTATTGCTTGTCCCATGCTTTCAGAAAATCCAAATTTTTTTATTGCAATATCCTTTCCTATTTTAGCATGAAGAAGTGTAGTATTTTTTCTTTCTACTTCGTCTATTTCTATATTATTATCCTTTACATATTTTAATTTGTCTTCTTCACTTATTTCTTTTGCAACGTCATGAGCTATACCTATTTTTTTTGCTGTTTGTACATCTGCTCCATACATTTTTGCAAGTTCCTCTGATCTTTCCATTACTCCTACACTGTGATTATATCTTTTTTCTGACAATTGCTCTTTTACATATTCTTGTATTTCTTTTAATTCCATTTTATACTCCCCTAATTAATTTTTTAATGCTAAGTCTATTAACTTATCTAATAATTTAGAATACTCTAATCCACTCTGTGCCCACAATTTTGGATACATACTTATCTCTGTAAAACCTGGTAAAGTATTTATTTCATTAATATAAATATCATTTGTTTTATCATTTACAAAAAAGTCTACTCTTGCAAAGCCTTTGCCATCAATTGCTTTAAATGCTTTTATTGCTGTTTTTCTAACTTCGTCTGTTAAATTTTTATTTATTTCTGCAGGGATTGTAAGTTTAGATTCCGCATTTTTATATTTTGCATCAAATGTATAAAAATTCTCTGCTGGTAAGATTTCTCCAATGCATGATGCTTTTACATCTTCATTTCCCAATACTGAACATTCTATTTCTCTTCCTATTAATGTTTCTTCTATTAATATTTTTTTATCAAATTTTGAAGCATATTCTATATATTTTTCTAATTCTTCTATGTTTTTTGCTTTGTTTATTCCTACAGATGAACCAGAATTAGATGGCTTTATAAACATTGGATAATCTATATTTTTCTCTATCATTTTGCAAATTTCTTTTAATTCTTTTTTTGTTTCATTAAAATCTTTATCTATATAAATGTATTTGTCTTTATCTTTTCTTATATATTCATATTTTGCTTGTTTAATTTTTGCCTTATCAAAAATAATTTTTGTATATACTTTATCCATAGCAATAGAAGATCCCATAACTCTGCAACCAACATATGGCTTTTTTAACAGTTCAAATAACCCCTGCACTGTTCCATCTTCTCCATATAAACCATGTAGTACAGGAAATATAACATCCATTTGTCTTAAATATTCAATTGTATTTTCTATTTTTTGAATATTTTCTATTTTATCTCCTACTTCATATTTTTTAGATATATCTAAACATTTATACCATTCCCCATTATTATCTATGTATATAGGATAAACTTCATATTTATCTTTATTAAGTTTTTTTACAACAGATGTTCCGGAAACTATTGATACATCATGTTCTGTTGACATTCCTCCAAATATAACTCCTACTTTTATTTTACTCATTTATATTTTGCCTCCTTATATTTCTTTTAATTCTTTTAGTATTTTACTAAAATTCATAGAATTAGAAGCTTTTAATAAAATTAAATCTCCACTTTTTATTATTTCTTTTATATTTTTAATTGCTTCATCTATATTGTTAAAGCTCTGCACATTTTCCATTTTTAATTCTTTTGCTTTATTGGCTATATTTTTTGCATTTTCTCCAATAGTAATTAATATATCTATTTTGTTTTTTACTACTTCCTCTCCAACTTTTTCATGTAACTCTTTTGCATAGTCACCTAATTCAAGCATATCTCCAAGAATTGCTATTTTTCTTTGTGCTAAAGTGTTGTTTACAACTTCTAATGCAGCTTTCATTGAATCATAACTTGCATTGTAACTATCATTAATTATTTTTATATTATCTTGTATAATCTCTATATCCATTCTTTTAGCTGTTAGTTTAAATTCAGAAATTCCTTTTATTATTTTTTCTTTTTCTACATTTAATATATCTCCTACAGCAAATGCACAAACGGAATTATATACAAAATGAATACCTCCAATTGGCACGTTTCCCTTTATTCCATTTATCTCAAACTCACTGCTGTTTTCTAATGTAGTAATGTTTTTTGCCATGTATGTACTATTATTTTCTAATCCATATGTATATACTTTATATTTTTTCTCTTTTTTTGCCCATTTATGTAGCAAATCATTATCATTGTTTATTAATACAAATCCGCTTTTATCTAGTCCTTCTAGTATTTCTAATTTTGCTT